>JAURVK010000139.1 GCA_030655535.1 Methylobacter sp. | reverse complement strand
AAGTCATCAAGCGGCGTTGCTATGGGATATATGACTTAGGTCGGTTATTCCAGCATATCTGGCTCGATGTCGAAGGCCGGCGGTTATTTGGTTATGCCTAACACTATATGTAGTGGTCACCCCACGAAATCGGGAAGAGCCGAAATTTCCAATCCCTTTTTAAAAAAGGGCATCAGCTTATGTGTTGACGGGCATGACCCTGCCTTAGTCAGGAAAATGCTGACCAAAGAAATAGATCAAATGATTTCCCGCAATGAAGCCGGCCAATATTTATGGCAAGGCGTTGCTGATCTGTCGCCAGCGATGGGTATGATCGGAACCTTGGTGGGTCTGGTGCAGATGCTGTCCAACATGTCCGACCCTTCCAGTATCGGCCCCGCCATGGCGATAGCGCTGTTAACGACGCTTTACGGTGCAATGATAGCCAACTGTTTCGCCATACCCATTATCGATAAGCTGTCCTCGGTGCTGCTATATGAGCAAACCAATATGGAGTTGATTGTTGAAATCATTAACGGCATTCAGGAAGGCATGAATCCAATAATACTGGAAACATTATTAACATCCTATATTTCCAACAAAAAACGCAAAAAAGACAGCGAGTAATGCAACATGCCTGGTAAATATCCCAAGCGTCCCCGATCTAAAGGAGCTGCTTGGCTGGCAACGTTTGCAGATCTGTGTACTTTGCTGCTGTGTTTTTTTGTATTGATGCTGTCAACAGCAACCCAGGATGCGAAAAAATTCAAGCAGGTAGCCGGTTCTATGAGGGAGGCGTTTGGCGTGCAAAACGAAGTTACCCAACCTGACACGCCGATGGGTACCAGCTTTATCGCACAGGATTTTTCTCCGGCACAAACAGAACTCACCATAGAAAATGAAGTCAGGCAGACAACAGTCCAGCAATCGCCAACTCTAGGCGCCAATATCGAAGAAGCAAAAAAACAACTCCTGGAAACCAAGCTCCGCGAAATTGCAGCTGAAGCCGAGAAGATTAAAAAGTTGTTGAAAGAGGAAATCCAAAAAGGCCAGATAATGGTGGAAACCGTTGACCTGACCATTGTCATTCGAATTCAGGAAAAAGGCTCATTTCCTTCCGGTAGCGCTGATCTTCAGCCCGGATTTTCCGCAGTCATGGATAAAATCACCGCCGCTGTCATCGAAGCGAAAGGTAACATTCAGGTTTCCGGACATACTGACGATATTCCTATTGCCAATGTCAATTATCGTTCGAATTGGGATTTATCGGCATCGCGAGCGGTCACGGTCGCTCAACAGATGCTAGAAAACAAAGGTGTCTATAAAGGACGGGTCGTTATACAAGGTTATGCGGACACGCAACCCTTAGCACCCAATACGTCGGCAGAAAATCGAGAAAAAAACAGACGCGTCGAAGTCATTATAGTAGGCGACGATCCGACGCTGGAGTTGAATCAAAAAAATATTGATGCCGATACGTTAATTGATGCGGACGAAATCAATTAACGGCTAGTGATAACGCGGGTTATTACCTCGTTCCCACGCGCCGCGTCACTGCCATTAAGTTACGCCGAAAACAGTTAGGGCTGAATGCCGTGGGCGTGAATTTATTCGCGCGATAAGTATTAAAAAGCGCGAATAAATTCGCGCCCACGATAGATTAAATCCTTAACTTAATGGCAGTGACGCGTTGCGTGGGAATGCAGTATCGGCGCGCTGCGCCGCGTAAAACTTTGGCAGGCACTTTCGGCTGTGACTGAGAAAATAGGAGGTTACCATCTGCGTTCTATTGCGCAGTTGCCCTGAATTTATCAACCAATCCGGTAATCCTCTCGATTTTTTGCTGAACTGTCGCAATAAATACGGCCTCTTCGGCAACCAGTTTGAGCCTTGTCTTGGCTCGGGTAATTGCGGTATACAGCAGTTCTTTAGTTAACACGGGATTGATTGCTTCAGGCAGGGCAATCAGCACTTCCTCAAATTCAGAGCCCTGGCTTTTGTGTATGGTCATCGCAAAAACGGTTTCGCAATGCGGCACACGGGCAGGCAGGTATTTTTCGACGCTGCCGTCGGCGCGCAGGAAAAATACCATCAGTTTCTCTGTAGAAGAATAGATGCCGACTGTTTTATCCGCCATGCAAATGCCGATATCGCCGTTATAAAGATGCAGCGCCGGATTGTTTTGCGTAACCATGACCGGCCGCCCCGGATACCATAAACCGGACAAATCGATCCGCTGTTGCTCGGCCAGTTTTTGCTCAACCCGATAATTGATGTCGGCAACGCTGTTTTTTCCCTGCCGGTTGGAACACAACACCTGAAAGCGGCTGAACGCCTGAAAAATCCGCTCAAATTCGGCACCGGCTTTAGTCAATTGCAAATAATCCGCCTGCTGTGCGGCGACGTAATCGATTAAATCTTCATCGAGACGTTGCAAGGCACGGTCTCCGCCATCGCTTAAAATTTGCCAGGCGAGTTGATCCTGCTGAAGGTTGACCGCTTCGGCCAACTCTTTTATAGCGCCGCCGAAACGGTGCGATTTCTTTAAGGTGTAGACATTGTTTTGCAGCGTCTCGGCCATCGCCAAATCGGCCAACACCGCGCCGGATTCCACCGAGGCCAGCTGATCCTTATCGCCCAGCAAGATCAAGCGCGCGCCGGGTTTTAACGCGTCAAGCAGCTTGCTCATCAAGGCCAGATCGACCATCGACGCTTCGTCAACCACGACCAGATCGTGAACCAGCGGTTTATCGGCGTGATGCCGGAAATACGGGGAGGGCGGCATCGCACCCAGCAGGCGATGCAGGGTGCTTACCGTTTCCGGAATGCGATTTTTTATCGTCTCCGAACACGGCAGCTTCGCCTTGCTGAATCCGATCGATTCCTGAAGTCGCATGGCGGCCTTTCCGGTCGGCGCCGCCAAGGCGATATGCAGCGGTTGTTCGGCCAATTCCTGCAACAGCGCCAGGATTTTAACGACGGTAAAGGTTTTTCCGGTTCCCGGCCCGCCGGTTATGATGCTGAACGACTGTTTGGCCGCCATTTTCGCCGCCTCGCGCTGATCGTCGATTTCATCAGTTGCATCAAAATAACGATCCAGCAGCAATTCCGTAGCGGCAACCGGCTGGTTGCCATTAGCTTCGGCCTGAATCATCGTCTTGATCTGCATCGCCAGCCGGTTTTCATAATTCCAGTAACGGTGCAGATACAGACGATCCTGTTCGATAACCAGAGGCAGTGTATTTTCCGGATCGCTGGAGACCTGCCCGGAGGCGAGCAGCAATGCTCGCGCATTGTCGTCTACTCGGATGCAACTGTGGCCCTGGTTCTGCTCGTAAGACACCGTCATCGCGACGGCCTCGAAAGCCTGTTTTTGCAGCGGGTCAAAATCGGTGCGCCGGCTAAGAAAACGGGCAAAAGCCACATCCAGACGGCTGAATGATCTTGGTTCGGTTTGCGCTGCCGCATCCAAGTCGTCATCTGTCACTTTTCACCCCCAAACAACGCCGCCAATGTTTCAACCCGCTCCAAGTCTGGCCGGTCCTGATAAATACCGCTCATAGGCTGATCCGGTTGCATGCCGCGCACGAACAAATAACGCACGCCGCCGAAATGGGTTTCATAGTCGTAATCCGGCAAGCGCATTTGTAAGTAGCGATGCAGCACGACCGTATAAATCCAGTATTGCAGGCCGTAATTATGTTCGCGCATCGCATGGCTTAAGCTGTCTGGAGTGTAATCTTGCAGGCCGTTGGTTTTATAATCCATCACATAATAACGCCTCGCTCCCGAATTTGGAAACGCGCAGATAAGATCGATAAACCCGGTCAGATAACCGCACATCTGCTTGGCGGTCAACGGCTGGAAAGCCGGGGTGTCGCGCAAAATACGGTTGATCTGGGCGGCGTCCATGGTTTGCAGGGATAAATAAAACGGCATCTCTTTTAGACACTGACTTTCCGCCAGATTCATCAGGCAAAAATCACCATCGGTTGCGGACAGCGGCGTTGCGACCACTGTCTGCAACAGCTCATCCAGCATTTCCGGCCGCTCCAGTTTTAAGCCATAGCGCTGGCAAGCCCTGTCCCGCTGCGCCGCAATATCCTTGCGCCGGGCCAAGTCGATGAACGCATGGTTTTCCAGCAGGTCATGCACGACATTGCCGGTGTGCGCACCTCTGGGCAATTCAAGTGCTGCGCTGCCGGGCTCGGGCTTGGCAATCAGCGTTTGCTCTCCCGCCTTATCTTCCGGCAGCTCCGCCGCATCATGCTGACTTAATGCCGACAAGGCCGTATAGCTGCTCATTTGCCAGCTGGTATACAGCGATCTTTTGCGTTTTTTTGCCTGCATTGGAGGGGGGGCAACCGTTTTTTGATAACTGCCGTTTAACTCACCCGGCACGTCCAGCAACCGGTAAGCAAATGCCTGCCCTGCTTGATTCTGAAAGGCTTGCAGTCTTGCCTGTTGCTCGGAAAAATCGGCTGTCGCAAATTCAAGCAGCCAGGCCATAGACGAATTATTCGCCGTATCCTGCGAACGCACATCGCCCCAGGCAATATAGCAACGGTATTTGGCACGGGTAACCGCCACGTAAAACACCCGCAAATCCTCGGCCAGCTCTTCGTTTAATGCCATTTCGCGGTGTCGTTCAAAATCAGCTGAACCCAAATCGACTATCGTCCGGCCGTTTTCATGGCATCGAATCAACAACCGTTCGCTGTTTAAACGATCGCTGCGCTGCCAAAGATAAGGGCAAAATACGATGGAATATTCCAGTCCCTTGGAACGGTGCATGGTGACGATTTTGACCGCTTCGTCGTCGCTTTCGAGACGCAACTGCTGGTCTTCCGCGCTGCTCGCCTTGGCAATCGCACTGCGCAGCCAGTCCAGGGTTTTATTGATGCCCAGATGTTCATCGACAGCCGCCTGTTGTACCAGCTCGATCAGATGATGCAGGTTGGTGAGCTGTCTTTCCGCCATCAATGTTTTCGATACACCGGCCCTGATTTTTTCCTGAGTCAGCAAATGCTGCATCATCGCCATCAAACCGGTTTGCTGCCAGTCCTGAAAATAACCGAGAAAGCGCGACATCCAGGCGTCCAGCTCGATCTCGTTATTGATCAGCCGATGCAGCGTTTGCCCATCCAGATCAAACCAGTCCAGCGTCAAAGCCTGTTTGAACAGACCGCTATCGCCGGGATGAGCCACGGCCTGCAACAGGCTGTATAAATCGGCCGCCGCCTGCGAGGCAAAAACCGACTCCGTGCTGTTTAGCACGGAAGGCACGCCCGCCAGTCGCAATGCCGCCTGATAATCTCTGGCCTGGGTATTGGTTCTTACCAGGATGGCAATGTCTTTGGGCAGTAAGACCCGGTTCGCCGGTTGCAGGGCGTAGTCGCCGGTCAGCAAATCGACGACTTCATTAACAACGGCGATCCTGATTTCCTCGGCCGCCTTGCCCGCCGTCCAGTAACCTGATTTGCTGTCGCTTTCCGGTAACTGCCACAGCACCATCGGCGCAACGGCCTGTCCTTCATGATGCAATTCGCCCTTATCTGCCGACAAGGCGGGCTTTACGTTGACAAACTCCAGACCCTCCAGCAAAAATGCCCGGTCTCGTTGAAACAAGGCGTTCACCGCATCGACCAACTGCGGATGCGAACGCCAGTTAAGCCCCAAGGTAAATTGATGCTCGGCCTGTTGTTGCGCGTCCAGATACGAATAAATATCCGCGCCGCGAAACTTATAGATTGCCTGTTTGGGGTCGCCGATTAAATATAAATACTGGCTGGGGGCGGCAAATAGCGAGGAAAAAATAAACCACTGGCTGTCATCGGTATCCTGAAATTCATCGATCAGGGCGACTTCAAAACGCTGTTGCAATTCAGCCGTCAGCAGTACGCCTTTTTCGCTTTGCAAGGCCTCAGCCAGACGACTGATCAAATCATCGAACGACAGCACATTAAGCTGCTGCAAGCGTTTATCCAGCTCCTCGCGCAAACTGTCCAGCAGGGTTTTGCGCAATACCAGGCCGACGTGTGTAAACGCTAAAGCCAGCGCATCGAAAGCTGCGGTATCGATGGCTAATTCGGCCAGATATTCGGCTTTGCGCTGATCGCCGGATTGGGTTTTATTGGTCCTGAATTTATTGCCGTTCAGCGCATCGGTCAAACCGTTTTTAGTCAATAAGGCAAATGCCTCGGCATCGGGAAGGTGGGTGGTAGTGCCGTGCAGCCACGCACTTAGCGAGTCATAGTGAAATTCAAAAGCGTCGGTATAACCGGCCTTGAATTTTTCGTCGGCGAAGCAATCGCGCAAAACCGTTGCACACTTATCCAGCTGATCTTTTGCCAAACCCGCCAGCCGTTGTAATTCTTTTAATGCGGCATCCGGACTCTCGCAAAGCGGATAAACTTCGATTTCCAAACCGTTGCCGGGAAATGCGGCAACACTGGCAAGCAACGCATCCGGGGTTTTAAAGTCCGTCGTTAATACCTCGACTTCCCACGCCGAACGCCGGTAAATCTGCTTGCGCCAGAAATCATCCGCGCAAGCCTGTTTAATATCCGCCAGATCGCCGGTTAATTCGGCATCGAATAATTGCCCGCTTTCCAGCGCATGTTCCCTTAAGACTCGCTGACAGAAACCGTGGATAGTGAAAATTCCGGCCTGATCTATATCCAGCAGCGCCATTTGAAGACGTTGCCTGACCAGCTCCGGTTCAATGTTCAGCCTAGCCAGCCAGCCGATAATATTGCCGTCGATGTTTTCAGTATGCCCGTCCAAAGCCCGCCGGGCCTCAGCCAATCTGGAGCGCACGCGGTCCTTAAGCTCTTCGGTTGCCGCCTTGGTAAAAGTGACCGCCAGCAACTTTTCGATTGCGATACCCTGCTCGACCACGAAACGCAGCACCAGCATCGCTATGGCGTAGGTTTTACCCGTTCCGGCGCTGGCTTCAATCAGGTTTACGCCTTTTAATAACTCGGTTTGAACCGGATCAAAATTGATAGTTTTCATACATAAACGGCACCAATAAGAGAGCATTGTCCAAGCCCAACGAAGTCATTGCCGTTGATCTCAGCCGAATGTTAGGCATGTGGAAATGACAAACATCCCAATGCAGGATAGATTGTTATGTCCCGCCAGTGTAAAGAAGATGAACGTTGAAGTCGATCAGGTCTTGAAACGGATGGGAAACAATCGAGTTGCTTCGGGTTCTCGACAAACCTTAGCTGCCGTTACACAATAATCTGCGCGGGCCGGATATTTGTGATTACGTCAAAAAACGAACCATAAAAAGAGGATTGACTCATGAACATATTATCTATGAAAAAAGCACAACTCTGCCCACGCGATTAACCGCATAAGCCGTCAAATCGCACCGACACAAACCATCCAATCCTTCACCGGGTTGGGCGGTTTTTTTATGGGCGTCATTCCGGTTTTTTGGTAGGCAAAACCGCGCTGCCCACCATGGCTAACATGACTGCAGCATTAACTAATCCTGTAGTCATCCTCCAGCAATTTCGCATGGGCTGCAGCCAGCCTGGCGATGGGTATACGTGGCGCCGAACAGGAGACATAATCCAGTTTGATATGATGACAAAAGCGAATCGATTGCGGATGGCCGCCTTGTTCGCCGCAAATGCCTATTTTGATATCGGGCCGGGTAAGGCGTCCTGAATCAGCGGTCATTTTCATTAATTGACCGACACCTTTGGCATCAAGCACTTCAAACGGGTTGTCTTCAAGTAATCCGGTTTCATTGTAAAGCGGCAGAAATTTGTTTTCTGCATCTTCGCGTGAAAATGAGAAAGTCGCCTGGGTTAAGTCATTGGTACCGAACGAGAAAAATTCCGCCACTTGAGCCAATTCTCCGGCGCGGGTACAGGCCCTGACAGTTTCCACCATGGTGCCGAATTTAAATTCCAGCGCAATACCGTACTGACTTTCGACTTCCTGTTGAATTTGATCGACAAAGGATTTTACTTTGATCAACTCCTGCAAGGTAATAACCTGAGGCACCATGATTTCAGGCAGAATCGGTGTCCCTTGTTGGGTACACAGCGCCACAGCCTCAAGAATGGATCGAATTTGCATCTGGTAAATTTCCGGATACGACATGCCAAGACGCACACCCCGGTGACCCAACATCGGATTGACTTCATACAATTCTTTGACTTTCTTCAGCATCAATTCCTTTTTAGCAATGGCTTTATTGATGACGTCCTCATTCAGATGATTGAACGGTGTCGGCAATAACGCCTGTAGACCCAAGGTGTCCAGGGTGACCTGCTGACCCTGAATCATCAGTTTATAGAGATTCAAGGATTTGATTTCATCTTCAAGCTGGTGCTCACTGGGCAGGAATTCATGCATCGGCGGATCCAGCAGCCGGACGGTGACGGGATAAGGCGACATCGCCTCAAATATCTGTTTAAAGTCATCACGCTGAATCGGAAATAACCGCTCCAACGCTTGCTGCCGGGCATCCTTGTTGTCAGCCAGAATCATATCGATCACTAAAGGCAGACGGTCGGACGCATTAAACATACGCTCGGTACGGCATAGGCCAATACCGGTTGCGCCATAGCTGAGCGCCATGCGTGCGCGTTCCGGCGTATCGACATTGGCATGAACTTCCAGTTCGGCAAATTCATCGGCCCAAGACAACAAGGTTTTTAATTCTTCGGAAAATGAAGGTTCAATCGTGGCGATTTCGCCTAAATAAATGAGTCCGGTACTGCCGTCAATAGTAATGGTATCGCCTTCTCGAATATGCAGATCACCGATAATTGCCTGGTGGGCACGCACATCTATTTGCAGGTCTTCGGCGCCGGCAATACAGGCTTTGCCCATGCCTCTGGCAACTACGGCGGCATGCGAGGTTTTACCGCCGCGACTGGTCAAAATACCCTGGGCGGCAAAAAAGCCGTGAATGTCTTCGGGTTTGGTTTCTTCTCTCAGTAAAATGACCCGCTCTCCGGCACGCCCCATTAATTCGGCGGTATCGGCATCAAACACACATTTACCGAAAGCGGCGCCCGGCGAAGCCGGCAAGCCTTGAGCGACCGGCAGGGCTTTATTTTCAGGATCAAGTTGCGGATGCAACAGCTGCTCCAGCAATTCGGGGTTGATGCGTAACAACGCCTGCTCCTTGCTGATCAGGCCTTCGGCCATCATCTCCACGGAAGTGCGCACCATCGCAGTCGCGTTCATTTTACCGTTACGGGTTTGCAGACAGAACAAGACGCCGCGTTCGATGGTGTATTCGTAATCCTGAACTTCCTTATAATGCGATTCGAGTTTGTTACGCAAATCGACCAACTGCTTGTACAGATCCGGCATTTCATAGGACAATTCTTGCACCGGTTTTGGCGTGCGAATACCGGCTACAACATCCTCGCCTTGCGCATTAACCAGGTATTCGCCATACATTTCATTAACGCCGGTACCCGGATTGCGGGTAAAGCCGACACCGGTTGCGCAATCGTTGCCCATATTGCCGAACACCATGGCGACTACATTAACGGCGGTACCGTTGGCCATTTTCGGCGTGATATGGAATTCGCGCCGGTAATCGACTGCCCGTTTGCCCATCCAGGAATTGAATACCGCTTTAATAGACAATTCCAGTTGTTCATAAACATCTTCAGGAAAAGGTTTGCCGGTTTCTTCCAGAACCACCTGCAGAAACAGTTCACTGATTTGGCGCAGATGTTCGGCATCCAGGCCCACATCGGATTTTATCCCGGCCTGTTTTTTGATCGCGGCAAAATGCAGATCAAATTTTTCATCATCAATACCCAAGGCAACCTTGCCGAATAACTGGATAAAACGGCGGTAGGCATCATAGGCAAAGCGAGCATCGCCGGTCTGATCGATCAGGCCGGTCAGGGTTTGGGCATTAAGCCCCAGATTCAGAATAGTATCCATCATGCCGGGCATTGAGATAGCCGAACCGGAACGCACCGATACCAGCAATGGATTACGGTTGTCACCAAACTGTTTACCCGAGAGTGTTTCAATTTCGGCAATATGGGCTTTAACGTTTTCCAGCAAACCGTCGGGCAATTGACGGTTTTCGAGATAATCCAGACAGGCTTTAGTCGTGATCACAAACCCCGGCGGCACATTAAGCCCAATCTGGGTCATTTCGCACAGATTGGCTCCCTTGCCTCCCAGCAGCACTTTATTTTTTCCGTCGCCTTTTTGAAATGAGTAGATGTATTTTTCAGTCATGATAGATTTTTAAGGTAGTGAGGGAAGAGGGTTTAAGGCAGATAAATC
>JAURVK010000133.1 GCA_030655535.1 Methylobacter sp. | reverse complement strand
AATACGAATACTTTCACAGTCTCTGGAGCTTGGGAACCAGAAAATTGTGGGAGTCGTAGGAGCGGCTTTAGCCGCTCCTACATAAAGTCACCGCTCCGCCTATTGTTAACCGTCACTTATGATCAGCATTATTCAACGCGTCACCACCGCTACAGTCACCGTCAACAATCAACAGATCGGGAAAATCGATACCGGCATTATGGCATTGGTTGCGGTAGAAAAAGAGGATACTCAAAAAGATGCTCAACGGCTGCTGGAACGTATCCTTAACTATCGTATTTTTGCCGATAGCGATGACCGCATGAATCTGAGTTTAAGGGATATTGGCGGCGGTTTGTTGCTGGTTCCGCAATTCACGCTGGCTGCGGATACCCAAAAGGGCAATCGTCCCAGCTTTATTTCCGCTGCGCCTCCGGAAAAAGGCAAAGAGCTGTTCGACTATTTGCAACAGTTGGCAAAACGAATTTATCCAACAGTTGAATTCGGTCGGTTTGGCGCGGATATGCAGGTTTCGCTAGTTAATAATGGGCCGGTTACCTTTACCTTGCGGACTCGTTAACAGTGCAGTAGCGGTCTCGGGAAACTCGCCATAAATAAAATATCCGATGGATAAATGCAAGGGGCTTCCGGCTTAGTTCGGGGCAGTTAGGGTCAATGTGGGAGCGATGCCCTCATCGCGACGAGGGCATCGCTCCCACATTGACATAGTATTTCGGCGGTTTATTTTTTGCCGGTTTCCTCGGTATTCGTATCGTCCCCCACGCTATGCACAATCTCTTGCTCGGTTTTTTTGTTCATAACGATAATGGAAATGCGTCTGTTAATCGGATCCAGTGGTTCGGTGTCGGCATTGTAGGGAATGCTGGACGATAATCCGATAACTCTTAAGATTTTTTCTTCGGCAAGTCCGCCTTGCGTTAATTCGTATCGAGCGGCATTGGCTCTATCGCTGGAGAGCTCCCAATTGGTGTATTTTTTCTGATTTGGCGGAAAAGGCAGGGCATCGGTATGCCCATTAAGGCTGACTCTATTGGGTAATTCGTTAATAACCGGTGCCAGTGCCTTCAAAATCAATTTAATTTGCGGCTCGGTTTCTGCGCTGGCCAGTTTATACATGGGTCTGTTCTGGGCATCGACGATTAGAATTCGCAAGCCTTCGGAGGTTATTTCCAGTTTAATTTGATCTTTGTATTCGGTTAACTCGGGAGTTGAATCTATTTTATCCTGGATCTTTTTCTCTAAATCTTCGAGTTTTGCCATCTCAATTTCTTCGGCTTTTTGTTCAATATCCTCAGGCGTAATCTGTTTTTCTTCCAGCGTCATGCCTTTGTCGACCTGGCCTTGATCCTGCGAGGTAATATCTGAGCCGCCCGCTTGAATAATGCTGGTTCGATCGCCGACATCCGCTCCTTTTTCTTCTGCAGATGCCTTAAAAGGATTTTGAAAGTATTCGGCAATCCCTCTGCGTTCCGGTTCAGTGGTTGTCCCCAATAGCCACATCAGTAAAAAAAAGGCCATCATGGCGGTAACGAAATCGGCGTACGCCAGTTTCCAGGCGCCTCCATGATGAACATGGCCGCCTTTTTTTATTTTTTTTATGATGATCGGTTGTTGGTCGGCCATTTTTTGAATTAACCTTTATTCGCTCTTAACTTCTCTTCCAATTCCAGAAAGCCGGGTCGCATGGTGGAAGCGATCATGGTGCGCATATATTCCGCAGTCATGGCCGGTGATACGCCTTTGGCGCAGCACAACAAGCCTTTTTGGGCGCATTTATAGACGTTGCCTGCCGCTTCAGTGCGTTCTGCCATTACTGCTGAGACCGGGCCGATAAAACCATAGGCCAGTAAAATACCCAGAAATGTTCCTACCAGAGCTGCCGCGATTAATTTACCCAGTTCTGAGGGCGGAATGCCGACTGATTCCATGGTATGCACAACGCCCATTACCGCCGCGACAATCCCAAAGGCCGGCAAACCATCGGCGAGATTCTGGATGGCTTTGACCGGCGCATGGGCTTCTTCATGGTGGGTTTCGAGTTCCTGATCCATCAGTTCTTCCAGTGCGTAGACTTCAACCCCGGTAACGATCAAACGCAGGTTATCAAGGATAAACTCCAATAAATGGTGGTCCTGGAGAATTCTGGGCGTAAACACCGGGCTGCTTTTCGGATCGTCGATAATGCTTTCCAGCGACAATAAACCTTCTTTGCGCGTTTTAGTGGTGATTGCATAAAAACACAGCAGCAGTTCAAGGTAATAGTCTTTATTGTACGGGGTGCCTTTTAAGGTGGCGGTGGCCTGACTGACGGCTGCTTTTATAACAGGCATGGAGTTTCCGCAGACGAAAGCGCCTACAGCGGCGCCAATGATGATAACAAATTCAAAGGGCTGAAAAAGAACGCCGGGGTGTCCGCCGCCGCCCATAAATCCGCCCATGATTGATATAGAAAGGATTAAATATCCGGCAATAACTAGCATGAGTTCTCTTTAGGGGTTTGGTTTATAGTGAAATAATTAAATCGAATGCAGTAATTCTTGATGTTTAAGTAATGATTACAGCATGATTATAAATAGGGCAACCCAAAGACTGATTTTCCGATTCAATAATCCTGAGTTCTTATTTTAGCTTGAATTTGAACCGCTGGGTTAATCTTTCACTGCTTGGTTTTTTTCTTGATTAGGAACTTGTTTAAATCATCAATTGCTAAATATAAAGACGGAATCAAAATCAGTGTGATCAAGGTGGCGAACAAGATGCCGAAGCCTATGGAAATGGCCATCGGTATCAGTATGCGTGCTTGCCGTGAGGTTTCCAAAATCATCGGCATTAAACCGCCGAGAGTCGTTAACGTGGTTAAAACAATAGGCCTGAAACGCTGGATGGCGGCCATTTTAATAATTTCTGCGGACAAGTGACTGGTATGCCTTCTAAGATGGCTTGCATGATCGATTAATATCAGCGAATCGTTGATGACGATGCCCGATAGCGCCACGATACCCAATAGGCTGATGATGCTTAAGTCGTATCCCATCAGCAAATGACCAAAAATAGCACCGATCACGCCAAACGGAATACTGACGATGACTATCAGAGGCATCACATAGCTTTGAAACGGAATCGCCAACAAGGCGTAAATGCCCAATATTGCCAAGACGAAGCTTAATTTAAGACTGCCGATACTTTCAGCTACGTCGGCTTGCTGGCCTTCAAAACTGTATTGCAGGCCAGGGTATTTTGCCAATAAGCGTGGTATTTCCGCAATTTTCAGGTCGTTGAGGATGTCACCTGCTTTACTTCGCGGCGTCACATCGGCTTTTACCTGAACATTACGCCGACCATTATGCCGGTCGATTTCCATGTAGGCGCGCCCCCGCTGGATGTGGACGACTTCGCGTAGCGGTATTTCCCGTGCCGGCATCGATGCCGAGCCGGCAGTCCAGATCAGCAGGTCGTCGATATGGGTTTCTAAAATACGCTCGTCTTCCGGCAATCTGACCATGATCTTGATTTCGTTACGTCCGCGTTGCTGGCGTAAAACTTCCGCGCCGTAAAAGGCGTTGCGTACTTGCCTCGCAACATTTTGCGCGGTTAGTCCCAGGCTTTTGCCTTCCGGAAGTACCGTGAAATCCAGTTGCTGTTTGCCGGGACTGAAGCCATCGTCAACATCTTTCGCTATAGGGTAGGCGCGTAATGCATCGGCCAATTCCTTGCTGGCCTGTTCCAGAATGGCAAGATTGGGATGGTTCAATTCAATGGAAATCGCAGTGCCTCCTCCCGGTCCTCCTGCATCGGATTCGAATAATATCGATTTAATACCCAGAATATCACCGGTTTGCTGTCTCCATTGTTGGTTAAATTGTTCGGTACTGATGATTTTTTCGCGTATGTCGGGGTCGGCCAGATAAGCTCTTATTTCTGCTTTGTTGCTGCTGTTTTTGCCGACTTCTGTAAATATCCCCAGTATGAGTTGGTCGCCATTTTTAATTTTTTTAATTGTTTCCTGAGCGCTGGCGACTATTTTAAGGGCAACGGCTTGGGTTTTTGCTATCGGCGTTCCATAGGGCATGGTGACCGTCACCTTGGCAAAATCCGATTCGGTTTTTGGAAAGACAGACATGCCCATTCGACCGCTTAAGGCATAGGCGAGAGTGCCGACCAGTAATGCAACAGCGATTAAAATAGTTAAATAACGATGTTGTAAAATCAGTTCAAGAAACGATCCGTAACCAAATTCCACCCAGTGTTTAAAAAGATAACTGAAACGCTGTTGTTTTTGATAAAGCCGGCCCTGTTTTTCGTTGCTGTTTTCAGGAGCCAAACGGCTCAGGTGATTGGGTAGTATGAATAGGCTTTCTATCAGTGAAAGGACGAAGACGGTGATAATTACCAGGGGAATCATGAAAAATATTTTGCCGATTTCTCCCGGAATAAAAAACAGCGGAATAAAAGCGGCAATATTACTCAAAATGCTAAACGTAACCGGCGCAGCCATTTCTCTGGCGCCCTTGATAGCCGCGCGCATTGGCGGTATGCCTTGTTGGCGATAGTGGTAAAAATGTTCCCCGACTACGATTGCGTCATCGACCACGATCCCCAGCGCAATAATAAACGCGAACAGGGAAATCATATTCAGCGATACGCCCAGCATCGGCAAGAACAGGAACGAACCGAGAAATGCGGTAGGTATACCCATCATCACCCAAAATGCCAGGCGTAACTCCAGAAACAGAGCCAGGACAATAAACACCAATACCAGTCCTTGGGCGCTGTTACGCATCAGCAAATCGATACGCTGCTGATATTGTTTGGACGCATCATAACGAATTTCAGCTTTTATGCCTTGCGGCAATTCTGCATTAACGCGTTCTAACTGGCTCTTCACTGCGTCGGAGATCTGTGTCGGCGATTGTTTGCCGACACGATAAATTTGCAGCATGACAGCCGGTTGCCCATTATAGGTAGCGGAATAATCGGTATCTGTATAACCGTCATCGATGGTGGCTATGTCGCCCAGCAAAACGACACTGCCATTGGCAGCGGTAATAATAGGGATATGTGCGAATTGTCGACCGTAATCCTTGCGTTCTTTCATGCGGATCAATATTTCACCGGTACTGGTTTTTACGCTACCACCGGGCAAATCGACACTGGCATTTTGAATACGTTGGGCGATGTTCGCTAACGGCAACCGATAACGGCGCAAGTTTTCCTGGGAAACTTCAACGCTGATTTCCAGAGGTTTAATGCCTTCCAGTTCAATCTGGGTAATATTGGGATCCTGCAACAGCTGATCGCGGAACTGTTCGGCCAATTCATGCAGAACTTGTTCTTTGGCATTACCGTACAGCACCAGAGAGGTATTGCGACGTTTTCTGGACAGCATTTTTACTTTGGGCTCTTCCGCATCCGCCGGGAAGGTGGTAATGCGATCAATCTCCTGTTGAACATCCTGCACCAGTTGCTGTATATCGGTATCGCTCTGAGCCTCAATGGTGACCAGTCCCACACCCTCTTTAGCGGTCGCATTAACCTCGTCGATGCCGTCCAGTCCGCTGATCGCGTCTTCAATAACCAGTAAAATGCCGTTTTCGACTTCTTCGGGGCTGGCTCCAGGATAAACAACGCTGACGGAGACGGTATCGGTTTCAAATTCAGGAAAAACCTCCTGCTTGATCGAGAACATAAACAGCAGGCCGCCTAAAATACAAGCGGCCATCAGCAGGTTGGCTGCCACGCCGTGACCGGCCATCCAGCTTATCGGGCCTTGGTTTTCTTGGTTTTCTGTAGATTGCATAAATAATAAGGCGAAAGGCTAAGGGCTAACTTATATCGTTCCCACGCTTCAGCGTGGGAACGATAGAAAGGCTAAGGGCTAACTTTTTTGTCCTTCGTCTTAACACTCATACCTTGCACCGGCGCCGGTAAGTCGCTAGCGATAATTTCGGCATGATCGGGCAACTGGTCTTTGCTCAGATAGATACGGCCTTGCTCAGACCAGAGCGGGCTGATTTCCCTAATATCCAGTGTCTGCTTATCGGTCATCAGCCAGATTTGATGCCCGTCATGGACGATGGTTTCCGGGAGTTCGATCACATCGTCAAGACTGTTTCCAGCGAGTTTAACGTGCACATAACTACCCAGCATTAAGGGGGGCGCATTTTTGTTGGACGCTTTTTGGCTGAGCGGGTCGTCAACTTCAATAATCACCTTTGCCATGCGGCCTTCCGGTTCGATTTCCGCTTGCAGGCGTTTAATGGTTCCTGTTCGGTAAGCGTCTTTACCCCAAGCGGTTTCGTAAGTAATTTTTACCGACGAGCCGTGGTTGCTATTGATGTCGGGGATTTTAAGCCAGCGTAATTTATTCACAGAGACGGACGCATTGATCCAGAAAGTGTCGGTTCCGACCAGTTTTGCCAACGGTGTGCCGGTTGAAAAAGCGGGCATCCAGGCGCCGATATTGGCATTTCGCGAGGTGATGATCGCGTTAAACGGCGCGATCGGGCGGGTGCGTTCCAAATTCAGCTGCGCCTGTTTCAGCGAGGCCTCTGCCGCCGCCAGCGCAGCTTTGGCCGCGTTCAGATGCGGTTTTCGCAGCACCAGTTCCTGTTCCTGGGCGGTCAGTTCCGTGCCCAGTAATTGAAACTCCCGTTTGACGATAGCTTGTTGTCCCTGTTCCAGTTTCAGGTTGAATTGCGCCTTGGCAAGCTCGTTTTCGCTTTGCTTGATGGTCAGCAGATAGTCGGTAGGATCGAGCTGAACCAGTTGCTCGCCTTGTTTCAGCATACCGCCTTCGATAAAGTTGGGGCTGATACTGACGACCATGCCGCTGATACGGGGGGTCAAGTTGACGCTTTGCGAGGGAATCACTGTCCCCATTGCGTAAACAGCCGTTTGGTGGTTGATGGCGGTCGGTTTAATCGTTTCTACCAGCGGTGGATTAGCCCTGGGCCGGACGCGGTCGGCTCGCGGTTTGTGGGTCATCCAATAATAAGACAATCCGCTTGCCGCAATAATAATCAACAGCGCAGGCAGCAGTTTTATCAGTTTTTTAAGCATGATCAAGGTTCAAGGTGTAGGGTCATTAAATCATGATTGTGGGGGCGACTGAAGTCGCCCCCACATCAGCAGTTATTTTGTCTAATCCGCATAACTTAATGGTTGTGGGGAATATAGCAAGGGCGGATAATCATTTGTTCCTGCCGCTCGCCAGGGCCCGGTAAAGGTTGATACGATAGTCGATAAGCTGCTGCTGCGCCAGCAAGCTGTTGCGTTCAAGGCTTTGCTGGCTGAGCAACGCCGATAATACCCGCAAAAAATCCATAGCGCCGTAAACATAACGCGAGCGAATTTGGGCGCTGGCCAGTTGCGATAATTGCACTTGTTTGTCAAGATTAAGGGCTAACTGGTATTGCTGGTGTTCCTGAATCAGCGCGTTTTCAACTTCCTTGACTGCATTGAGCAGGGCGGCTGCGTAATTATTCACCGCTTCGGCAGAAGCGGCTTGATTGCGTTCAACTTCGGCGATACGGCGGCTGCCATCTATTAACGGCATAACCAGATTACCGGCAATTGTCGCCATCCAGTTATTGAACAGCGATTGCAAATCAGGTGTGCTGGTGTCGATGCCTGCGGACAAACTGAGCTTCGGAAACCGGTCGGCAATCGCCGAGGCTATCCGCTGATCAGCCGCCTGAATACGGAAATAGGCCTTGCGAAGATCAGGTCTGCGTTGCATCGAATCGGCGCTTAAACCGGTTTCGGGAATCGGGGGCAGTGCCGGAAAATTATCCTGTTTCGGCATAACAACGGTACCGGGCGATTTGCCGGTCAAAATAGCCAGTTGATTTTCCAGAACCTTGATGTTGGCGATAACGCTTAGCCGGTTGCCGATCACAGATTCCAGCAACTGGCTTTGCTGGAATACATCGGCTGCTGTCGCTTGCCCGAGTCGGAAGCGGGTGGTTATCATGGTAACGAAATCGCGGTTAATTTTAATCTGGCTGTCGAGTAGTTTTAATTGCTGACGCTGTTCGATCAGTTTATACCATACACTGGCGATTTCCGCCGACACCGAAATGGCGGCGCTGGCAACGTCTTCATCGGCAGCCAGGGTGTCCAATTCGGCTGCGTGAATATTGGCGCGAATACGGCCCCATAAATCCAGTTCATAACTGGCGGCCAGTCCCAAGGTGAAATTATTGAGTGCGGGGGGGGGGCTTTTTTGTGTAGCGTCAAAACTGCCGTTGATCGCCGGGATCAGTTCGGCGCCGCTTTTTTTGGCAACGGCCTGAGCCTGTTCCAGTCGGTTAAATGCCGCAAGCAGCGTGAAATTTTCATTCAGCGCCTGATCGATTAAGCGGTTAAGAGCGGCATCATTAAACGCCAGCCACCATTGATTGGGGGCTTTAGTATGTCCGGCGACGGAAAATTTTTCCGGCAAACCAACCGGCGTCGGAACGTCTTTAATATCGACGGAACAGGCGGTTGTTACCGACAATAACAACAATAGGGCGGATTTTGTGTAGGTCGCCATGTTAATTCTGGTTGTGATGTCGAATGGCGGCAATACCGGTTTGAGGATGCCGGAGGTAGAGCAACGCATGGAGTAATTGCCGAGTAGGTTCTTTATTCTCGGATAGCCCCCTAACCTGATCATTCCAGGCTGCGCTACTAAATCAGTCTATTAAAGCTTTAAGTTGTTTTTGATGGCGTCAGGCCAAAGGGGAGGTGAGTACTTGCGTTTTCAATAGCGCTTTTTACGGTCAAATAAGCCAAAGACCAATATTGCGGCAACTACGATGCCCGTTAATATCATATTTTGCCTGGATGCACCCAATACATAAGCGACGGCAGCACCCGTACCCATTCCTAGCCCGGTAAACGCCAAACTACGCATGACTCGGCAGAGTGAACAATCTCGATTGTAAGGTTTCATCACTTTTCTATCTCGTAGTTGGTTTCAAACTATTTTAAGGTATAGCGTGAGTTTGCGCGTATTTAGGTACCCGGCGATCCCTTAAGCCAAGGGCTGTTCATTGTTAGACGATTTTTTTTGTAATTTCTGCCATTGCATGCGTACCACATGTTTAATGAGTAATTCCTGGTCATCTTCTTTGATATGGGTGTAATCGACGCTAATGAGAAATCGATCTGGCTGACTTTGTTGGCAATTCATTACTTTACCGTAAACAAGGATAAGTGCCAGCATGGTGGGCAGAAACATTTCTATAGCTAGATTTTGCCCGACTTCCACAGGAGTTGGCTGGTAGAAAGCCAGTCCAGTAGCGCTTAAATTGACATCAAGACAATTTTGCGCATTTATATCACTACCTACAAACATCACGGTCTGGGCAACGGCATTGATTTTCGCATCTAATACTTTGAATAGCTCCGCTATCTCGGAGTCCTTTTTATTCAGGTGTTGAATGATGCGCAAGGCTTCCTGGGACAAAACATCCAATGTCGCCGCTAATGAGTATTCATTCGACAAATTCCTGATACCTAAGTCGGCTGTTTTTTGGTCAATTAGCCGATAAGAAAGGTTAATAGAGTCATCAATTCTGAAAGAACGTCGTTTTTCTGTTGTTGCATTGTGCATTATGGCTCCTGAATTGAGGCTTTTTGTCCGGGTAATTGTCAGTCTGAATGGTTGATTGTTATGAGCCTACGTTCACTGCATCATCATTCTGAATCAGGATGATCTCCACCCGCCGATTGATGGCGCGATTTTGCGGTGAATCATTCGGAGATAAAGGATGGGTGTCGGCATGCCCTTCAATCAAAAACCGATTGGGTTCGATTTTATTTGCCCCGAGCATTAATTGAGCTACAGTCACCGCGCGTGACGAGG
Organism: Methylobacter sp.; assembly: GCA_030655535.1. Lineage (GTDB taxonomy): Bacteria > Pseudomonadota > Gammaproteobacteria > Methylococcales > Methylomonadaceae > Methylobacter_A. The sequence goes on along the minus strand of JAURVK010000133.1, from coordinate 5,243 downwards.
ATAATTCCCAGTTGGAGCGATACGCGTTATTTTTAATGGGAATGTCATCAGTATGCCCGGCAACGATAATTTTGCCTTCTGATTCGGCAACAGAATCGGTGATTTTGTCCATGACCAATTCAAAGCCTGGCTGTAATTTTGCACTGGCCGAGGTAAAAGAACCTTTTTCGTTAATGCGGATTACAATCTTGAAGCCTTTGACTTCCACCGTCACCATGCCTCGATCAATCTCGCCTTGCAGCTGTTCTTTAATGTTTTCAGCCTGCTGACTAATTTCCGCCTGCTTTTTTTCAACCTGTATCTGCTTGAGATTTTCCAAGTCTTCCCGGCTATCCGCAAGTTCCTCGGCAGATTGTTTAATCTCTTCCAACACCGTTGGCGTCACTTGGCCGGGCGTGAAATGCTCCATGATAACGCTGGTACCCTTGGGAATATCTTCAACCTTAATCTCACGCTGTACACCAAAGGCTTCTTTTAGAGAATCAGCAACAGCCTTAAACTTGATTACATCCATGCTGGCCATAGACAACAATAAAACGAAAAAACACATCAACAGTGACATCAGGTCGGCAAATGTCGCCAACCACATGGGTGCGCCTGCCGGAGGGCACTTAGGGCAGTCAGGCATGGTTATTCCTCTCCACGTTTTTTCCCGGCAACATAGGTGTTCAACAAAGTTTTTAATACTTTAGGATTGGTGCCCGCCTGAAGATTGTTTATAAAGTTAACGACCAGATCTTTATTGGTCTTTTCATAATTCTGTACACTGGCCAGCTTATCAATCATCGGCAAGGCGAACACGTTGGCGATCATTGCGCCGTACAGCGTAGTCAGCAACGCTACCGCCATCGCCGGGCCGATGGCGGCAGGATTGGACATGTTGGCCAGCATTTGCACAAGTCCCACCAATGTACCGATCATGCCCATGGCAGGAGCCAAATCGGCAACACCTTTCCACATATTTTGTCCGACTTCATTACGCCTGACCATCAGGTCAATATCCTGCTGGAGTAAGCTCTGGACAAAATCAGGGGCATTGCCGTCAACGCACAGCCTGATGCCTTTTTTCATAAACGGATCGGTAACCTCGACCGAATCCAGAGCCAATAAACCATTTTTACGAGCTAGATCAGCTAGGGAAACAGCCTCTTCGATCAGTATGGTCGGATTATAATTTTTATTCATGAAGGCTCTGCCGACAACGGAGAATGAGCGCAAAAAGTCAGCTAGGGGCAGACGCATCAGTGAGACACCAAAGGTACCGCCAAAGACGATTAAAATGGACGGCACATCGACAAATAGCATGAAATCGCCGCCAGTTACGATCGCCGCCGCGATAATACCAACGCCTAACAAAAAACCCATTACCGTTGCAAAATCCACTCAGTTATCCTTTAAAAGTTAAAATACTATTGCCCGCAATTTAATTATAATCGCTGAGCTACTGATAATAAAGATACCACTGAATAAATCATGCCTAGACGGTTAGCAGCAAAGGGTTTTATGTTAGTCTGATTATTGGCTGCATTTAAATCATCGACACCAATGTTCGGCAGTACCTTTATTTCTCGTTATCGTATAAATGATCAGGTATACGATAATTTTTAAAGAAATCGCAGAGGATGTGCTACTTTAAATTTATTTGATGATATGGGCCTGAGTATCTTTATTACCCAGGTTATCCACCCAACTGATGGTGATTTTGTCGCCGTCGTTGCCGCCTTTTAGTATAAAAGCAAAAAAGGGGTCTTTAGAAATATTGGCACCCGTTTTGGCGGTAATAATAATGTTTTTATTCAGTTTTACCGTTAGTTCCTGAATAAAATGCGCGGGAATTAATGTGTTGGTTTTGGCGTCGCGGTTACGGCCATGTTCCATCGGGTGGGCTATCAGCATCCTGATTTGCGTTTTGCCGTTCTTGCGCTTAGTACGTATTTTGATGCTCGACATATGAATTCTAGCAACCGCCCAGAGTGACGATTACTTTTTCTCCGGCGCTGTAAAATCCTTCGCTAGTCTCTACGATGACCATCACCTCAGATGATTCGGCTATTTTTAAGCGGGTCGATACAAAAGGATCGAGGTCTGGCGATAATTCAAATTTGGCGGCCAATGGTGTCGGGTTTTTTTCGACCAGTATCGCAATGCTTTCAACATCTTTCAGGGTACTGGTGACCGTAATGGGGACTGCTGCGCCATTGACCGCTATCTTGGGAAGCTGGATGTCGATTTTATCGGATGCGATGATTTCTTGGTCTTTGAATAAACGCTTTAGGGTCTGTTGTAGGCTATTGGTCGATGAGGTATCGGAGAGCCATTTTGCCGTTGCCTCGGATGAGGATAGCAGTCCGCTGGTTGCGATAATTGAATAAGCACTTAAGGCAACAGACTTCTTGATGAATGCTCTGCGATTGTCGGTCATAATGTATTATTCCGGCTTGATTTAAAGCATTTAGCAACTACTCAGCAGTTAGAAAATGGAACGCAGATAAATAGGATAAACGCGGATAACTTAAGAAAAAATCTTATTTTATCTTAATAATCAGCGTCATCTGCGTTCTATTATATTGATGCCTGAGTAGTTACAGCATTTAATCCTTAAATAAGGTCTGGTAAGCCTTAGCCGATTGTTCCGGTTGATGGTCGAATACCCCACCGATAACGGCTAATAAATCGGCTCCTGCTGCAAGTAACTGTTCGCCATTTTCCGGCAAAATGCCGCCTATGGCAACTATAGGGATGGTAAGCGCCAGTTGTGCTAGGCGTAGCGTTTCAATACGGGCGGGCGCGGCCAGTGGCTTGGAGTTGGATGGAAAAAAACGCCCGAAAGCCGCATAAGTGGCGCCTTGTGTTTGGGCGGCTATGGCTTGTTCGACAAAGTCATAGCAGGATACGCCGATAATGGCTGAGCTGCCCAACCGCTTTCTTGCCAGGGCAATCGCGCCGTCCTCTCTGCCGAGGTGCACGCCGTCAGCGCCTGCCAGCGCTGCAAGTTCGATGTCATCATTGATCAGCAATGGGACGCTGTATTGATGGCAGATTTTAACCAGTTCACGGGCAACAAATGGCCCATCAATAGGTTTTTTGTCCCGATATTGCACGACGACGGCGCCGCCTTTAATGGCGGCGGCAACTTCGTTAATAATGGTATCGCCGGATTTATTTGCGGTCTGGGTGATTGCGTAAAGCCCGCTAGTAGGAAATTTCATTGCCAGCACCCTTTCTGACGTGTTGTGTGCAAACTCTCTCCAAGCGGATTTGTCATGCATCTTCATCCATCCAGAAAAATCGGTTGGGAATGTGCTGACCTTTGCCCGGTTGGTAAGCGGTATTCAATGAATTCCAGGTATATTCTTGAGCTTCGATGACTGCTTGCAACGGCTCCAGGCCGTGCGCGATCAAAGCGGCAATGCCGGAAGCCAGCGTGCAACCGGAGCCGTGATAGCTGAACGGTAATCTGTCCCAAGTGTAGGTTTCCCATCTGCGCCGGTCATGGAACAGTTGATTGCAGACTGAAGGCGTAGCTTCATGGCTGCCGGTAATCAGCACATAGTCGCAGCCTTTTTCCAGCAATGCCAAGCCGCAGTCATTAAGGTCGGTCAATCCGGCCAGTTTGCGAGCCTCTTCGCTGTTGGGCGTTAACACGGTAGTGCAGGGCAGTAGTAAATCGACGAGGGTTGTTATGAGCCGATTGTTGGACAATTCAGCACCGCCGCCGGCCGCCAATACCGGGTCCAAGATAACCGGAATATGCGGGTGCTGTTTTAATATCGCATGAATGGCGGCTGCGGTTTCATGGTGGCCGATCAAGCCGATTTTAAACGCCTTAACCGTCAGGTCGTCCAGTAAGGTGTTGGCCTGACTGATAATGGCTGCCGGACTTTGCGGAATGAGTTTTTTGACATTCCGGGTGTCCTGTTCGGTTAAGGCGGTGATAACGCTGACGGCGTGGCAGCGATGGCTGACCAAAGTCTCAATATCCGCCTGAACCCCGGCGCCTCCGCTGGGGTCATGGCCGGAAAATGAAAGCACAACGGGGCGGTTTACGCTCATGCCGGCTATTGTGGGTAATTGTATTGTTGTTGAGGATAGCCCTGCTGCTGAGGGTAACCTTGTTGCTGCGGATAGGTTTGTTGTTGAGGGTAACCTTGCTGCTGCGGATAGGTTTGTTGTTGAGGATAACCCTGTTGTTGTGGCTGTTGCTGTTGAGTAGCACCCGCATTTTTATTGGCGACAATAGCCAACTCTACCCGGCGGTTCTGCGCCCGGTTAGCCTCATTCACATTAGGCACTTTCGGTATTCTCTCACCCATACCCTGTTGGGTGAGACGGGATAAGTTGACGCCATGTTGAGCCAAATAACCCGCAACACTGGCGGCGCGTCGTTCAGATAAGGCCTGATTATAGCTATCCGAGCCTATATCATCGGTATGTCCGGTTACATTGATGGTCGAATCCGGATATTGATTTAATACCTTTGCGACAGAATCTAAAGCACCTTGTGCTTGCGGCGTTAAATTTGCCGAATTGAAGGCAAAAGTAACGTTGCTCGGCATGGTCAAATTAAGCGTATTTTCCGCTGTTCTTTGTACCTCGATACCGGTACCTTGCAACGACTGTTGCATCTCTTGTTGCTGGTGATCCATATAGGCTCCCACAGCCGCACCAACGAGGCCACCGGCTAAAGCGCCCAATCCGGCATTCTTAAGATCGTTGCCGCCGAACAGCGTCCCCGCGCCTGCGCCGACTGCCGCACCCAATCCGCCGCCCATCGCTGTTTTGCCGAGACTGGATTCCCCTGTATAAGGATCAGTGACACAAGCCGTCAAAAGAACCGAACTTATACCTACCATCAATAATTTTTTTTTCATAAGAATATAATCCTGGATTGGTTTGGTTGAGACTGTTAATAAAGTTAGTTAATGCGTTTTCGGATTGTGAAATGAGATGGTCAATATGAAGCGCGAATCATAAATTTAAGCTGAACAAGATGTTTGGCACCAGGTTATCGTCATGATAAAAGATATTCGACGAGAACCAAAGAGTTGTTATTTTATCAGCTCAATTACGGTTGAGGCGATAATTTTTGCTACTCCCATTACACTCAAAAACCGTTCAAGTTAAGTAGGATGTGCTGAACGCAGTGAAGCGCCTCAATCGCGAACGATGCGACTCCTTAGATCGTGTTTTACAAGTTGTATAGTTCCCAAGCTTTGCGTCATTGCCATTCAGCTGGGGTGTAA
>JAURVK010000131.1 GCA_030655535.1 Methylobacter sp. | reverse complement strand
TTCTTCAATAACAGCCTCTAGCGCCATATCCGAAGAATCGATATAAAACGCATCACTAGACATAGCTAACGGAGCGGCTTTTCGCTCCATATCCCGGCGATCACGTTCTTCTATCTCGTTTGTTATCTGTGCTAGGTTAGCATCAATCCCTTTTTCTATCAACTGTTTATATCGTCTTTTAGCTCTTTCAGCGGCGCTGGCAGTTAAAAATACTTTATTTTCAGCGTCAGGAAAAACCACCGTTCCCATGTCGCGCCCGTCTGCAACCAGTCCCGGCAACCGTTTAAAATCTTTTTGTTTTTGCAATAAAACCCGCCTGACTTCGGGGAGCGCCGCAACGATGGATGCAGCATTACCGGTACTCTCGAGACCTAACTGGGCGGTTATGTTTTCGCCATCCAGCCTAACGACCAATTCATCACCGCAATCAAATTCCAGTACCATCGCCTTGGCTATATTGACAATGGCGGCTTCATTTTCCAATTCGACTTGCTGCTTTAATGCCGCAACCGCCAGCGAACGATAAATAGAGCCGCTATCCAGATAGTTCCAACCCAGATTTTTCGCTACAGCCCTGCTGACCGTGCCTTTTCCTGCACCGCTAGGGCCATCTATAGTCAATACCGGAATATTCATTACTCTTCCCTGCAAACCAGATCAAGGCCTAAGCGCTTTGCCAAGTCCCTAAACTCAGGGAATGAGGTATTCACGTTTTCGCAATCATGAATAGTAATCGGCGCACTAGCACGCAAACCGGCAATTGAAAACGACATCGCTATTCTGTGGTCGCCATGAGATACAACCTCGCCGCCGCCTATCGAACCGCCCTGAATAACCATGCCATCCTCGGTAGGCTGCGCATTCACGCCCAAGATTTGCAAGCCGTCCGCCATCACCTGAATCCGATCCGATTCTTTTACCCTGAGCTCTTCCGCTCCGGTTAACCGCGTTTGACCTTCTGCACAGGCGGCGGCAACAAACAACACCGGAAACTCGTCAATAGCCAGCGGCACCAGATGTTCGGGAATGTCTATACCTTTAAGAGGACTGTAAACAACATGCAGATCGGCTACCGGTTCGCCGCCGACAATGCGCTCGTTAAGCACTTCAATATTCGCGCCCATCAATCTGAGGATGTCGATGACGCCGGTACGCGTAGGATTAATGCCCACATGTTTCAACAACAGATCGGAACCCGGTGCAATAGACGCCCCGACCAGAAAAAATGCCGCCGATGAAATATCGCTGGGCACATCAATATCGCTTGCCGTTAAACGGCCTTCGGCGGTAATGCTGACTTTATTGCCTTGCTGCTTCACCGGATAATTAAACCCGGACAGCATGCGTTCGGTATGATCGCGGGTAGGCGCCGGCTCGGTAACGCTGGTTACGCCTTGCGCGTACATGCCGGCCAACAACAGACAGGACTTGACCTGAGCGCTGGCCATCGGCATCGCATAATCAATGCCGATCAACTGCCCTGCTCTGCCGGTAATATGCAAGGGCGCGGTACCGCGTTCGGTGGTTTTTATATCGGCGCCCATGGCTGCCAACGGCTCGGTGACCCGTTTCATCGGTCTGCCGGACAATGATTTATCGCCGGTTAATACCGAGTTGAATGCCTGACCTGCCAATAAACCGCTCAACAAACGCATGGACGTACCTGAGTTGCCCAGATACAAATCGTTTTTAGGCGCTTTTAAACCATGCTTGCCGACACCGTGTATGGTGAGCTCGCCATTAACCGGACCTTCAATTTCAACCCCCATATCGCGAAAAGCCTGCAAGGTTGCCAACGCATCTTCCGCCTCAAGAAAGCCTTTTACATGCGTCACCCCTTCTGCCAGCGAACCCAGCATGATTGATCGGTGCGACATGGATTTATCACCGGGCACGCGCGCCTCGCCTTGTAATTTACCGCCGGGTTGAACCTGAAATGTGATTGATTTTGACATATTAATTATTATCGAACTGGTCAAGAAAGCGTTGCCGTGCATTTCTGGCATACGTAAAGGTTTCAAAAAGTTGCT
>JAURVK010000129.1 GCA_030655535.1 Methylobacter sp. | reverse complement strand
GACAACACAAGTCCATTGTTAGCCAAGGGCTGCAGGGTTTTAAAGTGTACGGTTTCTGACTCAGATGGGAGTAATGTAAAGCGATTAAAGCAAGGATTAAAAAACTTTGTTTTATGAATTGTCTCAATATCACGCATGAACTCAATACAGCAATATCTTCAAGTCCTTCAAGTCCTTCATGGTAAAAATAAATGACATTTTTTGGGAATCAGCACCCGCATAATCTGGCCTGGTACGAAGTACATGAGCAAATGGAAAGCGCCATCTTGCGAGAGAAACAACTTAAAAACTGGTCTCGTGTGGCGAAAAAACGGTTGATTGAAATGAGTAATCCCTTGTGGCAAGACTTGTCGCCTGATTTGGGGTTGCCGTCCATGGCAGCTGGATCCCGGCATTCCCTGCCGGGATGACGAGTTACGTTGTTATCTTTACCTTCGCTACGAAACAAGTACCCCGTACAGACAAAAGCAACCATGCTAAAAAAACCCGTTCGACAAACAGTCTCAAAACAATCACAAGTAAGACTCGACTTACTCGAACAGCAATACAGCACCCTAATCGCCCAAGGCCGCATCCAATACGAGCCCTTGCAAATCACCGCCTTACACCACCTGCAAACCTTACTCGACAACCTAAAGGCAACTGTCGAACATCAACAAAAAACCCTCCTGCACAAACTCTTCCTATCTCCGCCTGCCAACTTTAAAAGCCTGTACATATACGGCAACGTAGGTCGCGGCAAGTCCATGCTGATGGATTTGTTTTTTGATGCCTGCCCGATCGGCCCAAAAAGGCGGGTGCATTTTCATGCGTTCATGCTGGAAGTTCATGCCTTCATCCACCAATGGCGCAGGCAAAATAATACCGATGCCATTTCAGCATTGGCAAAACATATCCGGGAATCGCAACTGCTGCTTTGCTTTGACGAGTTTCATGTTTCCGACATCGCGGACGCGATGATTCTGGTACGACTGTTCCGCAAGCTGTTCGATTTGGGCATAGTCGTCGTGATTACCTCCAACTGTCATCCCAATGAGCTGTATCATCACGGCCTGCAACGGGAGTTGTTCCTGCCTTTTGTCCGACTCCTGCAACAAAAAGCCGACATTATAGAGTTGGTTGCAAAGCAGGATTACCGGCTCAGTCATTTACACGCGCTGAAGACGACTTATTATTTTCCGCTGGATGAACAGGCGACAAAATTCGTGCGCCAAAGTTATAACGAACTGACCAATTTCGCCCCGTTCAAATCGGGCGTAGTGGAAGTATTAGGCAGAAAAGTGGTATTGTCTGCGGTACACGGCAATGTCGCCCTCACCTCCTTTGACGAACTCTGTATGCACGCCTTAGGCCCTGCCGATTACCTGGAAATCGGCGACCGCTTCGACATCGTGATACTGGCTGATATTCCCAAACTAACCCAAGAAAAATGCAACGAAGCCAAACGCTTTGTCACCTTGATCGATGCGCTATACGAGCATAAAGTAAAATTGATCTGTACCGCCGAAGTACCGGCTCAGGAACTTTACACCGACGGCGAAGGTTCGTTTGAATTTGAACGGACGGTATCGAGATTAATCGATATGCAGTCGGAAAGTTATTTGTATATTGAGCATGTCAGTCGTTGATAATAGCTCATATTTCGGCGCTGATTTCTTAATTCCAGACTATAAACCAAGATCCATAGGATGGGTGCTGATACGTAGCAATGTCTCATTAATCCTTTATCCGGTTTATAACTTGTTTTTATTACCATGAAGGACATGAAAGTCGGTTGTGGGAGCGACGCCTACGTCGCGACGAGGGCATCGCTCCCACGGAATTCGTTAACGGCTTTCACGGTAACCTTCACTGCGGCAATGTGTGGGTTGCGAAAAGAGGCAACCCGACCTACTCAACTACCGTCTAATCCTCGGATTTACTACTAAACTCCTTTTTAATCTTGGTAAATTGCAACAGCTGGGCTTCAACTTGACCGTTAAATGATTTTGGCAGATAAGTACCTTGCTGTTCGTTGACCGCGCCTGCCTCCATTCCTGTCAGTAACTCAATCGCATCATCTACGGTTTTTACCGCGTAGATATTGAATTGACCGGATTGGGCGGCATGAACCACATCCCAGCGTAGCATCAAATGTTTAATGTTGGCGGTGGGAATGATAACGCCCTGAGTGCCGGTTAGCCCTTTTTTAGCGCAAATATCGAAGAACCCTTCAATTTTTTCATTAACTCCGCCTATCGGCTGCACATTCCCCAGTTGATTGACCGAGCCGGTGATAGCAAGATCCTGCCGCAACGGAATTTGGGCAATCGACGATAAAATGGCGCAAAGCTCACCTAACGAAGCACTGTCGCCCTCGATATGCCCGTAGGATTGTTCAAATACCAGACTGGCCGCGATCGAGAACGGCGTTTTCCGGGAATACCGGGCGGCAATAAAACTCGATAATATCAATACGCCTTTTGAATGAATGGCACCGCCCAATTCAGTTTCACGCTCAATATCCACCACTTTTCCGCTGCCTAAACGGGTGGTTGCGGTGATTCTGGCCGGTTGCCCAAAGCTAAACTCACCCAACTGCAATACCGAAAGGCCGTTGACTTGGCCGGTGACCTTACCTTCTGTGTCGATTAATACCGTGCCTCGGTGTATATGCTCATAGAGCTTTTCCCTGAGTTTATCCAATCGGTGAGTTTTATGGTCAATGGCCTGCTGCACATCGCTGTTGGCAATATGCTCGTGACCATTATTTTCCGCCCAATAGTCCGATTCTGTTAGCAAGTCTTTAATACTGCGCAAATGGGTTAACAGCTTTTCCGCATCACCGACCATTCTGGAACTGTGTTCTATAACCCTGGCGACTGCGTTTGGGCTCAGCGGCCGTAACTTCTCTCGGCGGGCGATAGTCGCCAGTAAACGGGCATAGTCAGAGCTACTATCGTTTCTGGAAACCGATTCGTCAAAATCGGCTGCGATTTTAAACAGATCGTGGAACTCCGGGTCATATTCGCATAACAAATAATAAATCAGCGGCTCACCCAGCAGGATGAGTTTTAAATTAAGCGGTATGGGTTCCGGCTCCAGCGATGAGGCACTAATCAGACTGAGCGCCCGTTCCAGCGATTCAATACGGATTTCGCCGGACTGCAGGGTTCTTTTTAGCGTATCCCAGGCATACGGTTGAAACAGCAGTTTTCTGGCATCGATAATCAGGTAACCGCCATTGGCTTTATGCAGTGCGCCGGGTTTGATCATGGTGAAATCGGTAACTAGCGAACCCATGTAAGCCTGATGATCGATACGACCGACGAGATTACTGTAATTCGGATGATCCTCATAAATAACCGGCGCCGATTTCTTGTTGCTAAAATCCACCATCAGGTTAACGTTATAGCGTTTAAACGGATTGGATTCCTGCGACAATTCCATAAAAGAGAATATTTTTTCGCTATGCGGAAGAAAATCCAGAACATGATCAATAATATCTTTTTGAACATCGTTGAGATACCTAAGGACCGCTTGCTGTTTGGCGTATTTTTCGATCAGTTCGTCTATGGAATGATTGACGGCCAGCTCGGCAACTTCGCGGTTTAGCGCTTGCAGTTTGCGTTTGGTTTCCTTACGCCAGATGGGAAAGTTTTTTATTAATTTTGCCAAGCGTTCTTGCAAGTCGAAAATGGTTTTCTGAATTTCATGCTGTTTGTCTTTATCGAGCTTATTAAACTGCTCGGGACTGATAATTTCGTTGTTTTCATCCGCTGGGGAAAATGCGTAACCGGTTGCGGTTTCTGTCAGAATAATATGCGCATTGGCTGCCTCTTCACGTAAGCGACTGAGTTCATTTATTTCCCGTTGCCGCGACTCACTTTCAAGTTCACCCGTTCTGGAACGGTATTCGTCACCGTCAAACGCCGAAGGTATGGCGATACTCAGTTCGTCAATCAATTGCGCCATATCCTGCTGAAAAATTTTGCCTTGCCCCGGCATAAATTTAATGGCTGTCGGTTTAGCCGACTGACTAAAATTATTGACATAACACCAGTCCGAAGGAATAGCTTGCCGACTGGCTTCGTGTTCGACCAACTGTCGAACCGTGGTCAGTTTACCTGTGCCTGAGGGTGCCATTGCGAAAATGTTGTAGCCGTTTTTATGCATGTGGATGCCTAATTTGACGGCTTCCACAGCGCGTTGTTGGCCGACGGCAATATCAATGTCCTCAAGCTCCTCGGTGGAGCTGAATTTTAATTGTTCAACATTGCATGGCTTATAAAGTTGCGAAGGATCTAACGGCGCATTTTTCATTATTATATACCCTGCATGGAAAACTCGGTTTATTAATGGGTAGCGTTAACTATACGCACCGTGGGATTGATGAAATTTATATTTTGATAATAACCGCTATTCAACCGCATTTCCAGAACATTGTTACACTCGGCATTAATGTTATTGCTCTGTCCTATTCTTCTGACGACAAGGTCTTATCAAACTCTACGGTTGGTATATTTTGAACAGTAGCCGATCTGTAAAATCTACCCGAGCACCTAATAAACTCAGATTGCATCAGTAAAAGCTAATTTGTTACGGCACGCTCTTTAAAATTACTATTGTTATAAGTATTTGTACTAATATGCTTATGCACTTTTTTTTGTTCAAATGGCAATGGATTAGGTTTTCTATGTCTAGCCTGGAAGACTCTAAATTCATCAAATAACTTAGATAGTCATGGTAGAGACGGAGAAATGAGTGCAACCATTCGAGATGTGAGCTTAAATCTTAAAGGATCAATAAAAATGATTGCTGAAAACATTTATTACCAGACTCACATTATGCAGGTGTTTTAATTAATCATTATATTAATGGATATTAAAAGTAACTTAACTATCATACAAAAAATTTACTTGGTTAATTATTGAGTAGATATACTTTAATCATCAAAAAACTTAAGTAATCTAATAACTACTTAATAAAAAATTTAGGGCTTTTAATTATGCCTACAAAAACAAACACCGGCACAGTTAAATGGTTTAACGCCAGCAAAGTATTCGGTTTCATCGAACAGGAAAAATGTCCTGATGTTTTTGTTCATTACAGTAATATCAGCAGCACGGGATTCAAATCATTGACTGATGGACAAAGAGTACAATTCAATGTATCGGAGGGGAAAAAGGCCCACAAGATGAGGACTTAATTGTCCTCTGATGCTGCGACAGAATCCATCCTTGTATTCAACCTCAATAAGGTGACCAAATCATGCAAATCCCATTACAAATCACTTTTCGTGGAATACCTCACTCTGATGCTGTAGAGGCTAAAATTCGTGAAAAAGTAAGCAAGCTGGATAAGTTTCACTCGCATATTATAGCTTGCAGGGTGGCGGTGGAAGCTGAGCATCAGCGGCACCATCAGGGCAATCAATACCATATTCGTATTGACATCACCACGCCACGCAAGGAATTGGTCATCAGCCGGGAACACCATGACAAACAGGCTTATGAAGATGTTTATGTGGCCATACGTGATGCCTTTAATGCGGCAATAAGACAGCTGGAAGATTACGCACGGATTCAGCGAGGCCAAGTTAAAACTCATGACTTGGAAAGTACCGGAACCGTAATCCGTTTGCTACCGAACAAAGATCATGGCTTTATTGCGGCAACAGATGGTCGTGAAATATACTTTCACCGAAACAGCGTGGCAGGAAGCGGATTTGATTCGTTAAAGGTCGATGATGAAATCCGTTATATCGAAGAAATCGACGATCTCGGCCCACAAGCCAGTATTGTTTATCCATAAGCGTACGGGGGCGCTCCCATTGTCGGCACAGCTATCTACACAAGTTATTCGCTCGCTTTCACGCAAGAGTGTCACCGCCATTAAGTTGACGCATGGACAGGGTTGTGGGGGCGACTTTAGTCGCCCAGTCAGTCAATAATGCGTTGTTCCATCGGCGACGGCGCTTTAGGCGAAGTCACACCCTCGTCGCGGCGTAGGCGTTCTCCCACTTCCTGGCGTATTTAAACGTTTTGGCCGAGACGTCATGGCCCGTCAAGCTATGGTGGCAATGGGCGACCGACCGGTCGCCCCTACAATTTATCGTGTGTTCTCTCGTTCCCACGCGGGAGCGTGGGAACGAGAGAAGTTACTGCTTTTCCTCGTAATCTTCGTGGTAAATAGTTTTTTTCACTTTGTTAAAAAACTTTTGGTTGCCTACTTACGGGGCGCTCTGCGTTAAGTTTCCGGCATGGCCTGATTTCTTTCCACATTCTGCGAAAGTAGAATGCAATTGACTGGTTGCCGGTTTAAGGGAGCAAAGCCCACCCGATTAGCCTTGGCCGATGGCGTATATTTTCTAATATAAATCAGCTCATTTTGAAAACTATCAATATGCATCCGAATATGGGCAATGGTGGCTTGCGTTAACACTCAATAATTTCCCGCAACACCGAGGTGGCGTAACTACCTGCAGCCAAGGTAAAACCAAGCTCCAGCGTCGTTTCATCAATAAACTGCCGGCATAAATCCTGCACATTAACCCTTAATGCACGTCCATCGCGGTCAACGGTACTCGCTATCAAACCCTGAGCCAGTTCCTGATGCGCATGAATTACCGCTTGCTCAATGGCTAACGCATCGGCTGACACATCGGCATTCCCCCTCCCCCATAATACGCCGGTAGGATGAATTTCTTTATCCGTCAGTCGCCGGATTATTTCAGCATCCGGCTGATCCGATTGAAAACAGCTGTGCGACAGGTCGAATTGATAGCTGTCGCCAACCACGGGCTGATTCCAGTTATTTTGTGCCACCCGATCAGCCAAAATAAGGTTGAACAGATACGACCTGGCCGCCGACAAATACATGCTGCGCTGCTCCCGGCCCACTTTAGCCCCCTCAAACATGGCCAAAGCCTTATTGACATTTTGACCCTCGTTGCCGAAGCGTTGCGAGCCGAAATAATTGGCGATGCCGTCGGCTTTAATCAGTTCCAGTTGCCGAATGGTTTTTACTTGATCGCCCTGCCAATCGCGGATTACCAGTTTAAAACTGTTGCCCGACAACACGCCGCGCTTGAGTTTTCTGGCATGACGCACAGCGTGCAACACCTTCATACTGTCCGATTCAAACTGCGCCCAATCCGGATCGGCCTTGCCCGGCAACCAGACGCTGAACCATTGCGTGGTAAGCGCATACCGGTCTTTTAGACCGGCGTAACTGACATCGCGTTGCCTGACATTGGCAAATCTGGACAGTTGTCTGGCAACATATTCGGTGTTTTCACCTTTCTTTTGTATTTGCAAAAAAGCGTGTTCGCCAGCGCCAGACGGTTCAAAGGACAGGTTTTCTTTAACGATAAAGTCTTCGGGAATACTACGGATTTTACCGGTGCCGGAAGGCCCACCGTAAACGTAAGGCCAAACGGGGATTTCAATGTTTTGCATAATCTTAGATGAATAATTTTGTCCACGAAAAGCACGAAAATTTTCACATAGTTACCAAACTTTAGGCCATCAGCAGTAATGTAACATCAATGCAATGCACTGATTTATTTTGTGTCTTTCGTGTCTTTCGTGTCTTTCGTGGACAACTGCGATTTTTAGGATTTTAGGGGATAGCTCGGCTATTTTTCGATCAGAACTATCGCCTGCACGGCAATGCCTTCTTTGCGACCTTCAAAGCCCAATTTTTCGGTGGTGGTCGCCTTGACGTTGATGCAATCGACATCCGCCTGCAAATCATCGGCGATATTGCAGCACATGGCGGCGGTGTGCGGCGACATAAGCGGCGCCTGGGCTATGATGGTAATGTCGGCATTGACCAGCTTATAGCCTTTGTCCTGCACGATAGCGTAAACATGGCGCAATAACACCCGGCTGTCTGCGCCTTTAAACTCCGGGTCGGTATCGGGAAAATGCTTGCCTATGTCGCCCAAGGCCGCCGCGCCCAATATCGCATCACAGAGCGCATGCAACACCACATCGCCATCGGAATGCGCTTCCAGACCTTGTTCGTAATCTATTTTTACGCCGCCTAAAATAACGTCGCCGCCTTCTTTGAAACGATGTACATCGTAACCTTGACCTACTCTAATCATTGTTGCTCCATATAAAACTGCGCTAGCGCCAGGTCTTCCGGGCGGGTGATTTTAATATTATCGGGACGGCCCTCGACGATTTTCGGCTGCAAACCCTGTAATTCCAAAGCGCTGGCATCGTCAGTGATAGCCGGATTGCCTTGCGCCTGTTCCAGCGCGGTTTTTAACCTGCCGTAACGAAACATCTGCGGCGTTAATGCCCGCCAGATATGGCTTCTATCCAGCGTTCCGGTGATGCCGTTGCCTTGTACCTGTTTTAAGGTGTCCGGCGAAGCCAAGGCCAAAATCCCGCCGACATCATCGTTAATTAAAGAATCAATCAGATGATGAATGTCGGATGCAGTAATACAGGGTCTGGCCGCATCATGCACCAATACCCAATCCTCATCGGCCGCTTGCTCTCTGATAGTTTTTAGCCCGGAAAGCACGGAATCTGCCCGTTCCTTACCGCCTGGAGCGGTAATGATGTTTTTATGCCGCGATATTTCAAGCTCGGGCCAGTAGGGATCTTCTTTGGAAACTGCAACGGCAATGGCTGCAAAAACATCGGCCTGCAGCAAGCGCAACAGGGTATGTTCGATGACCGTTTTTCCGGCAAATTCCAGATATTGTTTAGGCCGATCCGCCTGCATACGTTTGCCGACACCGGCAGCGGGCACGATAGCCCAGAAGTTTAATCGAGGTTCAAGGTTCAAAGGTTCAAAGGTTCAAAGGTTCAAAGTGAAAAGCACATACCTTGCACCTTTTACCTTGCCCCTTGCCCCTCACTATTCAAGCACATGAAAAAAAGTCTCATCTTCCTTAATCATCCCTAATTCATCCCTGGCCCGCTCCTCAATCGCTTCCTGTCCTTTCCGCAAATCCAGCACTTCGGCGTAAAGCGCTTCGTTACGCTGTCTTTTTTCCTCAGCCTGTTTTTTTAGGTCGTCCAGACGTAGTTGATAAGCATCGATCTCTGCAAGACTGCCGTCGCCAATCCATATCCGGTATTGAAAATGAATGATTAACAGAATGATAAATGCAATGAAGATTTTCATGGACGGGACAAAAAAGGCTAAGGGCGAAAGGCTAAGGGCAAAAGGTTCATGTATTTTTCGCCTTTCGCCCTTAGCCTGCTTTTTATAACATTCTAAACGCGCTACGACCTGCGTAGGTTGCCAATTCACCCAACTCGTCTTCAATTTTCATCAGACGGTTATATTTAGCGACACGGTCGGAACGGCTCAAAGAACCGGTTTTGATTTGTCCTGTGCCTGTGGCAACGGCTAAATCGGCAATGGTTGTATCTTCGGTTTCGCCTGAACGATGCGAAATAACTGCTGTGTAACCCGCTGCATGAGCCGTATTGATGGCTTCCAAAGTTTCGGTCAAGGTGCCGATTTGATTAAGCTTAATCAAAATGGAATTGCCGATGCCTTTTTCGATGCCTTCTTTCAAGGTGGCAGGGTTGGTCACGAACAAGTCGTCACCGACCAATTGAATTTTATCGCCCAATTTTTCAGTGTGGATTTTCCAGCCCGCCCAATCGTTTTGATCCAGGCCGTCTTCGATAGAGATGATCGGATATTTTTCTACCCACTCGACAAAGAAATCGGTCATTTCTTCTGAACTGAAACTTCTGCCTTCTGCCGACAATTCATAACGGCCGTTTTTATAGTATTCGGAACTTGCAGCATCCATACCTAAGCAAATATCGACGCCCGGTTTGTAACCTGCTTTTTCAATCGCTTCGATAATCACCGAAATCGCTTCTTCGTTTGAAGCAAGGTTTGGTGCAAAACCGCCTTCATCGCCAACTGTAGTCGCCAAACCTTTGGCTTTTAACACTTTGCTCAGGTTATGGAAAACTTCAGCGCCGTAACGGATTGCTTCACGGAAAGTCGGCGCGCCGACCGGCAGGATCATGAATTCTTGCAGGTCAACGCTGTTGTCGGCATGTGAACCGCCGTTAATGATGTTCATCATCGGTACCGGCATAACGAATTTACCGCTGGTATTCAAATGACGATATAAAGGTACGCCCGCATCTTTAGCCGCCGCATGAGCCGCCGCCATCGATACGGCTAAAATGGCATTAGCGCCTAAACGGCCTTTGTTTTCAGTGCCGTCCAATGCGATCATTTTTTTGTCGATGCCTGCCTGATCGGCAACGTCCATACCGACAATCGCAGCGCGAATTTCAGTATTCACATTGTTAACAGCCGTTAACACGCCTTTACCTAAATAACGGCCTTTATCATTGTCGCGCAATTCTATCGCTTCGCGCTCGCCGGTCGATGCGCCGGACGGCACCATCGCGCTGCCTACTACGCCTGATGCCAAAATCACGTCGGCTTCCAGGGTAGGATTACCGCGTGAGTCTAAAATTTCTCTTGCTTTAATATCAACGATTTGAGTCATGGTTTTTTCTTTGTTTATAGGTTAAAAAAATAAAAAGGTTCAAGGTTCAAGGTTCAAGGTTCAAGGTTCAAGGTT
>JAURVK010000122.1 GCA_030655535.1 Methylobacter sp. | reverse complement strand
ATGGCGTTCCAGCAAGTTAACCGTAAAAAAGTAAGTCCCACCCGGAACCCGATTACGTCGATAATTAGACATTATTTTTTCGTAGGGCGGATAAGCGATAGCGCCATCCGCCAATAACACGCACAATAGTCATTATTACGCCCAATAACCCTTAGCTCCACAACGTTTCAGGTGCATGACGCTCACGCTTATGCACCCTACGTAGTCATTTATGCGGGTTACGAGTTAGCCCGGTAGGCCGGAATAAGCCGGTTCGAGCAACAGCGAGAACTGGTGTTTCCGGCAAACACCACCTTAATTCGCCGGAAACGCCACCTCGCGCTACGCGCTTGGATGGCCTTATTCCGGCCTACGCCATAATGTTTTGAGGGCTTTTCATGAGCAATTATCGACGCGTATATATTCCCGGCGGGACGTATTTCTTTACCTTGGTGGCTTACCGCCGCAAACCGATCTTTGCAGAAGGCGAACGGGTGGAGCAACTTCGTCGGTCTTTTCGAGAAGTCAAAGCGAAGCGCCCTTTTGAACTGTTGGCGGCGGTGGTTTTGCCGGATCATCTGCATTGTTTGTGGCGCTTGCCGGAGGGCGATGCCGATTTTTCGACCCGCTGGCAAATGGTAAAGGCTGACTTTTCACGGCATGTTCCGGCAAAAATCCGAAAAAACGGCGCGAAAACCGTTTGGCAACCGCGTTTTTATGATCATTGCATCCGTGACGAAAACGACTTCCACAAACATTTGGATTACATCCATTACAACCCGGTCAAACACGGCTTGGTTTCCACACCCTGCGAATGGCCGCATAGCTCTTTTGCGCGTTTCGTTGCGCTTGGGTGGTATGCAAAAAACTGGGGCGATATTGCGCCTCCCGATGTGGAAGATATCGAACACGAGTAGTCCTGTAGCCCTGTAGGCCGGAATAAGCCGGTTCGAGCAGCAGCGAGAACTGGTGTTTCCGGCAAACACCACTAAAGCTGTAAAGCTGTAAGGCGGATTCGCGCAGGGTAATCGCGTTTAAAAATACTTGAAAATAGAATTCAAATAAGGTAATAAGCCTATCATTTTGATTTTCAATGATAGCAAAACCAACCCCTTCGCTGAAATTCTGATCGTAATGGTACTGCGCATTGTAGCTCTGGTTAGAAAGGGCCGTAGGGCGTAATAGCGTAGCGTATTACGCCGCATGGAAATGTGAACATTCGGCGCAATGCCTTTCAGTTATTGCGCCTTACGGCCTTTGGGGCAAACAATTCAAGGAACGCCTAGCGTTGTCCGGCAAACCGCCCAAACTCATCATCGGCGCTATGATGCGTAAGCTCATACATGTCGCCTTTGGTGTATTGAAATCACAACAACCGTTTAATTCTGTTCTTCACGCCGCTTGACTTGGATAACAGTATCTACGGAATGCGCCTTACGGCCTTGCTCCAACGCGGTTTGGATCGCCAAAACGCCTTTTGTTTTCAGTTCGTTCGCACTGATTCCAGCCATGATATTTCCCCATAAAACGTTAAGAGTGCGATTAACCATACGCTTAACCGCACCCCAAATCAAATGCTAAAAGCAGGGGGAGTTAAGGGGCGTTTTTTTGCGGATGTTCAAGATGAAGCATGTCGGGTTAGCGTAACCCAAAAGGGTGTAAAAAATTCATTACTTACTGCTTAGGTTATTGTCTTTGTTATATTGATCAAGCAATCTTATCAACTAGCAACGTGTAGCGATTGAAAGAACGCCCGTTGTTTTTCTGCTCTTTTCCGTGAAAAGTCACTGTGACTAAATCGCCCAATGCGGCGTTATGTTGTTTCAAACTGTGTATCAAATAACGATTGAGGTCGATGCGCACAATCGGGCCGTTATCCTGCTGTAAAATCAGGGTTTTTTGTTCGTTATAGAGTGAATTATTACAAGTGCCGCTGCCTTGAATTATGCCGGCGATGGTTTCGCCTGCCGACGGGTGCCAGTAGGTAACTTTGTTTGTTGCGGGTAGGTTTTCAGTCATTTTTTTATCCTGTTTGTTAGTGGGGGCAACAGGGTACAATTGTACTCAGTTCATCTTAATCTTGCTTAATAGCAGTGACGCAACGGGCATGAAAAGGTGGCGGGTTAAGTTCAACATAATGATTTATATCGTGTTTTTAGTTAATTCCGTGTCTTTCATGGATAAACTGCGATTTTTAGGTCAATTGGAGTTGGTAATTTATTTAGAATAAATTGCTGAATTTCTATAAAATTACTTATTACTGTAACAACTCTTCAGATCAAGTCTACATGGACCTAAAATTTCTCGATTTCGAACAACCCATCGCTGAACTAGAAGCGAAAATTGAAGAACTCCGCAATGTGCAGTTCGACAATAACATTAATATTTCCGATGCGCTTAAGCAACTGGAAGAACGAAGCCAGGCGCTGACCGAGTCTATTTTTACCGATCTTTCCGACTGGCAGATTTCCCAGTTATCCCGGCATCCGGGTCGGCCTTATACGCTGGACTATGTGGAGCATGTTTTTACCGATTTCCATGAATTGCACGGCGACCGGGCTTATGCCGATGATCCTGCGATTATTTGCGGCTTGGCGCGCCTTGAGGGGCAGCCGGTCATGGTGATCGGTCATCAAAAAGGCCGTGACACCAAGGAAAAAATTTATCGCAACTTCGGTATGCCGCGCCCGGAAGGTTACCGCAAGGCATTGCGTATGATGAAAATGGCGGAGCGTTTTAAAATACCTGTCATTTGCCTGATTGACACACCGGGAGCCTATCCGGGCATCGGCGCGGAAGAACGCGGTCAGAGCGAAGCCATTGCCAGAAACCTGTTTGAAATGGCCAAGCTGAAAACGCCGATTATCTGCACGATTATCGGCGAAGGCGGTTCCGGCGGCGCGTTGGCCATCGGTGTCGGCGACCGTCTAATCATGCTCGAATACAGCACTTATTCGGTTATTTCTCCGGAAGGCTGCGCATCCATTCTATGGAAAAGCGCAGATAAATCACAATTGGCGGCCGAGGCGATGGGTATTACTTCGGATCGTATCCGTGAGCAGGGTTTTCTGGATGAAGTGGTCAGGGAGCCTTTGGGCGGCGGGCATAGAGATTTTAAAGTGACGGCCTTGAATTTAAAGGAAACGCTGGTTCGGCATATGAATGAGTTGAAGCGGCAGCCTATTGATACCTTAATGGATAATCGCTACCAGCGGATTATGGGCTTCGGGGTTTTCACTGACGAAGGCGGGAAGTAGAGCGTAGGCGAAGGGTGCAGGGCGAAAGGCGAAAGGCGCCGCTCTTCGAGGACATTATTTCCAGGCTTGATCTTGGGGATCAACGGCAAAGGGTTTATGTCGCCTACAGCGGCGGCGTGGATTCCCATGTTTTGTTGCATTTGTGCGCGTCGACACCCCAGCTCAAAGGCAGGCTTATCGCAGTTTACGTAGACCACGGCTTGCAGGCGGAAGCCGAATCTTGGGCCAAACATTGTGAACAAACGGCTAATGATCTGGGCGTTGAATTTTTAATGTTACGGGTTAATGCCCATGCATTGCCGGGCGAAAGTCCTGAAGAAGCCGCCAGAAACGCCCGATATGCGGCTTTAAAATCGTTAATGAAAGTTGATGAGGCGTTGTTGCTTGCCCAGCACCGGGAAGATCAGTTGGAAACGGTACTGTTGCAACTGTTTCGCGGCAGCGGTCTGCCCGGACTTTCCGGGATGCCTGAGCGTATGGTTTTCGGCGCGGGTGTGATGCTCAGGCCTTTGTTGCATACGCCCAAACAGGCGATTAGCGATTACGCCCAGGCGTATCAATTAAGCTGGGTTGAAGATCCCAGTAATCAGCGCAATGATTATGACCGCAATTTCCTGCGTAATGCGGTGGCGCCGTTACTCAAGCAGCGTTGGCCTGCGATCGATAAAACCGTGGCACGTTCGGCAATGCATTGTGCGGATGCACAGGTGTTGGTTGAGGAAGTCGCCGATGCGTTATTCGATGAGGTTTTTAATCCGGCAGACACGACATTGCGTATCAGCCGGTTAACGGCGCATCATTTACATCAACAGCAACTCATCATCAGGCATTGGTTCCGGCGCATGGGATTAAAAATGCCTGCGCAGGCTAAGGTCGGGCGAATTCTTGGTCAGGTGGTTGCGGCAGCCGAACAGCGCGATCCGGTATTGTCTGGGCAGGGCTACAGTATTCGCCGTTATCGGGATAAGTTGTATTGCCTGACCAATCTGTCCGGAACAGATTTGCATTTACCCGAAGGGCGTCAGGCAGGAAAGCCTGACGTGACCAATCTGTCAGGAACAGAACCGCAAGACCGTGTTTGGCCAACCGGGCAAACGTCTATAAAAACCGCTTATAACCAGACCTTGTCTTGTGTGCCGTCTTCAAAGGGAATACGCCGCGAACAGTGGGTATGTGCCAGGGTCGAAATAAGATTTCGCCGGGGCGGCGAAAAAATCTGTTTGCCGGGACGTCAGGGCCATCATTCGCTGAAAAACCTGTTTCAGGAAGCAGGTGTTCCTCCGTGGGAACGGGATAGGCTTCCTTTGATTTATCTGGATGACAGGCTTGCTGTCGTGGGCGGTAAATGGATCTGCACGGAATTTTATCATGAAGAAACAAATGGTTGTGTTAGTCTGTTGCTGCAAAGTTAACAATTAAACCCAAAAGACAATGACGACAAGCGCATTGTCGATTAAAATACCTCGGTTTTACCTAACTTCATCAGAGCTCAGTATGGATTCCCACGCTGGAGCATGGGAACCCAAAAAATCCTACATGACAAAATACATTTTCATTACCGGCGGCGTCGTCTCGTCTCTCGGCAAAGGCATTGCCGCATCTTCACTGGCGGCTATTCTTGAGTCGCGAGGCCTTAAAGTCACGATGACCAAGCTCGATCCTTATATCAATGTCGATCCGGGCACTATGAGTCCGTTTCAGCATGGTGAGGTATTTGTTACTGAAGACGGTACCGAGACCGATCTCGATTTAGGCCATTATGAGCGGTTTCTTAAAACCACGATGACCAAAAAGAACAGTTTCTCGACGGGGCAGGTCTACGAAAGCGTGTTACGTAAAGAGCGTAAAGGTGAATACTTGGGGGCAACGGTTCAGGTCATTCCGCATATTACCGATGAAATTAAACGTCGCGTTTATGAAAGCGCCGACGACTGCATAGATGCAGGCGGTAGAGTGACTCAGGGAGCGGTCGATGTCGCCTTGATTGAAGTCGGCGGTACGGTAGGCGATATTGAATCCCTGCCTTTTTTGGAAGCCATCCGGCAGATGCGTTTCGAACTGGGCGCTGAACGCTCCTTGTTTATTCATCTGACGCTAGTTCCGTATATTCGTTCCGCCGGTGAAATAAAAACCAAACCGACTCAGCATTCGGTCAAAGAGTTGCGCAGCATCGGCATACAACCGGACATTTTGATTTGTCGTTCCGAACAACCGATACCGCTCAGTGAACGGCGTAAAATTGCGTTGTTTACCAATGTCGAAGAAAAAGCGGTTATCTCTGCGGTCGATGCGGCTTCGATTTACAAGATTCCGTTGTTATTGCACGATCAAGGTTTGGACGATATTGTCGTTAACAAGTTGCGACTGGATGTGCCGCCGGCGGATTTAGCCGAATGGGAAGCCGTAGTCGAAGCCCTGGAGCATTCTGTCAACGAAGCGACCATCGCCATCGTCGGTAAATATGTGGATCATTCCGATGCTTATAAATCGCTGCATGAAGCCTTAATTCATGCCGGTATTCGTACCCGCACCAAGGTCAACATCGTCTATATCGATTCGGAAACCATAGAGGATGAGGGTGTCGGCAGGCTGAAAGGTATCGATGCGATTTTGGTGCCGGGCGGCTTTGGCGAACGCGGTGTGGAAGGCAAAATTTCCACGGTTAAGTATGCACGCGAAAATAAAATTCCTTATCTGGGTATTTGTCTGGGGATGCAGATTGCCGTTATTGAATTTGCCCGCGATGTCGCCGGGTTGGAAGGCGCGCACAGCACCGAATTTTTACCCAAATCGCCGCATCCGGTGATCGGCTTGATTACCGAATGGATGGATGAGGACGGTCAATTGGAAACTCGCAATGAAGCATCCGATTTAGGCGGTTCCATGCGACTGGGTGGACAGCAATGCCGATTGCAATCCGATTCGCTGGCATTCCAGCTTTATCAGAAAGATGTGATTTCCGAAAGACATCGTCATCGCTATGAATTCAACAGCCAGTATCTGGAAAAACTGGAACAGGCCGGTATGCGTTTTTCCGGTAAGTCTATTGACGGGCGATTGGTCGAGGTGGTGGAAATTCCCGATCATCCCTGGTTTCTGGCATGTCAGTTTCATCCGGAATTTACCTCAACACCGAGAAAAGGCCATCCCTTGTTTTCCGGTTTTGTAGTCGCGGCTGTTGAACATAAAAAAGCAACCGTGTAGATTTATGTTGGACAGTAGCACACTGCTACGCTACACAAATTGACAATAATCAGATCAGGAACGCAATGCCTATTATTTCCATGTTTTACGGGATTATTATTCGCTTGTATCTTATAGATAATCAGCATCACAACACGCCGCATATTCATGCTAAATATGCAGAGTTTGAGGCTTCAATTTCTATCGATGAGGGCGAGATTTTGGCAGGACAGCTGCCACGCAAACAGTTGCGCCTTGTACAAGCGTGGATTGAATTACACCGTGATGAGCTAATGGCTGATTGGGAGTTAGCTGTCAGCGGCGAAAAACCCTATAAAATTACTCCATTGTAAATTTATGTATTGGGATGTTAAAACAGTTAAACCGTTGGCCGATTATCAGCTCTATGTTGAAGTTGAAGATGGGCGTTGCGGTGTTTTTGATGTAAAACCTTATTTAGATTTTGGCGTTTTTTGCGAGTTAAAAGACATACATTATTTCAATCAAGTTGATATTTTATTCGGTGCAATTACATGGCCTCATGAACAAGATATTGCCCCTGAAACATTACTGGCAAACTTATTGCCAATTAAATAAAAACGAGAATATTATGCAACTATGTGGTTTTGAAGTCGGTTTAGATCAGCCGTTTTTTTTGATAGCCGGTCCCTGCGTTATTGAAAGTGAGCAAATGGCGCTGGATACGGCGGGTTATCTTAAAGAGTTAACCACGCAATTAAACATCCCCTTTATCTACAAATCGTCGTTCGATAAAGCTAACCGTTCGTCACATGAAAGTTATCGCGGTCCCGGCGTAGAGCAGGGGCTTAAAATACTGGAAAAAGTGAAACAACAAATCGGCGTGCCGGTGTTGACCGATGTGCATGAAGACACGCCGCTGGCTGAAGTCGCCTCGGTCGTTGATGTGATGCAAACACCGGCATTTTTATGTCGGCAAACCAATTTTATTCAGCAAGTCGCCTCTCAAGGCATTCCGGTCAATATTAAAAAAGGCCAGTTCCTGGCGCCTTGGGATATGGTGCATGTCGCCAACAAAGCCAAGGCGACCGGAAACCGGCAGATTATGGTTTGCGAGCGCGGCGTATCGTTTGGCTACAACAACCTGGTGTCCGATATGCGCTCGTTGGCGGTGATGCGCGACACCGATTGCCCCGTGGTTTTCGATGCAACGCACTCGGTGCAATTGCCCGGCGGACAAGGCACGGTATCGGGCGGACAGCGCGAATTCGTGCCGGTGTTGGCCAGAGCCGCCGTCGCGGTAGGCATTGCCGGACTGTTTATGGAAACCCATCCGAATCCTGCGGAGGCGAAAAGCGACGGCCCCAACTCTTGGCCGTTGCACCGGATGCGCGAATTGTTGGAAACCTTAGTACTTATAGATAATGCCGTTAAAAAACAGGCATTCATCGAAACGACATTATAAGGTTATGACGCGCATTACTCGGTTATCGCAACTTGATTTATCCGCCAGCTATAGCTATGCGGATTATTTAACCTGGCGGTTAACCGATGCAGTGGAATTGATTAAAGGCAGGATTCAGTTAATGTCGCCCGCGCCGAATGTGAAACATCAACGGCTTTCTATTTATTTGGGCAGTCATTTGTTTTTTTATTTTGAAAACAAACCCTGCCAAGTATTTTCAGCGCTGTTTGATGTGCGCTTATACGATCGTACTAAGTCGTTATTAGCCAATAAAGACATCACTACCGTCGTGCAACCGGATATTTGCATCATTCGCGATAAAGAAAAGTTGGACGAGCAAGGTTGTAACGGTGCGCCCGATTGGATTATTGAAATATTATCCAAAGGTAATTCCAAAAAAGAAGTCAAAATTAAACATGCGCTTTATGCCGAAAGCGGCGTAACAGAATATTGGTTAATTTATCCTTACGAAGAAGTCATTCATCAATTTGTATTGAATGACGAAACCCGGCAGTATCAGTTGCATAACAGTTATGCGGGCGACGATGTAGCCGCGCCCTATTTATTTCCAGACTTAGCGATTGATTTACCGACGCTATTTAAAGACGTGTAGTTGAGGTTCAAGGGCTAAGGTAAAAGGTGAAAGGTGAAAGGGATGTGTTTTTTCGCCTTGAACCTTGAACCTTGAACCTTGAACCTTGAACCTTGAACCTTGAACCTTTTTATTT
>JAURVK010000116.1 GCA_030655535.1 Methylobacter sp. | reverse complement strand
CAGTGTGCGACCGTCCGGCAAGCTATGCCGGGCATTATGAACAAATTTAGCGCTACTCAGTTTCAGGCCGTAGGCTTTTAATACCGCCTGATGAGCAACCAAACCCAAGGCCAATATGACCGCCTGTTCCGGCAGGGTTTTTAATTCTGCGGCCAAATAAGCATTGCACTGATTGATTTCGGCGGGAGTCGGTTTATTTTGCGGCGGCAGGCATTTAACGGCATTGGTAATACGACAGTCTTTAAGCGCCAAGCCGTCGGTCAGCGACTCGGATGTTGGTTGATTACTGTAGCCGAACTCGTAAAGCGCCTCATACAGCAATAGCCCTGCATAGTCGCCGGTAAACGGCCTGCCTGTGGCATTGGCTCCATGCATGCCGGGCGCCAATCCGACTACCAGCAATCGGGCGGCGCTATCGCCGAACGGTGCAACCGGACGCGCATGATAGCCGGGATGTTTTTGTTTAACTTCACACAGAAAATCATCCAGTCGTTGACACTGCCTGCAATTTTGATCGAATAGTTGTTTTGAATGCATAATGGGCTTAGGTTTTGGTGCTGTTCATAGCGGAAAATCATCCACCTTATTTATCTCAGAAGCCAACAGCTGAAACTTTTCAAGCCTGGGCAGTTTTTTTATAACGATTTCCCGTTTGCTCGCCGTGCTTCGATCATGTCCGGTCTCGACATAAACCAGCTGTTTGGGTTGCCTGCCGCGAAAATATTTGGCGCCCTGCTTGTCTCCATGCTGACTAAAGCGCCGGGCAACATCGATGGTGATGCCGGTATACAGCGTGTCATCGGTACAAAGAATAATGTAAACCTGCCAATTCACGGCGTTACACAACAGTGCCGAAAACGGAACCGACGGCTGCAGTCAGTCCCATAGCCAATGCGCCCCAAAAAACGACACGGAAAGCGCCTTTCAAAATGCCTGATCCGCCGGTATAAGCCGCCAACACGCCCAGCAGCGTTAAAAACAGCAAGGATGCGGATGACACCAGCACGATTAAATCGGCATCCGCAGCAAATAGGACGATCAATAAAGGCAACGCCGCACCAACGGCAAAAGTGGCGGCCGACGTCAACGCCGCCTGTATCGGTCTTGCCGTGCCTGTTTCAGAAATACCCAGTTCGTCGCGGGCATGTGCGCCCAAGGCGTCATGATTCATCAATTGTACTGCAACCTGCACGGCAAGTAAGGGATCGAGTCCGCGCGACACATAGATGGCTGCCAGCTCTTTTTGCTCATGATGCCCATCTTCATCCAGCTCTTTACGCTCACGCTTTAAATCGGCCTGCTCGGTATCGGCTTGCGAACTGACCGACACATATTCGCCCGCCGCCATCGACATCGCTCCGGCAACCAGGCCTGCAACGCCGGCCAGGACGATGTCGTTGTGCGCCGCATCGGAGGCGGCAATGCCTACGATTAAACTGGCCGTGGATACGATGCCGTCGTTTGCGCCCAGCACCGCCGCGCGCAGCCAGCCGGTGCGATGAGTCCTATGCGTTTCGGGATGATGGGGTAACATTGAAGTTCCTTTTCTAAAAGTCCGACAGCGTTTTGGGAGGAATGGCCGCCCGCAAGGCGTTCAATACCGCAAGCACATCGATGACTTCCTGGGTTATGGCTCCGGCTACCGGCGTCAAATAACCCAGTCCCGCAAACGCCATGCCGATCAAACTCAGCGCCATGCCGCCTACCGCGCTTTGCAGCGCAATTTTACGCATCCGTTCGCCGATATGAAACAGCTCATCGACTTTTAACAGCGAACTGTCCATGATCACCGCATCCGCCGATTCGCCGGTGATGTCGCTGTTCTGGCCGAAGGCTATGCCGATAGTTGCGGCCGTCAGCGCCGGTGCGTCATTAATGCCGTCGCCCAGAAACACGGTTTTTGCGGCTTTAGTTTCGGCGCGCACCAACGCCAGTTTCTGCTCCGGGCTCTGGCTGAAATAAACGTGTTCAATGCCGACCTGATCGGCCAAAAAACGCACTTCCGACTCCCGGTCGCCGGACACCAGCATCACCTTGTCGAACAAATGGCTTGGCCGCAGGTGATTAATAAATAATGAACTGTCGGTGCGCACCTCATCGCGAAATTGCAGGGTCGCAGCATATACATCGTCAATCAGCACCACGCATTCCAGACCTCCGGTGACCGGCGGCAATACCTCGGCAATATCCGGGTGTTGCTCAACAAATTTTTTACGACTGGTTATCTGAACCGGTGTTCCGTCCACATGGCCTTTAAGCCCCTCCCCCGGCAACTCGGTGATATTGCTTACGCTCAATAAAGCTAATGCCGACTTTTCCGCCGCTGTCACGATAGCCCGAGAGAGCGGATGTTTGGAATAACGCTCCAAACTGGCGATCAACATCAACACCTCCTGATCGTTATATCCTTCGCCGGGAATCAATGCAGTCAGCGAGGGGCGTCCATAAGTCAGGGTGCCGGTCTTGTCAAAAATCGCCGTGCGGCAAGTGCCGATGGTTTCCAGTATGGCCGGATTCTTGATGATGATTTCCCGCCGCGCGGCCAGCGAAATCGAGCTGATGATGGTGACCGGTATGCCGATCAGCAACGGGCACGGCGTGGCGATGACCAGTACCGCCAGAAAACGGATCACATCGCCGCTGATTCCCCAGGCAATCAGCGCAATGATGACCGCCAACGGCGTATACAACGCGCCCAATTGGTCGCCCAGCCGCCGGATATTGGGCCGATACTGTTCGGACGACTGCATCACTTCCATAATCTTGGCATAGCGGGAATCGATAGCCAGTTTGTCCGCGCGTATGGTTAATGCCGAATCGCCGTTGATTGCCCCGGAGATGACCTGAGAGCCGCTGACTTTCGACATCATATACGGCTCGCCGGTCAGATAGGATTCATCCATGGTGCTGGAGCCTTCCAGTACCGTGCCGTCAACCGGGCAGATTTCATGCGGCAATACCAACAAGGTATCGCCGACAGTAACCTGCCCGGTGCTAATGTCGGCAAGTTGATCGCCCTCTTTTCTATGCGCGACTGACGGCATCCGCTTGGCCAGCGCCTCAAGCACCGAAGAGGCTTTGCGCACCGCATAGGCTTCCAGCACGACGCCCCCGGACAGCATCAGCACCACCAGACTGCCGGCCAGATATTCATCCAGCAACACCGCCGTCGCTATCGATATGCCCGCCAGCAAATCGGCGCCCCAATCGCCCCGCCCCAATTTTACAATGAGTTGGTAAACCAGCGGAATGCCGCCCAGCGCCAGCACCGCAAGCAGAGGCAAAGACACCAGCTCAACCGAAAAAACGAATTGCCCCTGATAGAGTTCGGCAACCGCCGAGCTTAACTCTGTATTCAGTTCTAACGTATAAAGCTGATGCCCTATATCAAGCCCATAGCGCATCACCAGATAAGCGCCGATGCCGAGTAGGCTCAAAACAGCAATGCTGTTTTCAAAGGTTGCGTGCGGGATTGTTGCTGACTTATCGGTCATGGTTTCGGGCTCGCAGTTTTTGTATGTCCCATTCTATCGATAAGGCGGGCAAATGATGAAACTATTTGCCGTATAAGCAGAGGGAGTGCAAGCTTTGCTTGCCCGTTAGCAATAGGTCGCATAAATTGCAGGCAAAGCCTGCACTCCACACTACGCCGGATTGTCGCTTTTGTATGTCCCATTCTATCGATAAGGCGGGCAAATGATGAAACTATTTGCCGTATAAGCAGAGGAGTGCAGGCTTTGCTTGCCCGTTAGCAATAGGTCGCATAAATTGCAGGCAAAGCCTGCACTCCACACTACGC
>JAURVK010000115.1 GCA_030655535.1 Methylobacter sp. | reverse complement strand
GATTTTTTAGCCTTGAACCTTGAACCTTGAACCTAATCCAAATGATACCCAACAATCCGTTCGACCTCGTTTTTCGATCCCAAAATAACCGGAACCCGCTGATGCAGCCCTGTAGGATTCATGTCGAGAATACGCTCACGTCCGGTAGAACAGGCGCCGCCCGCTTGCTCGACAATAAAGGCCATAGGATTGGCCTCGTACATCAGGCGCAGCTTTCCGGCTCTTGACGGATCGCGCAAATCATACGGATATAAAAAAACCCCGCCGCGCGTCAGTATCCGGTAAACCTCGGCAACCATAGACGCAATCCAGCGCATATTGAAATCTTTTTCGCGCACACCTTCCGTACCCTGCAAACATTCGTCAATATAACGCTGTATGGGGGGCTCCCAAAACCGCTGGTTCGACATATTGATGGCAAATTCACGGGTCTCATCAGGAATCGTCATAGTGGGATGAGTCAGGATAAATTCGCCTATATCCTGATCCAGCGTAAAGCCGTTAACCCCATGCCCTGTGGTTAAAACCATCATCGTTGCCGGACCATAAAGCACAAACCCCGCGCAAACCTGCTCGGAACCCTTGCGCAAAAAATCCTCCAATGCCGGTTCCACACCTTCACGGCAGCGCAATATTGAAAATATGGTGCCTACCGCCAAGTTGACATCGATATTTGAAGAGCCGTCCAGCGGATCGAACAACGCCAGATACTTGCCTTTGGGATACTGCGAGGGAATGGGGATGATGCCGTCAATTTCTTCCGATGCCATGCCTGCCAAATGGCCGGTCCAGTTCAGCGCCTCCACCATAATGTCATTAGTGATGATGTCCAGTTTCTTTTGCACCTCGCCTTGGACATTCTCGGATTCTGCGCTACCCAGCACGCCGACCAGATTGCCTCGATTGACCAAATGCGAAATTTTCTTACACGCTGTAACCACATCGTTGAGCAATGAAGTAAACGTTCCC
This sequence comes from Methylobacter sp., assembly GCA_030655535.1. Classification (GTDB taxonomy): domain Bacteria; phylum Pseudomonadota; class Gammaproteobacteria; order Methylococcales; family Methylomonadaceae; genus Methylobacter_A. The sequence goes on along the minus strand of JAURVK010000115.1, from coordinate 11,024 downwards.
GATACACCCGGCAACTCGCGCTGCTGTTCAATGATAAACTGGGTCAAAGTAACATGATTAGTCATTCTTTTATCGCTCCGATGGTGTGTTGTCTTATTCAAAAATACTTTTAATAATCACATGCAACTGCTGTGTACGCGAGGTTCAGCAACAATAACGCCTTGTCGAGCAAGACTGCTATCTATTTGTATTTCAAGCCATGACATATTGTAAATCATAAACAGCGGAAGTACCGAAATCAGAAGGGATGCGATGCAACCGCACACATGTCATAAGTAAGGGAACTAAAGTTTTTTAACAAAGTGAAAAAACTATTTACCACGAAGGACACGAAGATCACGAAGAAAAATCATTACCTTCGTGTTCTCGGCAATTGCTCCTGCATTGCTCTACCTCCTGCATAACCCGCATGGATGTGGGGAATGCAGATCTTGCAGGAGCAAATATCTGCCCTTGCAGTCGTCCGTGCTCTCCGTGGTGAACAAAAATGTTAAAAAACTGTAACTACTCAGCCATCAATATAATAGGCATAATAGAACGCGGATGACGCTGATAGATATGACAAGGGCGAATAATTCAAGAAAAATCTTATTTTTATCTTAATAATCAGCGTCGCCTATAGGAATGTAGGCGCTTAGCGTGAGCAGGAGCGGAAACTTCATCTGCGTTCCATTTTTTCAACTGCTGAGTAGTTACAAAAAACTTTTGAACGACAACTTAACGATCCCGTAAGTCCAAAAACAAATAACGTATAATCGTTCAGCACCGCCCAATTAACAAAAGAGCATCAATGTTGCAAATATCCAATCAGGTCAGCATCCCGGACATTGAGATTGAAGTTCATGCGATTCGCGCACAGGGAGCCGGCGGGCAGAATGTCAACAAAGTTTCATCCGCCGTTCATTTACGTTTTGATATTAACGCGTCTTCATTACCCGAGTTTTACAAAGAAAAACTGTTGGCTTTAAATGACCAGCGCATTTCAAAAGAAGGGGTCATTGTGATCAAGGCGCAGCAGTATAGCACCCAGGAAAAGAACAAAGAAGACGCCCTCAGTCGGCTGCAAGCCTTAATTCAAAGCGTGGCGATAATACACAAAAAGCGCAAAGCCACCCAACCTACCAAAGGCTCAAAACTAAGGCGCCTGGATAGTAAAACCAAACAAGGCCGACTTAAAGCCTTAAGGGGAAAAATTAATGACAACTAAGCTGATGACTCCATCAACACACTCGAAAAAAACAACCCTGTTGGTTTTGCAAATAATCATCAAGCAATGGGATAAAAGTCAAAGAACGACAGCACATGTTTTGGCTAGATCTACTATTCCAGACCGATACCCCGTCATCTTTCCGCCCGCTTTTTATGCTTTCAATAAGCGCTGCGTCATAGATCGGCACGGCGACGATAGACAAGGCGGTCGCTTAAAATATGCGCCATTAGCCGACGGAAAAATTCAACTTGACCGATTTCAACTGAATTTAGAAGATAAAGTTATTGCGTATTTTGGCCGAACTCAATCCGATAAAGCGCCTAGCGTAATCGGATCACTGAATAATCGATGGGTACAATGCAAATATACGGATAGATACAGCGTCTTCGAGAGCGACTTTTATTATTGGCTGTATGAAGAAGTGACTCTAAATGCTATTTGCATCAGTGAATTTAACGAAAAAAATTTTATGGATACTGAGCCTGCGCTTGTTTTTGAAGATTTTCAATGATTCGGAGGCCAAGGACAGATTAAATCCGATTTTTGATTAAGCTAGGTGCAGTTTGCAGGCTCATTGTATAATTCAACGCTATGTTTTTTACTGACTTCCTAAAACTTAAGGATTGATTGAAATATGCTGCCAGAAAAACGTTTAACTCGTCGCCGGGGAATTTATTTACTGCCTAATTTATTTACCACGGGAGCCCTGTTTTCAGGTTTCTATGCGATTACTTCAGCAATGGGCGGGCGCTACGAAACCGCTGTTATCGCCATTTTTGTAGCGATGATTCTGGACGGTCTGGATGGTCGGGTGGCGCGACTGACTAATACGCAAAGCGAATTCGGCGCTCAATACGACAGTCTTTCAGACATGGTTTCATTTGGCGCCGCCCCCGCTTTGGTGATGTATTTATGGGCGTTTTCCAGCCTCGGTAAAGTGGGTCTGTTTGCTGCGTTTGTGCATACTGCGGGCGGCGCTTTACGACTGGCACGCTTTAATACTCAGCTTAAAACCGACGATAAGAATTATTTCCAGGGACTCCCCAGTCCTGCCGCCGCCGCGATTCTTGCCGGGTTCATCTGGATATGCCTGGAGTATAAATACGACATCGAACTATTCAAATATTTTGCACTGGTGTTAACGATCAGCACCGGCTTGCTGATGGTCAGTAATTTTCGTTATTCCAGCTTTAAAAGCATCGATTTAAAAGGCAAAGTACCTTTTATTGCCGCGATTGCCGTGATGCTGGGTATCGCTTTTGTGATGGCGCAGCCGCAAACGATGTTGTTCCTATTGTTTTTAGGCTATGCGATTTCAGGCCCGGTGATTACCTTGGTCATGCGCAGACGCAGATTGCAGGGGCGTAAAACCTAAAATCCGCTTGAGGCAGCACAGCCATTGGCGTATAGTCACGACCATGTTTATTCAAATCGACCATGCATTTCAAATCCCGCTTTCCGGCGCAATGCTTACCGGAACCGCCTTGCGTGCGTGGCTATGCCTGCCTTTAAGATACCTGCCCTGACGGGCACATATCTTTTTCCATTTAATACTTATACCCTCTATTTCCCTATATCGACATAACCGTCGATAGTTCTCCATCGATGGAGTTTTTATGAATGACAAGTTAATAATATTCGACACAACCTTGCGCGATGGCGAGCAAAGCCCGGGCGCATCCATGACTCGCGATGAAAAGGTCAGAATTGCCAAGGCCTTGGAGCGTTTAAAGGTCGATGTGATTGAGGCCGGTTTTCCTGCGGCCAGTCCCGGCGATTTTGAAGCCGTACAAGCCGTAGCAAACGTCATCAAAGACAGCGTGGTGTGCGGACTGGCCAGAGCTCTGGACAAGGATATAGACCGTGCGGGCGAAGCGCTAAAAGGCGCTAACCGGGCTCGGATTCATACCTTCATCGCCACTTCGCCGATCCATATGCAAATGAAGTTGCAGATGCAACCGGAGCAGGTGATCGAATACGCAGTCAGGGCGGTCAAACGCGCACGGCAATATACCGATGATGTCGAATTTTCCCCTGAAGACGCCGGACGCTCGGATGAAGATTTTTTGTGTCGGATACTGGAGGCGGTTATCGATGCCGGAGCCACGACGCTGAATATTCCCGACACCGTCGGTTACAGCGTGCCGCAGCAGTTCGGCGCGACTATTGCGAACCTGATCCGTCGCATCCCCAATTCGGATAAGGCAATTTTCTCCGTGCATTGCCACAATGATTTGGGCCTTGCGGTTGCCAATTCCCTGTCGGCGGTCATGAACGGCGCGCGACAGGTTGAATGCACCATTAACGGCTTGGGCGAGCGCGCCGGCAATGCATCCTTGGAAGAAGTGGTGATGGCGGTTCGTACCCGTAAAGACGTATTTACCTGCCAAACCGGCATCGACACCCGCGAGATTCTGACCTGCTCAAAGCTGGTGTCGTCAATCACCGGTTTTCCGGTGCAGCCCAACAAAGCCATCGTCGGCGCCAATGCCTTTGCCCATGAAGCGGGTATCCATCAGGACGGCGTATTAAAAAGCCGCGAGACTTATGAAATCATGCGCGCCGAAGATGTCGGCTGGACGGCTAACCGAATGGTATTGGGCAAGCATTCAGGCCGGAATGCGTTTAAGAGCCGCATCACCGAATTGGGCTTTGAGTTCGGCTCGGAAGAAGAGTTGAACGAGGCGTTTGCCCGCTTTAAGCAATTGGCCGATAAAAAGCACGAAATCTTTGATGAAGATTTGCAAACCTTGATCTCGGAAGCCGGTTTTGAGGCGGAAGACGAGCATGTCAAACTGATCGCCCTGAAAGTGTGTTCGGAAACCGGCGAAATACCCAACGCAACCGTTACCTTACGCGTCGATAATAAAGAAGTCACCGGTAATGCGGACGGCGGCGGCGCTGTGGATGCCAGTTTAAAAGCCATAGAAAAACTGGTGCAGTCCGAAGCCAAGCTGGAACTTTATTCGGTTAACAGTATAAGCAACGGCACCGATGCTCAGGGCGAAGTCACTATTCGCCTTGAAAAAGCGGGCCGTATTGTTAACGGCTTGGGTGCCGATACCGATATTGTTATCGCCTCAGCAAAAGCGTATATCAATGCCCTGAATAAGCTGCACAGCCCCGATCAACGCAGGCATCCTCAGAAAGGGGATGTTTGATTAAGGCGCAAGGCGAAAGAGAAAACGGTAAGTTTCCTTGTTCCCACGCTCCGGCGTCACCGCCCATTAAGTTAAGGGGATTAGACAAAACAATTGCTGATGTGGGGGCGACTTTAGTCGCCAATGGGCGAATGAATTCGCCCCCACAATCTTGCCTTTTGTAGATATGGAGATTGATTTTGGATAACGCAACACGCCTGCAATACCTCGAAGCGATGGGCATTGATGTCTGGCTGCCCGGAACTGTTACCGCCCCAAAGCAAGCGCCGGTATCCGATGCTATAGCCGATAACACCCTGCCCGAACCGATCGACAGCTGGGAAGCCTTGCAAGCTGAAGTCGCTCCATGCACTCTGTGCGGTTTGTGTGAAAACCGTACCCAAACCGTTTTCGGATCGGGCAATAAAAATGCCGACTGGCTGATAGTCGGTGAAGCGCCCGGGCAAAACGAAGATCGGCAAGGCGTGCCTTTTGTCGGCAAGGCGGGCCAGCTGTTAACGGAAATACTAAGAGCCATCGATCTTGATCGGGAACAGGTCTTTATAACCAATGCCGTCAAGTGCAGACCTCCCGACAACCGCGAACCCAAGTCCACCGAAGTTGAAACCTGCAAAGCTTATTTGCTGAGACAACAAGCGCTGATCAAACCGAAAATCATCCTGGCTTTAGGTCATGTTGCCGCACAAGCCTTGTTAAACACCGATGAGCCGATAGCCGAACTAAGAGGCAAAATACACACTTTAAATGATACGCCGGTTGTTGTAACCTATCACCCGGCGCACTTATTAAGATCATCACTGGACAAGCGTAAAGCCTGGGCAGATTTAAAATTCGCGATGCAAATAATTAAAAACCATCAAAGGTAGGTCATGTGGGGAACATTAGAAAAAATAAAAAACTTTATGATTTATGATGCCGATAGAGAGTTCTACGCCAAAATATTTCCCGACTCGGTAGGCAGAAAAGATTTAATGCGCCTGAGAAAAATGCGTAGCTCCGATTTACCCGGCGTTATGGCAATTGAAAGAGCCAACTATCACGCTCCCTGGGGGGAAGACATTTTCAGGGACTGCTTTAAAGCTAACTATAGTTGCTGGGTCTGCGAAGAGAATGGTGCTGTGCTGGGCTACAGCATACTTGCGATGGCTGTAGGCGAGGCACATGTATTAAATATTTGTGTGGCGTCTGCCGAACAGGGGCAAGGGATAGGTCGCAAAATGCTGGAAAATCTTATCGAAACCGCCAGAGGCCGGGCGGAAACCATGTTCCTGGAAGTCAGGCCGTCCAATACCGCTGCCATTGCCCTTTATGAGGATATGGGTTTCAACGAAATCGGTATCAGAAAAGGTTATTATCCTGCAGAAAATGGCCGCGAAGATGCGCTAATGCTGGCAATGCAGATATTTTAAAACGGTAGGGGCGACCGGCAGGCCGCCCTTTTTTACACAAATTACTTTAAATTATCAGTAACATACGGCTCAATAAGCTGGTACATGATTTGATGCATTTTCGGGCTTGCAGCGATCACGTTGCCTGACTCCAGATACTTATCATTAAAAGAAAAATCGGTAATTACGCCCCCAGCTTCCTTCACTAATAAAATCCCGGCGGCCATATCCCACTCCATCAGGCCTATTTCCCAAAAGCCATCCAATCGACCGGCAGCCAAGTAGGCTAAATCGAGCGCCGCCGCACCCGCACGGCGAATTCCCGCTGAATCGGTCGCTAATGCGCGGAACATGCCCAAGTAAGCATCCATATGTAAATCGGTTTTAAACGGAAAGCCGGTGCCGATTAATGCGCCTTTTAAGCTGGTCTGATTGGTCACCCGAAGACGACGGCTGTTTAACATGGCGCCGCCGCCGCGTTTGGCAGTAAATAACTCATCGCGTAACGGGTCATAAACGACGCCGATTTCAATCCTGCCTTTATACTTTAGGGCAATGGAAACGGCGTATTGCGGAAAACCGTGCAGAAAGTTGGTGGTGCCATCCAACGGATCGATAACCCAGACAAAATCGTTCCCCTGATGCTCGCCGCTTTCTTCTGCCAGGATGCTGTGCTCTGGATAAGCAGCCTTGATAATATTGATAATTTCCCGTTCGGCCATACGATCGACCTCACTGGCATAATCGTTTTTACCTTTTTGGTCGACCTTTAGGTGACCGATATTATCTGATGAGCGGAGGATCAAGTCGCCGGCGCTTCTTGCGGCACGGACGGCAGTATTTAACATGGGTTGCATAGGCGGATTTATATAGGCACAGACGATTGTATAGGAACAATCGTCGAAAACCTCATATAGTACCAAATATTTTGCTAAACTTAGGCTCTTTTTTTAACTAAGGACATCGCCTTGCTGTCTACTATAAAAATTGTACTGGTCGAAACAACCCATCCGGGGAATATAGGTGCCGTTGCCCGTGCGATGAAAAACATGAAAATGCATAACCTCTATCTGGTTGCACCTAAAATATTTCCTAGCGCCGACGCCACTTCCAGGGCTTCCGGTGCCGATGATGTGTTGGCGGGCGCAATTGTTTGCCAGACTTTGCAGGAGGCCATTGCCGATTGCCAGCTGGTGATTGGCGCCAGCGCCCGAGGCCGAACTATCAGCTGGCCGCAAATGACACCCAGAGAATGCGCTGAGAAAGTGATGATCAATGAACCGGGCAACAAAGTCGCTATCGTTTTCGGCCGGGAAAATTCAGGCCTGAAAAACCATGAACTGGATCTGTGTCACTTTTTGCTGCGCATCCCCTGTAACAGCGAATACAGCTCTTTAAACATTGCCGCCGCCGTGCAGGTCGTTTGTTATGAATTATTTGTCGCATCCGGACTGGCCGCACAAGAAGAAGTTCTTGTCGGCGATAAAGGCGAAGAACCTTTAGCAACGGCAACACAAATGGAATCTTTTTATGCGCATTTAGCGGAAGCATTAACCGATATAGGCTTTATGCATCCAGCCAAATCGAAATCCATTATGCGGCGTTTGCGCCGCATTTATAACCGGGTGCAACTGGATACCAAAGAACTGGACATACTCCGGGGCATCTTGCGGATGTCTCAAGGCCATAAGAGGGACGGCGATGTTTAACCGACTGAAAGAAGATATTGCCTGCGTCTTCGACCGCGATCCGGCGGCGCAAACTGCCTTTGAAGTGATGACTACTTATCCCGGATTTCATGCCGTTTTAATTCATCGGCTCAGTCATTTTTTCTGGCTAGCCGGATTCAGATGGCTGGCCCGGTTTATTGCCTATATCGGCCGCTGGCTGACCGGGATTGAAATCCATCCGGGCGCAATCATCGGCAGGCGTTTTTTTATCGATCACGGCATGGGCGTAGTCATCGGCGAAACAGCCGTTATCGGCGACGACTGCACCTTGTATCATGGCGTAACCCTGGGCGGAACCAGCTGGGATAAAGGCAAGCGTCATCCGACCTTGCATAACGGCGTAGTGATAGGCGCAGGGGCAAAAGTTTTAGGGCCTATCGATATTGGTGAAAACGCCCGGGTCGGTTCAAACTCGGTAGTTTTAAAACCGGTACCGGCAGGCGCAACCGTGGTCGGTATTCCCGCTCATATCGTCGATCCTAATAGCAGAGCCGCAACAGCCGAGCGTGACAAGATTGCCTACAAGATGGGTTTTCATGCCTACGGCGCAACAACCGACGTGGCCGATCCTATCGCCTACGCGATTAATCACATGCTGGATCATATTCAAGCGATGGACAGGCAGATAGAAACCCTACAAAAAGCGCTGAATGATGCCGGTATTAAATACAAGGAGTCCCCGATTTCTAAATTGGACGGCTGCGAAATTGAGGATGGATAGAGGTTCAAGGTTCAAGGTTTAATAATGTTTGCATTGTACCTTTCCCCTGCCCGCCAGGGCAGGGCAAGCGCATATAAATTTTAAGCTTTTAAAATCAATTAGATAAAAGCATAAAAAGCTGAAAATTAATTCACTTTTAGCTGTAACCGTTTGATTATCTGATAATTAAAAAAGTCAAATGCGTTTGCCCTGCCCGCCAGGGCCATAATAGTTGACTAATTTGCTAGGTTAAGTATAGTAACAATATCTTAACGGTATTTATAGAGGATACTATTGTGCGCTTAACTACTAAAGGTCGCTATGCGGTCACTGCAATGCTCGACTTGGCTTTTCATAGCCAAATCAAGCCAGTAACCTTGACTGACATTGCGGCTCGTCAAACTATTTCCTTGTCTTATCTGGAACAACTATTTGCCCGCCTACGCCGGGCAGGTATGGTAAAAGGTGTGCGCGGACCGGGTGGCGGTTACAAACTGTGCCGCAAAACTAACGAAATTAATATTGCTGATATTATCGCTGCTGTCGATGAACCGCTCGATTCAACCAAATGCGGCGGCGAAGCCAATTGCCAAAAGGAAAAAGCCTGTTTAACACATAATCTGTGGATGGGATTAAGCGACCAAATTAGAAATTATTTGGAAGGCATTTCGTTAGCCGACTTGCTGGAAAAGAATCAGGTTCAGGAAGTCGCCAAAAGACAGGATAACGACGCCCAGAAAACCATTGAAATTTATCATCATCCCAATTAACGCTTGCGTCGCGACTGTTCCCGACAGTCTTGCGGCATACACACCATCCTTGGCGATCGCCGCGACTGTTCCCGACAGTCTTGCGGCATACACACCATCCTTGGCGATCGCCGCGACTGTTCCCGACAGTCTTGCGGCATACACACCATCCTTGGCGATATGAATGATCTACCTTGATCATAACGCGACCACACCGATAGATGATCGCGTTCTGGACGCAATGCTGCCTTTCCTGACAACATTCTACGGAAATCCTTCCGGCTTATATCGTCACGGCAGAATCGCCGGCAGCGCCATAGATGCAGCGCGTGAACAGCTTGCATCACTGATCGGCGTCCAGCCGAGGCAGGTTATTTTCACCAGCGGCGGCACCGAAGCCAATAATCTGGCTCTGGCAACGTTAGCCCCTCAGGCAGGACTCGCTGTTTCAGCTATCGAACATCCCTCGGTTATTGAGCCTGCCTTACATCTGCAAAGTTTGGGACATCAGCTTACCCTGCTTGATGTCGATGCAAACGGGCGGATAACGCAGGATGCTATCGACGAAGCGATTTCGCTAAAACCCAGTCTGGTTTCGATAATGCTGGCCAATAACGAAACCGGCGCGGTGCAGAATATCGAACGCTATGCCGATCAGCTAAAAGCGCACGCCATCAAGGTTCATACCGATGCGGTGCAGGCGCTGGGCAAAATCCCTGTCGATTTTAACCGAATCGGCGCACATTTAATGTCGCTGTCCAGCCATAAAATCTACGGCCCAAAAGGCTGCGGCGCACTGGTCTTTGAAAAATCTGTAGTCATAAAACCCGTCTTGTTAGGTGGCGGACAGGAACAAGGATTCAGAGCCGGGACTGAAAATGTCGCCGCGATTGTCGGTTTTGGTAAGGCGGCGGAACTTGCCAAATTAGAACTTGCCGAACGCCATGCACACTTGCTAAAACTTAGGGCACTGCTGGAACATGGCTTGAGCGCTATTCCCGGTTTGACTGTTTTTGCAGAACAAACGGAACGATTGCCCAATACCGTACAGGCGGGTATCCACGGTATCGATGGTGAGATGCTGCTGATGCAGCTGGATCAAAAAGGCATTGCCGTGTCCAGCGGTTCAGCCTGCGCCAGCGGTATCAGAGAAGCCAGCCCGGTTTTGGTCGCCATGGGCATTGATCCTGCTCAGGCAAAAAGCGCAATCCGCATCAGTTTGGGCAAAGCCAACACTGAAGCTGAAATTATTGAATTTATTAAACAAGTAAACTCCCTAACAAAATAAAGAGGTTGTATGTCTGTCTCATTAACTGAAAGTGCCGCAAGGCAAATCAAAAAACAATTGGAAAAACGCGGTAAAGGCTTAGGCTTAAAACTGGGCGTAAAGCAATCCGGTTGTTCGGGTTACGCTTATACGATTGATTACGCCGACGCACTGAATGAAGGCGATATAGTGTTTGAAAATTTCGCCGTAAAAGTCATCGTAGCCGCAAGCAACCTGGAATTTGTCGACGGTATAGAACTCGATTATCGCCGGGAAGGCATTAACGAAGCCTTCCAGTTCAACAATCCGAATGTAAAAGGCACCTGCGGCTGCGGCGAGAGCTTTTCTGTTTAATAAGCAATGATTGTAGGAGCGGCTTTAGCCGCGATTATCGCGGCTAAAGCCGCTCCTACATGTCATCTAGTGAATATGTACCTCACGCGACTTTGCCCTATCGCTTCTGCGCAAAGTGTAGCGATCCGAGTTGCCTTTCATCCGCCTTCCATCGCTGTTAAGCTGAATCAGCGTACCTTCATCTTCAATATAATATTGCCGTACGGTTGATTCCTTACGCGGCGTTAACACAACGACTTGTTTTTTATCATCCCAACTGTATTTGCCTTTTTCATAAAACTCCCTTGAAGAATCCCTTGCCGGCTGAGTCACCAACAGATAATTGTTATTTTGCTTTAAAGACAGCGTCGCTTTAATCCCGTCGCAATCGTTGCAAGGGAGATAACCGTAAAAAACACCATGAAACTCCAGATTCTTATCTATAGGAATAAGATGGATAGCGTGATCGGCGTTTTTCTGGCGGTT
>JAURVK010000102.1 GCA_030655535.1 Methylobacter sp. | reverse complement strand
AAAGAATAACCACGAAGAACATGGAGAGCACGAAGTTTTTAATGCATTGAATTAACGTTGTTATTTTCTCCGTGTCCTTCGTGTTCTCTGTGGTAAAACATTTTTTCAGCCCGATTTGGATAATACTTTCACAGTCTCTCCAGATTGGGAACCCAGAATGCGAAGCTCCAGCTTCGCGAGACAGGAAGCTAGCGCTTCCAAAACCGAATTCCCAAGCTGGATCTTGGGAACTAGCTGAAGCATCAAATGTCCAAATTAAACCCCCAACAACAAGCCGCTGTTAAAGCGATTGATCATCCCTTATTGGTGCTGGCCGGAGCGGGCAGCGGCAAGACGCGGGTGATTACCGAAAAAATCGCTTACCTGGTCAAGCAAGGCCTGCCTGCGCGGCATATCGCGGCGGTGACTTTCACCAACAAGGCCGCGCGGGAAATGAGGAACCGGGTATCCAAACTGTTGGATGACAATCAACAGCGCGGTCTGCGGGTATCGACTTTCCATTCCCTGGGATTGGACATATTGCGGGCGGAATCCAAGACGCTGGGCTATAAATCAGGCCTCACCCTGTTCGACGAGCAGGACAAGCTCACGCTGTTGCGCAACTTGATCGGCCACGGCGCAAAGGATTGCGATATCGATAACGTCGATAGCTATGCCCGGCAAATCGGCCAATGGAAAAACGCCTTTGTCACGCCTGAACAATCTATAACCCTGGCGGCAGCCAACGAATACCCGGCGGCCAATCTGTACATCGACTACACCCGCAGTTTAAAAGCCTACAATGCGGTCGATTTCGACGACCTGATTCTGTTGCCGGTGCTGCTGTTCCAGCAACATCCGGCCATTCTGGAAAAGTGGCAAAACAAGATCCGCTATTTGCTGGACGATGAATATCAGGATACCAACATCACCCAATACCAGCTGGTGCGCTTGATCGCCGGTAATTTGGGCCGGTTTACCGTGGTCGGCGACGATGATCAGTCCATTTATGCCTGGCGCGGCGCACAGCCGGAGAATCTGGCGCAATTGCAAAAAGACTACGCCCGCCTGCAAGTCATCAAACTGGAGCAGAATTACCGCTCCACCGGGCGCATCCTTAAGGTTGCCAACCAGCTGATCGCCAACAATCCCCATGCCTTTGAAAAAAAGTTGTGGAGCGAGCTCGGTTACGGCGATCCGCTGCGGATTTTAAGCCATAAAGACGAGCTGATTGAAGCCCAGCAGATCGTCTCTGAAATCATCCATCATAAATTTAAAACCGGCAGTAATTATCAGGATTATGCGATTTTATATCGCGGCAATCATCAGTCCCGCTTGTTCGAGAAAGGCTTAAGGGAAAACAACATCCCCTATTTCATCAGCGGCAGCACCTCGTTTTTCGCCTATTCGGAAATCAAGGACATCCTCGGCTACCTGCGCCTGTTTGTTAATCAGGATGACGACGCCGCATTTTTGCGCGTCATCAACACCCCCAAACGCGAAATCGGCCCGACCACGCTGGAAAAACTCGGCGCCTATGCCAACGAACGCCACATCAGCCTGTTTGCGGCCTGCACCGAGTTCGGCTTGAGCCAAAAGTTATCCGAAAAAGCCATGCAGCGGCTGGCAAAATTCCGCGATTGGACGCTCGATACCGCAGACCGTATCGAGCAGGGCGATACCTTTGCGGTTATCGAACAGTTCATCGATCAAATCGGTTATTCGCACTATTTACAGGAAGAAAGCAAAACCAAGGAATCCGCCGACCGCAAAATAAAAAATGTCTACGAACTGGTTGAATGGCTAAAACGCATAGCCGATAAGGGTTCCCACGCAGAGCATGGGAACGGGGGACAAAAACCGTTGGCGGAAATCATCGCCAAAATCATGCTGATGGATATACTGGAGCGCAATCAGGAAGACGAGGCCAGCGATCAGGTCAGCCTGATGACCCTGCATGCCGCCAAGGGACTGGAATTTCCGCATGTGTTTTTGATCGGCATCGAAGAAAACATCCTACCCCATCAAAACAGCATCGAAACCGACAATATAGAAGAAGAACGTCGCCTGGCTTACGTCGGCATTACCCGCGCCCAGCGCACTTGCACCTTCAGCTATTGCACCCATCGCAGACGTTACGGCGAAATTGCCGAATGCGAACCTAGCCGATTTTTAAGCGAACTGCCCGAAGACGACCTGGAATGGGTCAACAAAAAACAGCTGGCCCCGGAAGTGATCAAAGAACGCGGCAAAGCCAGCCTGGCGCACTTGAAAACAATGTTGTCGTAATTGCAGCGACAATCGGTTAGAATACGGCTCATGCGCCCGTAGCTCAGCTGGATAGAGTACAGCCCTCCGAAGGCTGTGGTCAGAGGTTCGAATCCCCTCGGGCGCACCATTCTACCTCACTTCCCAAATCACATTTTAGCTCTGAGTCCTAGCTGCGCCACGCACTTGAAATCACTTAGCATCACAAAGATTGTGACCTTAGCTTGACCAGTCCAATAGAAAACAAAGCCGAGAATCAAATATTCGATCATGCAATAAAATGCTTTTCACGTTGTCTAAGTTGCAAATCACAACCATAATGCAACCTTGCCTAGCTTATCGAGACTGACTTATGCCTGCACTGACCATCAAAAATATACCGGATACAATTTACCAACAATTAAAAATGGCTGCCGAATTGCATAGGCGAAGCATTAATAGCGAGGTCTTGATTTATCTTGAGCGAGCATTGATGCCTACAAAAATAAACACCACTGAACGCTTAAGCCGTATTGAGCAACTGCGTGCCACTATTAAACCTAACAGTATTACGCCGGAAGACATTGAACAAGCCATAAACAGTGGACGACCATGATTGTTGTTGATACTAACATCATCAGCTATCTATTTTTACCGACAGACTATTCGGAAAGAGCAAGCCAGCTTTATAAAATAGAGTCCGAATGGGCGGCTCCCGGTCTTTGGCGTAGTGAATTCCGTAATGTGCTCGCGCTGTATTTACGGCAGAAAATCATCACACTGGCAGAGGCTTTGCTGATACAAGATGAAGCAGAAGCGTTAATGACCGATCAAGAATTCACCGTAACCTCTATACACGTTTTAACGTTAACCGACAGCTGCAGTTGTTCGGCTTATGATTGCGAATTTGTCGCCTTGGCAATGCAGTTAGATGTAAAACTGGTGACTCAAGATAAAAAAATACTCCGCGAATTTCCCGAAATTGCGGTATCGCTAGATGATTTTTTAGTGTGTGTTTAATTCAATGTTGCTAATTTGACAGAAAAGTTAAACCGACACTGATACAGCAGTTTGGGGTTACGCAACTGACTTTATGCAGATATTCAAAAGCACGAGATCCGGGCCAGGAAAATACATATGACTGTTTTGAACACCTTTTTTAGCCTCAATGCCGAGTTTCTTGGGTAATAACCGACAGGAACCTAATAGGGCTCCATCTCCCCGAAACCATTATTTGCCTGCAATCGTTCCAGCGTTTTTTGTACGATGTCATTGTTGGTCATAGCTTGTATTGAGTAAATTGGTCGTTATCGGCGGTCATTAATTGCATGAATAACTGGGGTCAGTAGTGCTCTTCACCCATCTCCTTACACACTAAGACTAAGCCACTTACGGGCTATCTGTATTCCATACACGCAGTCTTGCATTCTCTGGAACCCTTTCCATATGCTTTTAGCGCCAGGCTCTCCATCCGATTTCCTGCCTAAAAAACCACCTAACGTCGCTAGATTCCTCAGCACCTCATTAAGCGTAGGCGTTTGTTCTGGAATGCCCTTGTCTGCTAATACGAAAGAGGACTTCCATTCTAACGGGTCAAATATCAAGTCTGCTGACAAGTCAGGACAGACGCGCCCTAATCGCATTAAATACATCACTCGCCATGCAATAATCATGTACATGACTAAGGCTTTTTCAATACGTTCTTTCGTCGACAATTGCAGCTTTTCAACTTGGCAACCCACTTTCAAGATATCAAAAAACATCTCTATTTCCCATCTGCATCGGTACCAATCAATAAGTTCACAAGCCTGATCCTCATTGGTTACCTCTCGATTACTCAGTAGCCGCCATGTGATAGGCGCTTATCCCTTTAGGAGGGTTGATTTCTTTGGCTTGAACCAAGGTAACAGGAACCGATCTTTTTCCTTTTACAGGTAAGCTATAGCGTAACACCTTCACTTCCTGTTGAATTTTTCGTGATTGCTCACCTTTTTTTCGTGGCTTAATAAAAGTAATGCAACTGGTTATTGGCTGTTTATCCACGAGATCACATAGTTTTTCATCACTTGCTACCTTACGGTTATGCTTGGCACGAACCAACCAATCAGCGGGATAATTTAACGCCATGCTTCGGGGCATTAAACCGAGAAGATCACCTTATCGATCGGCAACATAAACCAGCGTTTGTTCCGGGCAACGTTCCGCCATTTCAGCCACGCGCTCATAACCTTCTATCCATCGACAGCTTTCTTTTAGGCTGTCTTGGTGTTGATCGTTCTCCTTGCTTTTTCCTCTTGCCCACATCCAGGCATCGGTGACTCCTAAAGGGATTCGATCCGGCGTTACACATAGCGTTGGGTGAAGGTACATCCCTCGCTGGGCATCATAAGATAAGCGCCCTAAATCTTCGGTCTGTTTTCCATTGAAGTCTAATTCCGTTGTATCTTGCAGGCATAAAATAACCGCTGAGTCACTTAGGCGGATACGTTCTTCCACGTTATCTGCATGCCCTTGAAGCATCTTATCCCAGGTCACATTTTCATTGGCATAAAAGCGATAGGTCGCTTGCGTCTCTGCCCAACCTTGACATGATTCAGGTATGCTTGATTTCGGCGACTTTGCTAAGTTCTCGATTAGCTTTATGGCCCTATTCTTTAGCCGTTTATCACCTAAATCTAAATTACGAAATTCTGTATTTGCCCAAGTCATAGCTAAAATAACTTTATTTTAATAAATCTTACTGACTTGTGTGTAAGGAGATGTCCTAAGCCTCATTGTAAACATGCTTATAAATCAACCTGTTGATGGGTTTGGCGGCTTAAGTTGAGAGGATTGCCATTCCCCCCACCGCCAATTTTATAAGCCCCATCCCCGGTCACCGGATCGGTGATGATATAGCCGGCCCCGGACCAGCCCGGCACAGATATCGAATCGGTGTGAGTAATGACTTCCTTGCCGGTATTCAGGGCGTTGCGGATCTCGTCCATCGTATCGGGATGATGATGAATATTAGGTAGTATAGTCGCTTGGTTGGCCTGTGTGATGTGATAGATCCGCTGGCCTTGGGCATTGGCTTTCTGCAGGGCCTTGACCGCCGAAATCGCCTCGCCGGGATTTTGTTCATTCGTGAACATCTGCTCCGGCACGGCATGTTCCAGCGCCGAGCTGAGAAGGCCGGTTTGCAGGTTGAATTGTTTCAGCTTGTCGGCCTGGCCGTCGTCGGTAGCAGCAATTTTGACCATCGGAATGTCGAACACCACGCCGCCGGGTTTGATGCTGCGGGGGAAGCCGAAGAAGTAGTTGACGTTCGGCTCGTAGCCGAAGGTGCCGGTGCCGGCCGCCAGGGTCTGATGGCCGCCGGTCTGCAGGCCTATGATATGGCTCAGGGCGGTCATTTGGGCATAGTAGCCGAGGCCGCCGGCATGGAACATGTCGCCGAGCAGGTCTTCGCGGGTGAGGGCGCCGATCCGGGCCTGGTCGGCGCTTTCCAGCCGCGTTTTGGTTTGCTCCAGTTGGGTTTTCACCGCCTGCAGTTGCACCGGCGAGACGCTGCCGGCATAGGCGTTGACGGCCAGATAGGAGCCGGCGATGACGTTATAGGTGCGGGGGTTGTAGATCTGCCCGCGGCCGGCAAAGCTCAGGGCCGTGATGAAGGGCAGTTCCTCGCCCAGCTTCAGGGCGCTGCCGGTTTTGACGACCTGGCCGTTGACGGCCAATTCCGGCACGACGTTGACCAGATAGCTGGGGATCGCGGTCGGCAGCTGGCTGATGTCGGTGATCTCGCCTTCCGGCAGCAGGGATTGCAGGGCCTGTTCGTCGGCTTCGGTGGCCGGCTTGAACGACAGCGTAATCTTCTGGTTGTTGACCTTAGCGAACGGAAAACTGACCGGATCGATCAGGTCGCCCAGGATGTCCTTACTGAAGGCCCAGGTGATCTTCTGTTGCAGCTGGCCGGGCAATTTATCGTAACGGCTGCCTTTCACGATGATTTTATTCGGCAAACTTGACGGCAAGACCGGTTTTCCTTGACGATAGTCTGGCGTCCGCCGATGACATCGCCGACGGGCGATTTTTGCATTGAGGTAATGTGATTTTGCAAGACCTGACCCCTTTGTTTTGTGCGATTTCGTGGGGTGACCACTACATATAGTGTTAGGCATAACCAAATAACCGCCGGCCTTCGACATCGAGCCAGATATGCTGGAATAACCGACCTAAGTCATATATCCCATAGCAACGCCGCTTGATGACTTTGATTTTGTTATTGAGGCCTTCGACAAAACCACTCGATTGTCGTTGAATGAAATAATTACTGATTTCATTCATCCACTTCCGTAATGTCCCCACAAACGAATCAAAGCAGCTCAACCCTAACGCTTGAACCTGTTTAATCCAGGCCTCCAGTTCAATAACAGCCTGCGTTTTAGTCAAGGGCCTATTAAAAATAGAGGTCATGACTTCTCTGAAAATATAGACTTGCTTAAGAAGGGGTGAATAACGGAACAGCATCAACAGCGGTACTTGTTGTTCCTCGGTTAAATCCACCCAACGTTTCCGAAACACCCACATCACGCCTTTGAGTTCGGCATACTTTTCATCGGACAAGGTCTTTTTCAGTACATGCATTTCCTGCTTTCTGGCCTTATCGGCGCATCCTCGGTAATTCTTGGCGACATGAAACCGATCAACAATCACCGCAACCCCTGGTAACGTCTCATAAACAGCATTGCTATAACCTTCATACATATCAACGCAGACCCGCTGTATAGTGGCTTTTTGCAGTGGCGGAATAGCCGCCAAAAAGGCTTTGACCGTGTCTTTTTTTCGATCAGGTAATACCGCCAATATGTGCTTTTTACCCTGCTCATTAATGGCTGAGACAATGACGACAAAATCCTTGTGCCCTTTCTTCAGCGCAATCTCATCAATGCCGAGTAACGGTATGGCTTTGATAGCCTGCCAGTTAACCTGCTGATGAATATAGCGGTTGATGATGCCTTCCACGGCGGCTTCACCGATACCGCGCTTCATGCTGACATCGGTAATAGTGCTATTAATCAATTCGCGTAATAGCCATTGCTCATAGGCTTTGGTATGCGGGCTTTTGCTGTCATACCAACTGCACGTCTGTGTAGTCGTAGGGCCATTATCGCAATAAGGGCATTGATAGCGTTTAGGTTTTATTTTAAGCCAAACGGGTTTTTCCAAGATCGGTAAATGCCGTAACGTGATCTCTTTGCTGTAACCATAGAATTTATCAATCGGTTTGCCGCAAGACTTACAAATCGTGCCTTTCAGCGTGCTGACTATCGTAATCACAAAACTTTTTTTTGTCGACGCATCCAATTTCTCAATTTCAACATCTGGAATATCCAGGGGGATTTGTAATAGCATGGCTCTATTTCCTGATTACAGGTAGGTCGGTAAGCTTATTGGCATTCAGTTATCATATACTACATGTAGTAGCTACCCCACGAAATCGGGAAGAGCC
>JAURVK010000097.1 GCA_030655535.1 Methylobacter sp. | reverse complement strand
CGTGCAAACGCAAGCAAAGCTTGCACTCCCGCTACAAACTTATGGCGCGAGTTGTTCACGTTATTTCAATGCTCATTCCTTAGTAACTAGCTCTGACTCATGAATAACATCCTGCATAGCCTCCGCCAGCCTCAGCCTGCTTTTCTTCAAAACCCGCCTCTTTCAATTTGCGAACAAATCTATGCGTATCGAAAGTAATTATTGTCATAACACACTCCGTCAAATTCAGCATGATGAACAGCTTAACAGACACACAAAAAAACCACCCAACCCCGTGAAGGATTGGATGGTTTATGTTGAGGTGCGATTTGACAGATTATGCGCGTGGGCATAAAAAACCGCCCAACCTTAGAGAGGTTGAGCGGTCATTTCAAACCACCCGAAGGTTATTAAGCTTTAGGTAAAAATTTAGTCGCTACAGTACCTGTTACAGCCCAAGAGCATTGTGCGCCCACTACGCATGTTGCTGTATATACAACATTTTTAGTATCAACATCAGCACTACCTGTACCTTGCAATACAACTGTTACCGTGCCAGATGTCGCAGAAACACTTACTGCTGTAACTGAAGTGACATATTTGCTTGTAATCGCAGCAGGGGCGGCAAGCCCGAAGGTAGCATTATCAGTTTCAGTTGTATGTAAAGTGCCTGCGTTGAAGGCGAGAGCAATAGCTGATTTTGCAGTTGAGGATAGAGAAGCAGCCTCAGAAACCTTTGCTTTGACTGTGTAATCCTGATAAGCCGGGATCGCCACCGCCGCCAAAATACCGATGATCGCCACCACGATCATTAATTCGATTAAGGTAAAACCTTGTTGTGCTTTTTTCATGGATAAGGTGTTCATGAGTGTATCCTCGTTAAGTTAAAAACAAATTGCAATAATATTTAAGCAGGAATCATGCCAAATCTTATAACACATCGCCATTCTATTTTCAGATAAGCTTGCAACGGCTCAAGGCCGGTAAGCAGCCTTAACATGGGGGCGACTTCGCCTAACGCGCCTACTGTCGGCAGTCGCCTCCGGCGAATAAATTCGCCCCCACAAAGGTAAAAATGCCTGCCAAAAAACCCTGCCATGCTAAAATGCCCATCAAAAAGCCCTGCCAAACACCTGCTTTCATTTTAAACTAGGGATGTCGCATGCAACACCTCAGCCTACAAGCCGCGACCACGTTAACCGAATGGAGCGTGCGCACCATAAGACGCCGCCTTGCCGACGGCACATTACAGTGCGCGACCGATAACGAGGCTTATTACAGGACCATGATCTGTTTCGACTCGATCAAACACGACATTTGCATCCCCCTTAATCCGGATGATATTGAGCTTATCAAATGCGCCGACGCAGGAGATGCAGCCGCCCAAAACGATTTGGCATTGCTTTTTTTAGAAAAAAACAAACCGAAAAGCGCCGTTTATTGGCTGGAACTGGCGGCCAAGCAACATTTTCCCGACGCCATGCAGTTGCTGGGAAGTTGTTATTTGGAAGGTAACGGCTTGGCTAAAGACGATAATCTGGCCATTATGTGGACAGCCAAAGCTGCTTCTTTGGGGCATCCGATCGCGATCGCGCAGATTCAGTCGATGCGCCTGACTTAAAGTCACGAATAATGCACCTTGTTCCACGACACCTCAAACAGGGTGTGATGCACAATCTACTGAATAGAAGGATTCAATTGTAATGATCAATCCAGGGAACGCCAAGCCCCAGCTTGGCGCGACAAACAATCAGAAAGTTAAAAGGGAAGAAGCCGAGCTGGGGCTCGGCGTTCCGGCCCCGGCCCAAGCCCGCGCTCCCAAGGGTTGGTATAGCAGGGGCTATTTGCCGCATTTGGATGTACCGGATATTGTGCAATTTATTACTTTTCGTCTTGCCGATTCTCTACCGCAAACAGTGTTGAAACAATTGGAACAGGAGCTTGTGCAAATACCCATTTCGATGCGCGAGCGTGAACGACGTAAGAAAATAGAGCAATGGCTGGATGCCGGTTTGGGCTGCTGCGCCTTGGCTCATCCACGCATGGCGGAAGTGATGCAGCAAACCTTGCAAATATTTGATGGCGAGCGTTATCGTTTGATCGCGTGGTGTATTATGCCCAATCATGTTCATGTGTTGATTGAACCTGCGATTAGTTTGCCGAATATTTTACAGTCGTGGAAGTCTTTTACTGGGAGTTGGGCTATTTCACATAATGCCGAGCTGGGGCTCGGCGTTCCCGTGGCTACTGGTGCGACTAAAAATCAGTTTTGGATGCGTGAATATTGGGATCGTTATATTCGTGATGAAAAGCACTTCCACAGCACAATCGATTATATTCACAACAATCCGGTAAAAGCCGGACTTTGTGGGGAGGTGCATGATTGGCCTTGGTCGAGCGCACACGCTGGACATCGGTAAGAATGGGTGAATATCCCATCTGATGCTCGCTCTTATAGAGTTCAAAGCAAGCTTTGAACTCCGACAGTCACACTTTCTGAAGTCCAAAGCTCGCTTTGGAATTGGCTTTGCGATTAAAAAAGGCGTGAGCAGTTCATAAAAATAAATATTTTGCAGGGCGTAACCGTTTGTATGTTGCTGTATAATGCGCACACCAATACAACATAGTCGGATTCATACAATGCAAGCCCTAGCCAATACCACCAAAAAAGCAACCAACATAACCCTCTCGTCTGATGTATTAACCGAAGCGAGGGCTTTGGGCATCAATATTTCGCAGTCTTGCGACCAATTCTTGCGTGAACTGGTGCGTAATGAACGCGAACGACGCTGGCAGCAGGATAACGCCGATTTTATCGCCGCTTATAATCAAACTGTAGCGGATGAAGGCTTGCCATTGGACTCATGGCGGTCGTTTTAATATGCCCCGTTTTGATGTCTATCGAAATAATAGTGAACATGCGGCAGTGACGCCGTATCTTCTGGACATCCAAAGCGATTTGTTACACGGACTGGAAACCCGGATTGTAGTGCCGCTACGCAGACGCGACCATTTTCCTGTCGTCAATCTTCCCGCTAATCTTACCCCGACGTTCGAGATAGAAGGTGTCGAATGCCTGCTGGAAACACCCAAGCTGGCCGCCGTGCCGCTACGTTTACTAAAAACGCCGGTCGCGTCGCTTGCAGCCAGACAGTTTGAAATTACTGCGGCGCTGGACTTTCTGTTTCGGGGATTCTGAGCTTTGTGGTCGCCCATCGCTTCGCTTTAGGCTTCGACTCCGTTCAGCCAACGACAATTAGACTTGTCGCCGGAAACGCCTATTTTCGTTTTTGCTCAAACAGGCTTATTTCGGACGACAACTTAAGGGTAAAAGACTTTTAACCGACTCACTTTAACTTGTCCTTAAGCATTTTGTTGACTTCGCCGGGATTGGCCTTGCCCTGCATTTCTTTCATCACCTGCCCGACAAAAAAGCCGAAGACTTTATCTTTGCCGCTACGGTATTGCTCAACCTGATCCAGGTTATCGGCAATGATTTTATCGATAATGGCTTCTATCGCGCCGGTATCGGTGATTTGTTTCAGGCCTTTGGCTTCGATAATTTGATCGGCGGTCGCGGTGCCTTGCCAGAGCTCCTCGAATACCTGCTTGGCTATTTTGCCTGAAATGGTGTCGTCGCTGATACGCTTTAACAATCCTGCCAGGCGCTCGTGACTGACCGGCGAATCGGTAATTTCCAAACCGGCCTTGTTAAGCGCCGCTAACAAGTCGCCGGTCACCCAGTTGGCGCAAATTTTTGCTACGCAGCCCGATTCCTTAACCACGGTTTCGAAATAATCAGCCAGCTGCCGGGAGGATGTCAGCAGGGTGGCGTTCTCCTCATCCAGCGCATAATCATCCTTAAAACGCTGTTTTTTTGCCTGGGGCAATTCCGGTAATTGGGCTTTTATTTGCGCCTTAAAGTCTTCGTCGATAAGCACCGGCAGCAGGTCGGGATCGGGGAAATACCGGTAATCGTTAGCCTCTTCCTTACTGCGCATGGAACGGGTTTCATCCTTGTCGGAATCATAAAGCCGGGTTTCCTGAACCACTTTACCGCCGCTTTCTATCAACTCTATTTGCCGCTCGACTTCGTGATTGATGGCTTTTTCGACAAACCTGAACGAGTTGATGTTTTTGATTTCAGCCCGTGTGCCGAATTCTTTTTGACCTTTGGGACGCACCGATACGTTGGCATCGCAGCGGAACGAACCTTCCTGCATATTGCCGTCGCAGATACCCAGATAACGCACCAGTTCGTGCATTTTCCTCATGTAGGCCACGGCTTCTTTAGCCGAACTCATTTCCGGTTCGGACACGATTTCCAGCAACGGCGTACCGGCGCGGTTTAAATCGATCCCGGTCAAGCCGTGAAAGCTGCCATGCAACGATTTGCCCGCGTCTTCTTCCAGATGGGCGCGGGTGATGCCGATGCGTTTATTTACGCCGTCAACGTCAATATCCAAATGGCCGATACCGACGATAGGCAGTTCCATCTGGCTGATTTGATAGCCTTTCGGCAAGTCGGGGTAAAAATAATTTTTTCTGGCGAACACCGAATACGGTGCGATATGCGCCTCTACGGCCATGCCGAAGACGACCGCCATGCGTACGGCTTCTTCATTCAATACCGGCAACACGCCCGGCAAGCCTAAATCGACCGCGCAGGCTTGGGTATTGGGTTCCGCACCGTAAGCGGTGGAAGCCCCGGAAAAGATTTTTGATTTGGTGGCGAGTTGGGCGTGGATTTCCAGGCCGATGACTGTTTCCCATTGTGAGTTCATTTAGGTGTTCCTTAGTTATTCGGCAAAAACGTCGGCCAGATCGATGTCCAGCTCAGGAAAAAGATACGGTTTCGCGATGTCATCGCCGGCATGCATGGCGAATAATTGATATTTTTCGGTATCCTGGCTCAGCACAAATTGATAGACCGCTTGTTCGTAGGGATAAACCAGCCAGTACTCGGTGACGCCGTTTTCTTGATAAAGGTCGAATTTAAGGCGCATTTCTTTCTTGTTGTTCCCAGGCGATAGCACTTCGATAATCCAGTCCGGCGCGCCGTTGCAGCCTTGTTCGGTGAGTTTTTCTTTATCGCAAATGACGCATAAATCAGGCTGGACGACGCTGTGCACATCTTCGTCTGCCAGTTTCGATTTTTTGCTGTTGTAGAGTTTGACATCAAAGGGGGCATAAAAAAGCTTGCAGGGACTCTTGTGAAAATACGGATAAAGACTGCCACCCAGATTGGTAATAATACTCTGGTGTTTCAAACTGGGTGCTGGCGACATCGCCATGATCTTGCCCTTGAACAGCTCAACCGTTTCATCCAGCCGCCAGGTCAGATAATCGGCATAGCTGTAAGTACCGTTCAAATCCAGTTGCGAAAGTTCGATGATTTTTGCCATGAGCGTTTCTCCTTATTCGAAACCTTTAGGGATACGTAAATGCCAATCGGTGACTTGCTGGTACTGATGGGCAATATTCAACAATTTATCTTCGGCAAAATAATTGCCGATAATCTGCAAACCGACAGGCAGTCCTTTTGCAAATCCTGCCGGAACCGACATCGCCGGAACACCGGCAAGATTGATCGCAATGGTGTAAATATCGGACAAATACATTTCAATCGGATTGCCGATTTTCTCGCCGATACCGAAGGCAGTTGACGGCGTGACCGGCCCCATCATCACATCGACTTCGGACAGCGCCCTTTTGAAGTCTTCGCTGATCAGACGGCGAATTTTTTGCGCCTTAATATAATAAGCATCGTAATAACCTGCCGACAGCGCATAAGTGCCCATCAGAATACGACGCTTAACTTCCTTGCCGAAGCCTTCGCCGCGCGAGCGGGTATAGAGATCCGTTAAATCCGCCGGATTTTCACAGCGATAGCCGAAACGCACGCCGTCAAAACGCGACAGGTTGGCGGAGCATTCGGCCGGAGCAATCACATAATACGCCGGAATGGCCAGCTTAAGACTGGGCATCGATATTTCAGTTACCGTGGCGCCTAACTTCCGGCATTCGTCGATAGCGGCTTCAATGGTTGCGGCCACATCGCTGTTCAATCCTTCGCCGAAAAATTCTTTGGGCAGGCCGATTTTTAAGCCTTCAAGGCTGTTGCTTAAGCCGGCCCTATAATCGGGAACCGGCAAATCGACGCTGGTTGAATCTTTGTCATCGAAACCGGCCATGGTTTGCAACATGATAGCCGAATCTTCGGCGCTGCGGGTCATCGGCCCGCCTTGATCCAGACTGGAAGCATAAGCAATCATGCCGTAACGGGACACCCGGCCGTAGGTCGGTTTTAATCCGGTAATGCCGCAAAGGGCTGCGGGCTGGCGTATCGAGCCGCCGGTATCGGTGCCTGTCGCGCAAACTGCAAGCCGTGCTGCAACGGCTGCCGCCGAACCGCCGGAAGATCCGCCGGGTACGGTATGAGTATCCCAGGGGTTTTTGACAGAACCGTAATAGCTGGTTTCGTTGGATGAGCCCATCGCAAACTCGTCCATGTTCAGCTTGCCCAGCATCACCGCACCGGCGTCATTAAATTTAGCCACCACCGTTGCATTATAGGGTGCAATAAAATTATCCAGCATTTTTGAACCGCAGCTGGTTTTAACGCCCTCGGTGCAAAAAATATCTTTTTGCGCCATCGGGATGCCGGTTAACAGTTCCGCCTCGCCTGTTGCCAGCCTTAGATCGGCGGCTTTGGCTTGCTGCAAGGCCAAGTCTTCGGTGACCGTGATATAGGCATTAAGTGAGCGGTGTTGCTTAATCCGGTCTAAAAAGGCCGAGGTCAATTCCACGCTGGAAAATTCACCGGAACGCAGACCCTTGGCTAATTCTGCAATTGTTTTGTTATACATATGTGTTATTTTTTTCCGTTACTCGATGACTTTGGGTACTAGATAAAGCCCCGCTTCTACTTGTGGCGCAATAGCCTGAAATTTTTCGCGGTCGACTTGCTCGGTGACTACATCGGCACGCAATCTTTGCACTTGGTCCATCGGGTGAGCCATAGGCTCGACGCCATCGGTGTCAAGATCGCTCATCTGCGTCATCAAATCCAACATCCCGGACAAATCTTTTGCATAAGAGCCTACGTCCCGCTCCTCTATTCCCAGTCGCGCTAAATGTGCACAATCTTTGACTTCACTTACTGTTAAAGACACGATTAACTCCCAATAAAAAATTTCAGAGACTCTATAATTAATATGTTTATAATACTTTATATCTTGCTCAAATACCCGCTTGATTGATAGAGTAATACAATTTTTATTCCCCAAAGGATACAGCTAAAAATGTTCAAAAGAATTCGCGGCCTCTTCTCCAACGACCTCGCTATTGACCTAGGAACCGCCAATACCTTGATCTACATTCCCGGCCAGGGGATTGTGCTTAATGAACCATCGGTTGTCGCTATCAAAGAAGACCGAGTCCGGGGCAATAAAACTATTGCTGCCGTAGGTCTTGATGCAAAACGCATGCTGGGCCGCACACCGGGCAACATTACCGCAATTCGCCCACTAAAGGACGGAGTCATCGCCGATTTTGCCGTCACCGAGCGAATGCTGAGATTTTTTATCGAAAAAGTCCATCAAAGCAAGTTGCTTCGGCCCAGTCCACGCATTTTAATCTGTGTGCCTTGCGGCTCAACACAGGTTGAACGTCGCGCCATTCGGGAGTCTGCGGCAATGGCCGGTGCGCGCGAAGTTTATTTGATTGAAGAACCGATGTCTGCGGCTATCGGTGCAGGCCTGCCGGTCGATGAGGCATGCGGCTCGATGGTTTTGGATATTGGCGGCGGCACGTCTGAAGTGGCGGTCATATCAATCAACGGAATCGTCTATTCCTCGTCTGTCCGTATCGGCGGCGATCGCTTTGACGAAGCTATTATTAATTATGTACGCAGAAACTACGGCACCTTAATTGGCGAGGCCACCGCAGAAAGAATAAAACATGAAATCGGCACGGCTTACCCCGGCAGCGAAGTCAGGGAAATAGAGGTTAAAGGCCGCAATCTGGCGGAAGGTGTGCCGCGCAGTTTTTCATTGAACAGCAATGAAATCCTGGAAGCGCTGCAAGAACCGCTATCCGGCATTGTCGGCGCAGTAAAATTGGCCTTGGAGCAAACCCCGCCTGAACTCGGCTCCGATGTGGCGACTCGCGGCATATTCTTAACCGGCGGCGGCGCATTATTAAAGGATATAGATCGACTGATAGCAGAAGAAACAGGCTTGCCGGTCTATATTGCCGAGGATCCGCTAACCTGTGTCGCCAGGGGTGGCGGCATGGTTCTGGAGATGCTGGATAAAAAAGGTGTCTCAACTTTTTCCTTAGAGTAATCAAGCGTCATCTTTTAAATCATTTATTTAGGCGGCAAGTAGGCCGGGTTACGACTGCAAGGACAGATTTTTGCTCCTCGGCAACTGCTCCTGCGTTGCTCTACTACACGCCATCCATGGCGTTATGCAAAATCTGCATTCTCCGCATCCATGTGGATTATGCAGGAGGTAGAGCAACGCAGGGAGCAGTTGCCGAGAGCAATGCAGGAGCAGCGTAGCGTAACCCGACAAACCAATGCCGCCCCCGTTGGGTTACGGCGCAAAAGGCCTGTCCTGAGCGCAGCCGAAGGGACGCGCCCAACCCAACCTACATAAAGAGGCATCCCGCTATAAAACTTTTATTTGCTACCGGACCGTCCATCAACACCCGCCTGCTTGTAGCCATAATTGCTTCAGTGGCTTTACTGATAACTGAATACAGAAGTCATCGATTGGACTCGCTCCGAGCCACGTTATCCGTTGTTGTCGACCCAATAAAATATTTGATCGACTTACCGTCAGTATTGATCGAGCAAACCGCCCACTCCGTCAGTTCATATTCGACTTTGAAACGTGAAAACACCCGCTTACGCGAAGAACAGTTTATCGATAAAACTCGATTACTTAAATTTGATTCTCTGGAAAAAGAAAACATTCGTCTACGTGCATTATTGGAAAACTCCTTTAAACTGGGCGAACAATTGCTGATCGCAGAATTATTGTCGATCAATATGGCACCCTACGAACATATAGTGGTAGTCAACAAAGGTACGCGTTTCGGCGTCCATCCCCAACAACCGGTATTGGATGCAAATGGCGTGGTCGGGCAAGTTTTTCGTGCCTTGCCATTCAGTTCTGAAATCATGTTAATTACCGACCCGAATCACGCCATCCCCGTACAGGTCAATCGCAACGGCCTGCTGACTATTGCTGTAGGCAGCGGACAGCTAAACCGGCTTAACTTGCCTTTTTTACCCAATAATGCGGATATTCGCCCCGGCGACTTGCTGATAACATCGGGTTTAGGCGGTACTTTTCCATCGGGTTATCCGGTGGCCGTGGTCGACGATTTCACCCCAATAACGAACAAACCTTTCGTCAACATTACCGCCACCCCCAAAGCCATGCTGGATCGAAACAGAGAATTGCTGATTGTCTGGAGCGACTCATCCCCCGTTTCGCTGACTACAAAACCAACACCGGAAGCCTCCAAACCTCACCCCAATGACCAATCTTCCGGGAGCGGGTTAGTAGGCGAAGCGCCCGCAGGGGCACGGGCAGGGACGGACAGTGATGATCAATCCGCCGGGAGCGGATTAACACGCGAAGCGCCCGCAGGGGCACGGGCAGGGACGGACAGTGATGAATAGCTACTCCGGCTTTGGCCGCATTATTTTGACTATTGTCATGGCAATGTGCTTAAGAATTGCACCTTGGCCTGGTTTTTTGACCAATATAAATCCGGATTGGGTGCTTTTGGTGCTTATCTACTGGACAATCGCCGTACCGGAACGCGTCGGTATCTTTCATGCCTGGACAATCGGATTATTGACCGATGTATTGACTGGAAGAGTATTCGGTCAATATGCACTGGCCTACTCACTGATCATCTATGTTTGCCTGTTACTGCATAAACGCTTGCGTCAATTTCCATTACCGCAACAAGGCTTGTTTATTTTCTTTTGCCTGCTGTTTACCCAAATGCTGCTTTTCTGGCTTAACAATATTCAACACCCGGCTCAACTGCACGCTTTTTTCTGGCTGCCTGTTTTTACCGGCACCCTATGCTGGCCCCTGATCTATACAGCACTGCGTCGCGTCCGTTTGTCACGACGCACCAAATAAAACACCCCGAAACCGATATGTCTCGTATCTATACTATTAAAAACAAGTTAGTAGAGAGCCGCCTATTTCTCAACCGCATTATTGCTGCATTTATTGTCATTTCACTATTAACCTCCGGTCTGATTGTGCGTCTGGTTTATCTGCAAATTGTAGGTCACGAACATTACACAACGCTGGCGAAAGACAACAGCATTAAAATAGAGCCTCTGGTACCGACGAGGGGCATTATTTATGACCGACATGGCAAAGTCTTAGCTGACAATACGCAATCCTTCAGCCTTGAGCTAATTCCTGAGCAAATCAAGGATATTGATGACACCTTGCTGCGCTTACAAAAACTACTCGACATCTCTGACGAAAAAATAGACCAATTCCAGAAACAACGCAAACGACAAAAACGCTTCGCCAGCACCCCGTTATTAATAAGCATGAACGACGAGGAAATTGCCAAATTTGCCGTAGTCAGACCGTATTTTCCCGGCGTTGACATTCAAGCCCGTCTGGTTCGAAATTACCCCTATACCGACTTAGCCTCTCATGTTGTCGGTTACGTGGGACGCATCAACGAAGCGGAAATAAAGTCGTTGCCTATCGCCGAATATCGAGGTTCCAGCCATGTCGGCAAAATAGGCATAGAAAACTCCTATGAAACCGAACTGCACGGCAAGACCGGTTATGCAGAAATAGAAACCAATGTACAGGGTCGCGCTATTAACACGGTAAACTCAGTCCCTCCCATCCCGGGGGAAAATCTTTATCTGACACTGGATATAGATTTACAAAAAACCGCTTATGACGCATTAGATACTTTCAATGGTGCGGTAGTCGCCATTGACATCAAAACCGGCGGCGTGCTTGTTTTCGCCAGTCGCCCCGGATTTGATCCTAATCCTTTTGTTATCGGCATAAGCAATGATGCGTATCAAGCGCTACAGTCCTCCGATAATCAACCGCTGTTTAATCGTGCACTGCGTGGTTTATATCCGCCAGGATCAACGCTTAAACCGTTTATTGCACTGGCCGGACTTGAATACAACGCCATAAGCGCCGAGCACAAAACCTTCTGCCCCGGCTATTATCAGTTGCCCAATGTCAGCCACCACTATCGGGATTGGAAAAAAGGCGGTCATGGCTCGGTGAATATGACCGAGGCCATTACTCAATCCTGCGATGTGTATTTTTACAGTCTGGCATTAACGCTAGGCATAGACCGTATGCATGATTTCTTACAGCATTTTGGTTTTGGCGAAAAATCCGATATCGATCTGACCGGGGAAAAGCAAGGATTATTGCCATCGCGCGAGTGGAAACGCAATCGACGCAATCAGGCCTGGTATCCGGGAGAAACACTGATCACCGGAATAGGTCAGGGATTTCTCCAGGTTACGCCGATACAGCTTGCCAGAGCCATCGCCACCTTGGCAAATAAAGGCAAAGTGGTCACACCCTTTCTGGTAAAAAAATCTGCCAATCCGGATTCCACCGCCCCGGACATGGAAGATCCCCAGGAAGACCTTGAGCTTAAACCGGAAAACATCAATAGCATCGTCTCGGCCATGGTCAATGTTATTCATGCTCCCCACGGCACAGCCAAGAGCATCGGCAAAGACATTAACTATCAAATCGCCGGAAAAACCGGAACTGCCCAGGTTTTTAACATTAAGCAGGATGCTAAATATAACGAAAACGACATTAACTTCAAATTACGCGACCATGCCCTGTTTATTTCTTTTGCCCCGGCCGATGACCCCAAAATTGCAGTTGCCGTTATCGTTGAAAACGGCGGTCACGGCGGCTCAGTCGCGGCACCCATCGCGGGCAAGGTTATCAAGCAATTTTTAGGAAGCAATAATGAAAACTGAAACCCGAAGCGAACAATTTCATCCGCCGTCGGTTATCGGCAATGTCCTCAGAAAACTGCACATAGACATTCCCTTATTTATCGGCTTGCTTCTTATCTCATTGTTGAGTTTTATTATTCTTTACAGCGCGGGCAGTCAGGATATGGATGTACTGATGCGCCAAGCGGCGAGGGTCGGATTGGCTTTTCTTTTAATGACAATACTGGCTCATGTTGACCCTTATCAGTTTAAACGTTATTCAGCCCTGCTTTTTGGCTTAGGACTCTTGTTACTCATTGCGGTACTGGTATTGGGCCAATTCGGTAAAGGCGCACAACGCTGGCTGGATCTTGGCGTCTTTCGTTTCCAACCTTCGGAAATGATCAAAATAACCACACCCATGATGGTCGCCTGGTATTTAGCGGAACACGCATTACCGCCAAAACCGAAACAATTGCTGATAGCCGGCATACTGATCATCATTCCGACCCTATTGATCGCCAAACAACCCGATTTGGGCACCGCATTGCTGGTTGCCAGCTCCGGCGCCGGCGTACTGTTTTTTGCCGGACTCTCCTGGCGATTCATGTTCGCAATCGGCGCCACACTAACAGGACTGACGCCCATACTCTGGCATTTTATGCGCACCTATCAGCGCGACCGGGTACTTACCTTCTTAAATCCGGAAGCCGATCCCTTAGGTAGGGGTTACCATATTATCCAATCGAAAATCGCCATCGGCTCCGGAGGCATCTATGGCAAAGGCTGGCTGGGCAGTACCCAGTCGGAACTGGACTTTTTACCGGAAAGCTCCACCGATTTTATATTTGCAGTCTTTGCCGAAGAATTCGGTCTTTTCGGCTGCGTCGGCCTATTGGCTTTGTATTTGCTTATCATCAGCCGCTGCTTGTATATTGCCTCACAAGCCCAGGACACTTACAGCCGCTTATTAGCCGGCAGCCTGGCTTTCACTTTCTTTGTTTATGTTTTTGTCAACATAGGCATGGTCATCGGCGTACTCCCCGTAGTCGGCGTCCCATTACCCTTAATCAGTTACGGCGGCACCTCCATAGTCACGTTGCTGTCCGGTTTCGGCATTCTCATGTCGATTCATACCCATAAGAAATTTTTACCGCATTAAAATATAAAGCAGGCTAAAGGCTAAATTGTGAGGCTATGCAATCCATACTCCTACACATTTCAGCCTCACTTATGAATCTAAATCCAACTCAAAACACAAGGCTAAAAATGAAAAAATACGACCTTATATCCCGGCTCAAAAGCCTAGCTCCCCCCCTTCGTCTTTCGCCCTTCGCCTTCTGCCTTTTACTGATCTCCTGCACCGACAACATCAAAGACACCGAATCAGTTAATGCCTTTATCGAGCAGATGGCAACCAAACACCAGTTCGATAAATCCGAACTTGATGATTGGTTTGAAACAGTCGAGATCAAGCAAGATATACTCAAAAGAATTTCCTCGCCCTCGGAAAGCATGCCTTGGTACAAATATCGCAAAATATTTCTAACCGAAGCACGTATCAACGCCGGCGTACAATTTTGGCGGGACAATGCACCAGCGCTGGCCGCCGTAGAACAACACTACGGCATTCCCGCTGAAATTATTACTGCGATTATCGGCGTTGAGACGCTGTTCGGAAAAAACACCGGCAACCACCGCGTAATCGACGCGCTATCTACATTGGCTTTTGCCTATCCTCCCCGCAGCAAATTCTTTGTTAGCGAGCTTGAAAATTTCTTGCTGCTTTGCCGTGATGAACACATCTCCCCCGCCGAACCACTTGGCTCTTACGCCGGAGCCATGGGCTTGCCGCAATTTATGCCCAGCAGCTTCAGAGCCTATGCCGTTGATTTTGACAATGATAATCGTCGCGACATCTGGCACAACAACAGCGACGTGATCGCCAGTATCGGCAATTACTTTGCCAAACATCATTGGCAAACCGGCAAGACTATTGCTGTTCCCGTTACAGCCAAAGATAAAAACTATAAGTCAGCACTCAATAAAGACCTTAAGCCGAACTTAAGTCTTACTGAGTTAGAATCACTCAACTTAATCATATCGAGACAATTACCTTTAGACAGTAAAGTGAAACTGCTTAGCTTTGAACTACAACAAGGCGAAGAACTCTGGGCGGCGTTAGACAATTTTTATGTCATTACTCGCTACAACCACAGTCCTTTATATGCCATGGCCGTTTATCAGTTAAGCCTATCTATTTTAAATAAAAAAGGCTCTTACCCATGAGTAAAATCATACCGATACTTTTCATTTTTGTTTTATGCAGTTGTACCACCGAACAATTAAAAACCAGCGACATCTCAAACCTACCATCAGGTACAACTGCATCCGCGACTAGACACCATTTCATTTTAAACAGGGGCGCTCCTGATATACCGGACATAGCCGACGAACAAGACCTCTTACCCCGCATTACCCGCTACCTGAAACAAGGCATAGCCTCATGGTACGGCCCAAAATTTCACGGAAAAAAAACCGCATCCGGCGAAATATACGACATGTATGCGATGACCGCCGCACACAAAACACTGCCGCTTTCCTCTTATGCTCGCGTCACCAACCTGGAAAATCAACGTAGCGTTATTGTTCGCATCAATGACAGAGGCCCTTTTTACGGCAACCGAGTTATGGATCTGTCTTACGCGGCCGCCCAGAAACTGGACATTGAACAGACGGGATCAGGAAAGGTTGAAATCAAGGCGATAGCACCTGAACAGGCATTAGCACAACTACAAAAAGTAGCGAAAAAACAAGAAAAAAGCGTCTATTTACAAGTAGGCACTTTTGGCAAAAAGAAAAAAGCGTTGAAATTGCAAAATAAAATTGCTGCCCATCATTTACCTCAGCCTGAAATACTACCCTCAACACACAAAGGCTCTACGCTCTACAAGGTTCAAATGGGGCCTATCAAATCTCCGGCGAGTGCCCGCAAGCTGAATGCACAGCTGGCAAAGCTGGGCATAACAACAACCCAATTTGTTACTGAAACTGATCAAAAACAAATCTCCATGATACAATGAATATATGTTTTACTGAGCCCACCGTTAGAGAACAATGACCCTTTTTAGAATTCTCCCCGTTTTTTTATTTTTTAGTTTAATTGTAGCCACAACCTTGGCAAACGCAGAAGACGCTGGAATCTCAACCCCGGCAGCACCTACTATTGCTGCCAGCAGCCATATATTGCTGGATTACAACACCGGCAAGGTACTGGCAGAAAACAATGCCGATGTTAAACTCGCCCCCGCCAGTCTTACCAAGATTATGTCTGTTTATGTGGTATTTCGGGAAATCAGCAATGGGCACTTACATTTTGACGATATGGTCACCATCAGCAAGAAAGCTTGGGAAACACCCGGCTCCCGTATGTTTGTTGAGGTCGGGAAGCAGGTTAAGATTAAAGACCTGTTATTAGGCGTCATCATTCAATCCGGTAACGATGCCAGTGTTGCTTTGGCTGAACATATCGCGGGCAATGAAACTACTTTTGCCGACATGATGAATCAACATGCCGAACGTCTGGGCATGAAAAACAGCCACTTTGAGGATAGCAACGGACTCCCCATCGACAATCATTACACCACCGCCCGCGATCTGGCGATACTCACCCAGGCTTTAATCAAAGAATTTCCCGACTACTACCGCTGGTTTTCACAAAAGGAATTCACTTACAACAACATCGTTCAGCATAATCGCAATCAACTGCTGTCGCGTGATGAGACAGTGGATGGCGTTAAAACCGGATTTACCGACGCCGCCGGCTATTGCCTGGTCGCCTCTGCATTAAGAAATGACATGCGTCTGATTTCTGTAGTTATGGGAGCGCGCAGTCCCAATGCCAGAGCCAACGAAAATCAAAACCTGCTCAACTACGGCTTTCGTTTTTTTGAATCACACAAACTGTATCAAGGAAAGACGGCCTTATCCGAAGCCAGAGTATGGAAAGGCGACACTAAAAATCTGCAAATCGGCCTGACAGAAGATCTTTATGTGACCATTCCCCGTCGCCATTACGATGACCTTAAAGCCGTCATTACCATCGACAAAAAAATTGTCGCCCCCGTCAAAGAAGGCACAAAACTGGGTACGGTCAACGTGACACTTAAAGACGAAGTGGTCGCGGAAAAAGACCTGATAGCGCTAAAACCGGTAGAACAAGGCAACATTTTCCAGCGACTCTATGACAGCGCGATGATGATGCTGGAGAAACCGGATGGACAATAAAACCGTCTATCTCAACGGTCAGTACCTACCGCTAGATGAAGCAAAAATATCGGTTATGGATCGCGGTTTTTTGTTCGGTGACGGAATTTATGAAGTTATCCCGGCCTACTCGGGTTTGTTGTTTCACTTCTCTGAACACATGGAGCGACTGGAAAACAGCCTATCCTCCATTCGCCTGGCTAATCCGCATGACCGGGCGCAATGGCTGGAAATTCTGACGCCGTTGCTGGAACCCAACCTGGATCAGTATATTTACCTGCAAATAACCCGTGGCGCCGCTTCCACAAGAGATCACGCCTTCCCGGAAAATACCAGCCCCACTATTTTTGCGATGTGCTCAAACATTGTGCCATTTGCAAATTTGGATTCCGGAGTGAAAGCCATCAGCATTGATGACAGCCGCTGGGAACTGTGCAATGTTAAAGCCACCACGCTGCTGGCCAATATTTTGCTCAGACAACAGGCGGTAGAAAAAGGTTGTGCCGAAGCCATCCTGGTTAAAGACGGCTATGTGACTGAAGGAGCCGCAAGCAATATATTTGCCGTCATTGACGGTATCCTGATTACACCGCCGCAAGGCTGCGAAATATTGCCGGGCATAACCCGCGATGTCATTCTGGAAATCGCCAGGCAAAACAACATTCCCTACAGTGAAGACATCATTTCACTGGATGCCTTGCAAACAGCCAGCGAAATCTGGTTAACCAGCTCTACACGGGAAATCGTACCGGTTGTTCAACTCGACAATGAAATCATTGCAAACGGCAAACCCGGCCCCCTATGGCAAACCATGAATCGATTATTCCAGGCTTACAAGCGAGCCAGCCATGAGTAGCGCCATGAACGAAGAAACCTTATTAGAATTTCCTTGCCAATTTCCAATCAAGGCCATGGGCAGAGCCGATTTAGAACTCGACTTGCTGGTTATAGAAATCGTGCGTCGTCATGTTGACGACATTAACGAAGGCGCGATAACGACACGTCCCAGCAAAGACGGCAACTACATCGCCATAACCGTTATTATAGAAGCCTCCAGCAAACAGCAACTGGATGCCATTTATCAGGATTTAAGCGACCATCCGCATGTCTTGATGGCTTTGTAGAAGGGATTTCCTACAACAACCGGTAATCGTAAATATTCGATTAACCCAATAACCATTAAAATAGAACGCAGATGACGCTGATAGTTATGATTAAGTAAGATTTTTTTTGAATTATCTGCGTTCCATTGTGTTTATATTTAGTTACTCACCCTTGAGTAATGATCTACAGTTTGGCGTCTCTCTGAATTTTTTCGTGCTTTTCGTGGACGCGAAATGATTTTTCCAGGATAAATCATCTTAATGGCAGTGATACGTAACTTAGGATTGCAAGATTATGAATCCGCCTGGCAAGACATGCAGCGATTCACCCAAAATCGCAATGCCGAAACCGCCGATGAAATCTGGATCACCGAACATCCGCCCGTTTATACGCTGGGTTTAAACGGCAAGCGCGAACATCTGCTGAATACCGGCGCCATATCCGTCATTAATTCCGACCGGGGCGGACAAGCGACCTATCACGGCCCGGGCCAGCTGATTATTTATACCCTGATCGACATTAAACGGCTGAATCTCGGCATCCGATCACTGGTCACAACGCTGGAACAAGCCATGATCTTTGCCTTAGCGCAATACAGCATTAAAGCGGTCGCCCGAACCGATGCCCCCGGCGTTTACGTCGATGGCAAAAAAATAGGTTCCATCGGCCTGCGCATCAAAAGAAATTGCAGTTATCACGGCCTGAGTATCAACAATCATATGGATTTGCGCCCTTTCGACCATATCAATACCTGCGGTTATTCAGGGCTTGAAGTGACCCGACTGGCCGATCTGGGCGTGACCGTCAGCAACGCTGAGCTCGCCATCCCTGTTACCGAAGCTATCCTCACGGCATTACCCAAATGACATATCAAGCGTCCTCCCGCTCCACGCCAGAATCCCACCAGCGCAACACCGAAAAGCTGGCGAAAATCCCGATCAAAGTGGAGCCTGCCGAAACGACTTTGCGCAAACCCGAGTGGATACGCATAAAAATATCGGCCGGCGACGAAGTCACCCGCATCAAGCAACTGCTGCGCGAAAACAACCTGCATACCGTTTGCGAAGAAGCCGCCTGTCCCAACCTAGGGGAGTGTTTCCAACACGGCACCGCCACCTTCATGATTATGGGCGACTTGTGCACCCGACGCTGCCCTTTTTGCGATGTCGCGCATGGCAAACCGCTGGCGCTGGACAAAGACGAACCCCAACACCTGGCCGATGCGATACAGGCCATGGCCTTGAAGTATGTCGTCATCACCTCGGTAGACCGCGATGATTTAAGAGACGGCGGAGCCGGACATTTTGCCGAGTGCATCAACAAAATCCGTCTGCAAACGCCCAGCACCAAAATAGAAATCCTGGTGCCGGACTTTCGGGGGCGCATTGAAAAAGCCGTAGCCATATTAGCCCAAGAACCCTGCGACGTATTCAACCACAACCTGGAAACCGTCCCCAGATTATACAAACAAGTACGCCCCGGTTCCGACTACCAAGGTTCGCTGAATTTACTGAACCAATATCACCAAGCACTGCCGCAAGTCCCCACCAAATCCGGCCTGATGCTCGGCGTGGGCGAACAACCGGACGAAGTCCATCAAGTCATGAAAGATTTATTAGCCCACGGCTGCTCAATGCTGACCATAGGCCAATACCTGCAACCCAGCAAAGCCCATTTGCCGGTTCAAAGCTACGTCACTCCCGAACAATTCGACGAATACGGCGCAGTTGCCAAAGCCCTAGGATTTAAACAAGTCGCCAGCGCGCCGATGGTTCGGTCGTCTTATCATGCTGATCTTCAGGCTAAGGGTGTTATGCCCGACTGACGGGCATTATTAATCTTGTTATGCGTACCAACCTAAAATCCGCAGTCGGATCGTGCGGAAGACCTTCATACTGAGCCCCTCGACTTGCCTTTGCGGGATTTTGGAATGTTCAACTGCGGTTTTTAGGATAAATGTGACCAGATCGACACTTTTCAGCCCCTCATCTTACAAGAAGGCGGTTGACATATTGGAATTATTCCATATTATTACAACATGGCTACAAAGCAACGTTTTCGCAACAAATACCAGCTTGAGGTACGAGAGGACGACTCTCCGCCGATGCACGCGCACTTGGTCGGCGGTAATTTTGATGTATTAATTAACTTGCAAACCCTGGCATGTGAAGGCACTTTTCCGCGCGGCTTGCACGATGAAGTCATGGCGTGGGTTACGGCAAACAATGAAGAATTGATCAAAGAATGGAAAAAATGGCATCAATGAAGCGCCCCCGCCTAGCAGCGGTTGAGCCTTTACCGAACTACCAGTTGCAAATGACCTTTATTAACGGCAGCATAATGACCGTGAATAAAGGTGAAGCTATTTTCGCCAAACCGGGTCTCACTCCTTTGCGCGATCCGGCCGCCTTTGCCAAAGTTCAGCTCACCAACAGCGTAGGCTGGACGGTCGAATGGACAGATTTTGACATTCAAATCGGTGCCGATACCTTGTGGCTGGAAGCGCTGCATCAAGCGGCCACCGACGAAGACACCCGTACATTCATCGCCTGGCGGCTGCATAACGGGCTGTCGTTAGCCGGTGCAGCCCAAGCATTGGGCATGACCACACGCACCATGAGCGCCTACGGAACCGGCGCCCGTCCCGTCCCGCACCACATTGCCCTAGCCTGCAAGGGTTGGGAAGTCGAGAATCGTTAAAGGGCGATAATAGAGATGTTCAATGATGCGGCGGACAAAACCAAAATCCGTCGCCATTTTGAAACATGGTAGTGTTGGGCATAAACAGCACACCCAACCCTTTCCAAAATATAAAAGGCCTTCGGCTTTCCACATAGGCTTTGAGGTGGCGTTCTATGGATAATGGCATGCCGATCTTCTATGTTTCTAAGATATTGGTCTTAAAAACGAAGTACGCTATTTGTTTCAAATTTTTCCAATCTTTCTGCCGACCGCAGAAATTAGCTTAATTTATTGTTTTAATTAATGTTTCTTTGCTGATTGCACAGAATCTGTGCCGGTTTTAATTGTCACTATTCAGCAGTTAAAAAATAGCACACTGATGACAATCATAAGCGACATGGATTTGGGGCTGATAAATACCTTTTTCATGCGGCTATGTCATCGTTAAGTATTGAAGACAACGCATTGCAACGGAAGTGCAAGCTTGGCTTGTACTTGCAGACGAAGCCTGCACTCCAGCTGTCTGTGGCTTCCACTCACCCACCACATTTCAAAACCGCCTTACTTGATCGCCCGCAATAAATTGCCGCAATACAGCTCCTTGCCGGTTTTTGTCGGCATCCACAGTTGTTTTATTTCCAGTTGATTTGCAGAAAAATACTGCTCGGCAGTATTTGCCAAATCCGCCGGTTCCACTTTGGGTGAATAGGTGTTAAGAATTAAAAACGCGCCCGGATTCATCAGCCCATACGCCGTTTCTATCAAGCCGGACAGGTGATTTTCCAATTTCCATTTTTCGCCTTTGGCGCCCAATCCCCAGGCGGGCGGATCCATGATAATGCCGTCGTATTGATTGCCCCGTTTCAATTCGCGCCGGGCGAATTTTAACGCGTCTTCAAGCACCCATTTGATGTCGGAAAGGGCGCTTCGCTCCCTGTTTTCGTTGGCCCAGGTAATCAGCTGCTTGACCGAATCCACATGCACGACTTCCGCGCCATTATCGCGGGCAACCAGCGATGCCGCGCCGGTGTAGGCAAATAAATTCAACACTTTTTGACCGGCTCTAAGCTGTTGTTTAATAAAACGCCAGTTTGCCTGTTGTTCCGGGAACAGGCCCACATGCTTGAATTGGGTTAGCTTCAAACCGAAATTTAAGTTTCCATAAGAAATAAGCCAGTGTTCGGGAGCATGCGGCTTGATATTAAGCCAGCGGCCCTGGGTTGAGGATTGCTCTTCAAATTCCCAATGAGCCATCGTCTGCCATTGAATGATAGGCCACCCCGACTTGAAATTGGCTTGAATTTCCGGACGGATGGTAATGATATTCCCCCATCGCTCCAGTTTTTTGCCGTCACCCGCATCAAGCAGCTCGTAATCAGGCCAGGGCAAGCCGTATTCGCGTAGGTTTTTTTCGTGTGCCATCCACATTTTATTTTTAGATGCTGGAGCGTTATGAATCCTAATGCTAACCGATAATCATGTAGGGTATCGCATACCATTTTCAAAAGACCACGTACGCGATGCGCACCCAATTTGACTGCTAATCACGCCTGAACAGACATCAACTACAATCTGCCCATCGATTCATAGATGAAATTTAACAGCATCACTTGGCTGGTAAGATCAACCTTTTGAAACGAAAGTCCATGCAATACCCTTAGCGGCGCGTCTTTTTTCTTGCCGGGCAACTCATGAATATTGCGAATCGTCGCACTGGTATCTATATGCGCACCCTGATTGGTCGGTTTTATAGGGAAGTCGAAAGAAAGTAAAACTTCTGTATTAAGCTCTCCCAGTACTTTATTGGCCGTTATCGCAGCGCCTGTAACGCTAATATCGGTAATAATACCCGCTCCAGCTACGCCATTGACTTGCACCGGTAAATTGACTTTGGCTCTGATCGCGCCGCGTAGAGCGATGGATTTAATATCGGTGGGAAAGCTGAGGTGAATATAATAATGCGGAGCTCTAAAGATGGCTTTAACCCTGCAAGTTAACGTAAAAACATCCACTCCAGATAATATCCGTAAGATAACCTGCTCATCTACCTGCATTTGAACGGAAATCCCGTTCTCGAAAGGTGTTTTTATGATTAGGTACTGCCCATCTAAGTAACCGATAAGCTGCGTATAATATATGATGTCAATGGGGCCGTGTCGCACCGCCATTTGCAGGCGCGAACCGACTTGCAGATTAATCTCTTTAAAAGAGGTCATCTTGATTTCACCCGAAGTCTAATTATCGTTATTTCTGCACTGGTTTTAATACAAACCCAGTTGCAACTGGGCCACTTCCGACATCATTTCCCGCGACCAGGGCGGGTCAAGCACCACTTCGACATTAACACGATCGACACCGGGCAATGTGCGGATACATTTTTCCACGTCGCTCTGGATAACCGGCCCCATCCCGCAGCCTGGCGCGGTCAGGGTCATGATGACATGAACATCATTCAAGCCTTCATCTACCGGGGTTACTTTGCACTGATAAACCAGTCCAAGATCAACGATATTGACCGGAATTTCCGGATCGTAAACCGTTTTCATCACTTCCCAGCAGTTTTGTTCAACCGCTGCCGCATCGGTCTCCGATACCAGTGTTTTCAGCTGATGCAATTCCCTGCCCAAGGCATCGGCGTCGCCCCCGGCAATGCGCACCATGTGCCCGTGTTCGGTAACCACGGTATAGTTGTCGCCGAGCGCCTGATGGATGGTGACTATCTGACCTTTATTTAAAGCCCCGGTATTGCCTTCAGGAATGGTAACAATATTGACATCCCGGGTTAAAACAACGTCTTCTCTTTCAGCCATAATAGTTCAGTTATAGATAGAAGGTTCGTGCATCGATAGCTTGGCCGGTTACGCCTATACTTTCTGAGCCGAATAAATACAGATAAATGGGAGCCAGTGATTTCATTGATGGCAGTTTGCTTTTATCTTCAGCCGGATAGGCCCGTTTTCTTAACGGGGAGTCTATCGGCCCCGGTATCAGGGTATTGACCCGGATTTTGCCGAAGGCTTCATGTTCATCGGCCAGTATGTTGGCGAGGCCTTCCAGGGCTATTTTCGAAACGCCGTAAGCGCCTGCGTAAGCCGGAGCCTTTCTGGCGGAAGAATCGGACGTGAATACGATGGAAGCCTGTTCGCTCTTTTGCAGTACCGGCAATAGAACCCTGCACAATAGAAAAGGCGCATTCAGGTTGACGTTTAAAGTATGCCCCCAGTCTTTGGTTTTGTGCGTGGCGATTGGGGAAAAAGCGCTGAACTCTACCGCTGAATGCAAAATGCCTTGGAGCGAGCCGTATTTCTCATCGATCTTGTCGGCCAATTCCTGATACTCGTTTTCATTGGCGCCCGCCAAGTCAAACGGATAAATGACCGGCTCAGGCGCCTTGATTGCCAGAATCGCATCGTAAACTGCTTCCAGTTTGGCAATGTTTTTGTCCAGTAAAATGATGTGCGCACCGTGTTTGGCCAGCGCCAGAGCAGCAGTGCTGCCAAGGCCTCCGCCGGCGCCGGTAATTAAGATGACTTGATTTGTTAGCGGCATGACAGTGATGCTATCCAGGTTGATATTTGATCGGGCGACTCGATTAACGCATCAGCGCCCCAGGTTTCCGGAGTGTCGCCGGGGTTAATGTAGCCGTAAAGTGCAGCCAGTGTTTTCATCTGCGCATTTTTTCCGGCAGTAATGTCATGCAGGGCATCGCCGATATAGACGCATTCCTGCGGATTGACGTCCGCCTGCTTGCAGGCTAGCAGCATCGGTTCAGGGTGAGGCTTGGAATTGGCGGTAGTATCCCCGCTGACGATGCAGGCGGCGCGATCGGTCAGCCTTAAGGCAGCCATCAGCGGGTTGGTGAAGCGCTCCCGCTTGTTGGTAACCACGCCCCACTTCAGTCCTTGCGCTTCAATCGCAGCCAGCGTATCGGCCATACCCGAGA
Source organism: Methylobacter sp. (assembly GCA_030655535.1). Lineage (GTDB taxonomy): Bacteria > Pseudomonadota > Gammaproteobacteria > Methylococcales > Methylomonadaceae > Methylobacter_A. The sequence continues at coordinate 10,471 of JAURVK010000097.1, read as the reverse complement.
AAAAAACCGTGTGTTCGGCAATATTGTTCTGGTAGTGAGTCAGCATGGTTTCCAGAATAGCGGCCTTTAACTGATCGTCAAGTTCAGGTTGGCCGGCGTTGATCATTGCCGCCGCGCCGTATGATATAAACGGCTTGATAATCTCAGCTGCAACGGTATCAAAGCCGTGGATATTTAGCGCACGGTTCAGGCATGAAATCAAATCCGGCGCGGTATCCACCAGAGTACCGTCAAGGTCGAATAATACGCAGGATAATTTGAAATCGGCAGACATGTTTATTCGGCGCGTTTAAAGGCAGCGATGTAATTGACGTCAATGTCTTTGCCAAGGCTGAAATGTTTGCTGAACGGGTTGTATTCAATGCCTACCATGCCCTGCAATTCGAGACCTGCCGCGCGCGCCGACTGGCACAGCTCCGACGGCTTGATAAAGGTTTTAAAATCATGAGTGCCTTTGGGCAGCATTTGCAGGACGTATTCCGCGGCAAAGATAGCCAATAAATACGCCTTGGGCTTGCGATTGAGCGTCGAGAAAAACACCATACCGCCGGGTTTAACCATTCTGGCGCAAGCGGAGATTATCGAACCGGGGTCGGGCACATGCTCGAGCATTTCCATGCAGGTTACATGATCGAAACTTTCCGGCTGCTGTTCGGCCAAGGCTTCGGCGCTGATTTTTTGATAATGCGCATTAACGCCGGATTCAAGCCCGTGCAGATCGGCGATGTCGATCAGGTCTTCGCTAAGATCGATCCCCAACGCATCAGCGCCGTGTTTAGCCAGGCCCTCGGTTAAAATACCCCCGCCGCAACCGACATCAACGATGCGAGAACCTGCAATATCCGCATAACGCTGGATAAACTGGAGTCGTAGCGGGTTAATATCATGCAGGGTTTTGAATTCGCCCCGAGTATCCCACCAGCGTTCCGCCATCGAGCCGAATTTATGAATTTCGTGCGGGTGTACATTGTCTGTTGCAGTCATCATGCTAACCATAATTTGAGATTAAGATAGTTTACTATATTACTGGGTTATTCGTCATATGTTGTTCTGTCGCGAACTGTTTTCATGATACCTGATTTGAGCAAGACACATCCATCATAACGCCCCCCATTCATCCCTTTATTTTCGGTGTTACTGTCGTCTGCCGGACAAAAAAAAGGCCGATGCACAGGCACCGGCCTTTTACTCAGCTAATCGATTTACAGCGTATTCACTGCGTTCAATTCCTGAAAAGCTTGTTCCAAACGAACGGCCATCGCGACTTCACCGGCACGTTGCCAGACACGCGGATCGTAGTATTTTTTATTGGGTTTGTCGTCACCGTCCGGATTACCGATTTGGCCTTGCAAATAACCTTCGTTTTGTTTGTAGTAGTTCATGATGCCTTCCCAGGTTGCCCATTGGGTGTCGGTATCGATATTCATCTTGACCACGCCGTAGCTGATCGATTCCTTGATTTCTTCTGGCGTTGAGCCTGAACCGCCGTGGAATACAAAATTCAAGGTGTTAGTTGGAACACCTAATTTTTCAGAGACGTATTTTTGCGAGTTAGCTAAAATGCTAGGCGTCAATTTGACGTTACCCGGTTTATAAACACCGTGAACGTTGCCGAAAGAAGCGGCAATCGTGAAGCGTGGGCTGATTTTGCTTAACTCTTCATAAGCATAAGCCACATCTTCAGGCTGGGTGTACAGCAATGAATGATCCATATCGCTGTTGTCGACGCCGTCTTCTTCACCGCCGGTGCAGCCCAATTCGATTTCCAGGGTCATGCCCATTTTAGACATACGCGCCAAATACTGACCGCAGATTTCGATATTTTCTTTCAGGCTTTCTTCAGACAAATCCAGCATGTGCGAGCTGAATAACGGCTTGCCGGTTGCCGCAAAATGTTTTTCACCGGCATCTAACAAGCCGTCAATCCAAGGCAGCAGCTTTTTAGCGGCATGGTCGGTATGTAAAATGACCGGTACGCCATAAGCTTCAGCCATCGCGTGTACATGTTGAGCGCCGGAGATAGCGCCCAAAATAGCCGCTTGCTGGCCTTCCGCTTTAAGGCCTTTACCGGCAACAAATGCTGCGCCGCCATTGGAAAACTGGATCACGATAGCCGATTTTACTTTCGCGGCCGCTTCCAAGGCTGCATTAATCGAATCCGTGTTGATGACATTGACCGCAGGCAACGCAAACTTGTTTTCTTTGCAAATCGCAAAGATTTTTTGTACGTCATCGCCAGTGACAACACCGGGTTTTACTATATCTGAAATTTTCTTAGACATTAAGGGTTCCTGTTTCAATCTGTTACGTTGAGGGTGATCAAGCCGAAAGTCATTGCGGTTGCGGATACCCACAGCCCAATGCGGTCTGTCGACTATTATAAAGTGTGTTCATATATTAGGCTACTGTTGCACCAATCCCCCATAGTCGCCATACCATATATGGGATGTAAAACTATCGCCGGCAATTCGCTTCAACCTAAAAACCGCAGTTGAGTACTTCAAAATCCCGTTCGCCCTGAGCCTGCAACACCTATTTAATCTTATCCTCGCTTTTGTTGAGCTACCAAGGTTTATCTCCCATCCCCGCTAAATACCGGCTGCCATGGATGACGGTGATAGCGATGTTCTCTGGCTGGATCAGGTAGATAATGCGGTAGCCTTGAAAAATCAATTCCCTGACATCGGCTCTTTCTTCGGCTTCCGGCACTCTTCGACCTATTTTGGGAAAAGTTTCCAATTTTGTAGCGGCATCAAAAATACGCTCAATAAATTGTCGGGCATAAAAGCTGGAGTCTTTGGCGATATAAGCCTGAATTGCTTCTAAATCTTCTAATGCCGGTTCTGTCCAGCTAACCCTCATTGCCCAAGAGCCGTCTTTTAGCCTCTTCGCTGGATAGAACGCGGCCTTCATCAACAGCCTTCAGTCCTTTCTCAATTTTCTGTTTGACATAAAGTTCATACATGATGTCGTCCCACGTTGCCTGATCAGAGACATGACCCATAATCTGCTTTGCAGCTTGTTTAGCGGTTTGCATATTTTTTTCCTAAATGCATAAGATAAAGGCGGAGTAGGGTGAGCAGCTTGGGATTGAACCGGGGCTTAATCATATCTCTTTGCTGTGCACGGCACACCCTACGCTAAGTGAAGCCCCTTACAACACATCCAATTGCGCATAAGCCAGTATCAGCCACTTGAGACCGACTTGCTTGAAGTTGATCTGCACTCTTTCCTGGGCGCCTTCGCCCTCCATCTGCAGCACCACGCCTTCGCCGAATTTGGCATGACTGACGCGTTGCCCCAGCTTGTATTTCCCTTCCGTTTGCAACGACTGCGCTTTCGGTTTTACCGAGGTCACCGGACGAGTCACGGTGGCCCGCATCCTGACTTCCTGGATATGTTCAGCCGGAATTTCGCGCAGAAAACGCGACGGCCTGGGATAAGTTTCCCGACCGTATAATCGCCTGGATTCGGCATAGGTCAGATACAACTGTTGCATGGCGCGGGTGATGCCGACATAGCAAAGCCGGCGCTCTTCTTCCAGTCGCCCGACATCGTCGACGGACTGTTGCGACGGAAACAAGCCTTCTTCCATACCGACCAGAAACACCTGCTTAAACTCCAGCCCTTTGGCCGAATGCAGGGTCATCAGCTGCACGCAATCGTCGAAATCATCGCCTTGCAGTTCACCGGATTCCAGTGTTGCATGCGCCAGGAACATATCCAGCTCGCCCAAACTTTCTTCATCTTCGATATCTCCGATTGCGGTGATATCAAAAAGCCGTGCCGCGTTGACCAGTTCTTCCAGGTTTTCTACTTTTTCTTCGCCTTTGTCGGCCTTGTCCTTTTGATACAGCTCAATCAGGCCGCTTTTTTCGACCACCAGTTTGACCTGTTCAAAAAGCTCCGTGCCTTCCGCTTCTCCTGCAAACTGTTTGATCAACTCCAAAAAGCCTATCAAGGCATTGGTCGCCCTTGCCGACAAGGTGCGCTGATTAATCAACACGATAGCCGCCGCCCATAACGAAAGGCTTTGATCCCGCGCTATATTGCGAATTTCATCGATGGTTTTGGCACCTATGCCGCGCGTCGGGGTGTTGATCACCCGTTCAAGCGACGCATCGTCATTGCGATTGGACATCAACCGTAAATAGGCCAGTGCGTTTTTAATTTCCGCCCGCTCAAAAAAACGTAATCCGCCGTAAACCCGGTACGGTGTGCCGGTAGTCATCAAGCGCTCTTCAAACTGGCGGGATTGGGCGTTGGATCGATAAAGAATGGCGGCGTCTTTACGTTGGCCGCCTTCATTGACCCAGGCTCTGATCCGCTCGACGACAAAATGGGCTTCATCCTGTTCGTTGAATGCGGCATACAAGGAAATCAAATCGCCGTCACCGGCATCGGTCCACAGCTCCTTGCCCATGCGACCGTCATTGACGCTGATCACCTTGTTGGCGGCTTTGAGGATATTGCCGGTCGAGCGGTAATTCTGTTCCAGCTTGATGACTTGATGATTCGGGTAATGTTTTTGAAAGCTGTAGATATTCTCGATTTTCGCGCCGCGCCAGCCGTAAATGGACTGATCGTCGTCGCCTACCACAAAAATATTGTCCCTGCCCTCGGTCAACAACCGCAACCAGGCATATTGTATGGTGTTGGTATCTTGAAACTCGTCGACATGAACCTGCCTGAAACGCTGCTGATAATGCTCCAGCACATCGGGATTATCGCGCAACAATTCATGCGCCCGCAGCAGCAACTCGGCAAAATCCACCAAGCCGGAGCGATCGCACAGTTCTTCATAGGCTTTATATATAATCAGCATTTGCCGTTGATACAAATCGCCGGTCTCCAGGGTATGCCTAGCTCTGATGCCTTCGTCTTTTTGCGCGTTGATATGCCATTGCACCTGGCGCGGCGGCCACTTGTCGGCATCGAGATTAAGCGTGCTTAACAGGCGCTTGATAAGCCGCAACTGGTCGCCGGAATCCATCACCTGAAACGTTTCCGGCAATTTGGCCTGTTTGGCATGGCGTCTTAGCAACCGGTGCGCCACGCCGTGAAAAGTACCGATCCACATCGATTGCGCGGACATATTGAGCAAATCCTCAATCCTGCCGCGCATTTCCTTGGCCGCTTTATTGGTAAAGGTTACTGCTAAAATACCATGCGCAGACACGCCCAGCACCTGAATCTGCCAGGCGATGCGATGCACTAAAACACGGGTCTTGCCGCTACCGGCACCGGCCAAAACCAGCATGGCTTGGGATGGCGCGGTAACTGCCTGACGCTGGGCATCATTGAGGGGATCTATTATTGAGGTAACATCCATTAGTTTTTTCGCTTGCACATTTTTTGGAGCTGTGTATATTGCGTACGGTTAGGTAATAACAGACTAAACCGTTGCTTTGTTAATGATGATAATAATAACGACACACAGAGGATTTTAAGATGAATTTTGATTTTAAACGTATGCTTAAATTTGAACACAATGTTGGCGAGAAGGAAAAAAAATACCGTTTGTATGCAGGATCTGCACTTCTGGCTATTTCACTTTTCATCTCCGGCGGTCAAGTTCTTTTATTATTAGTGGGTCTGGCTCTTGTTGCAACCGGTTATTCCGGCTGGTGCCCGATATATTCAGGGCTGAACAAAAATACCTGCGAAACACAAGACTAAGTTACAAAGGCACAAGATAAAAACTAGAATTTAGCCTTGTGCCTTTTACCTTAAATTTTTTACCTCTTCCTACTCTTCTTTACGAAACTCACCTTCCAAAACGTTATTTTCAGCCGCTTTTTCCTGCTGAAAATGCGCACCCGCTTGAACCAGATAATTTTCAATCACATATTGGGCGATTTTTTTGCGTGACTGCGGAATTAAACAGGCGAAGCCGATCAAGTCGGTAATAAAACCCGGTGTTAACAATAATGCCCCGCCTACCAGAATAATAGGCCCTTCAACCATTTCATAAGCGGGAATCACACCTTGCGCCAAATTTTCCTGAAACCGCTGAAAAGTTGCAAAGCCTTGTTGCCTCAATAGCCAAGCCCCCAATGCGGCGGTAAACACCACCAGCAAAACGGTCGGAAATGCACCAACAATTCCGCCTATCTGTAGCAATAAATAAATTTCTGCAAAAGGAATAATCAGCACGACCAGAAATAGTATTTGAAAAATTTTCATCTAAAGTTCTCTTGTTGTAATCATCGTCATCGTTACAATATAAGGGCAATTTCGGTTAATTTCTAGGATAATATCTGACGCACCCGTTTCTAATGACTGGTAATATGCCTGCTAACCACCTAATCATCTTCTGCACTTGCCCGGATAAAGACACGGCAGAAAAAATAGCCCGACTGCTGGTTGAAGGCGATATTGCCGCCTGCGTCAACATCTTGCCCGGCATTACCTCCCTGTATAAATGGGAGGGGCAAATCGAATCCGCCCAGGAACATCTGCTGCTGATTAAGGCGCATAAAGACCACTATCAGACTATTGAAACCACTTTGCGCAATCATCACCCTTACGATCTACCTGAAATAATTGCCGTGCCTATTGAGCGCGGATTACCTGAATATCTGCATTGGATAGATTCATGCCATTCTTCAAAAAAATAATTTTTCTCTGCTTACTGTCGCTGCTTAGCCGACCGGCCTTTGCCTTAGGCGCCGACGAATTTCTGCCGCCCGACCAGGCCTTTAAGGTTTCTGCCAAAGCGCTTGCAGCCGATAGTATTGAAATTTCCTGGGACATTGCCGACGGTTATTATCTTTACCGCGACAAAATGCGTTTTGAGTCCAAAACCCAGCAAATCCGCTTGGGCGATCCCGATTTTCCGGCCGGACAAACTCACCATGACGAAAACTTCGGCGATATGGTTATTTACCGCAATGCCCTGAACATCCCGATTGCCTTAAGCGTCGAAAACGGCGCATCTTCGCTGCAACTGATGGTGCAATATCAAGGCTGCGCCGATCAGGGCATTTGCTATCCGCCGCAGAAAACTACGTTCGATCTGAAGCTGCCCGCGTCGGCTGCCAAAGCCGATCCGATTAAGCGGCTGCTAAAAGGAGCTCAAAACTTAAAGCTGAATTTGTTTGAAGATGAGCTACTGCCCCCGGACCAGGCTTTCGAGTTTTTTGCAGCGGTCAAAGACGATCACACCCTGCATGTTAACTGGCATATTGCCGACGGTTATTACCTGTATCGGGAAAAAATCCAGTTCGAACTGCTTAACGCCGAGGGTGTGAATCTGGGAACTTACGACATCCCTCGAGGCGCACCCAAACAGGATGAAGCCTTCGGCCTGGTTGAAACCTTTCACAACGAACTCGGCTTCGACCTGCCGCTTATCCGTTCCGGCACGTCGGCGCAAACCCTTACCCTACAGGCAAAATATCAAGGCTGCGCCGACCGCGGCGTTTGCTATCCGCCGATGAGCAAAAACATCGACTTGGCCTTACCCGTTGCGCTACAACCGCCAACTCAACAACCTGAAGCGCAGGAGCTTTCCGAACAAGATCAAATCGTACAATCTTTGCACAAGGACAGTTTGTCGGTAACCTTGCTCAGCTTTTTCGGCTTCGGCTTGTTGTTATCGCTAACCCCGTGCATTTTTCCGATGATTCCGATCTTATCGGGCATTATCGTCGGTCACGGCAATCGGATTACCACCGGCCGGGCGTTTATGCTATCGCTCAGTTACGTGCTGGCCTCGGCGCTGACCTACACGGCGTTCGGCATACTCGCCGCGTTGTTCGGCAGCAACCTGCAAACCGCTTTCCAGCAGCCCTGGATTATCGGCCTGTTCAGTGGCATTTTTGTGTTGCTGTCCCTGTCGATGTTCGGCTTTTATCATCTGGAACTGCCAAAATCGCTTCAGGCCAAACTGCACAATTCCAGCGAAATACACCGTGACGGTTCACTCTGGGGCGCAGCTATCATGGGCGCGCTGTCGTCGCTGATCGTCGGCCCCTGCGTCGCCGCGCCGTTGGCGGGTGCGCTGATTTTTATCGGTCAGACCGGCGATGCCGTATTAGGCGGCAGCGCCTTATTTATGTTGGGATTGGGTATGGGCGTACCGCTATTGTTACTGGGCGCGTCCGCCGGGAAACTGTTACCCAAGGCCGGAAACTGGCTTAATTCCACCAAAGCGGTATTCGGCGTCATCATGCTGGCGGTCGCGGTGTGGATGCTTAGCCGCATTTTGCCGGGCGAGGTGATTATGATCTTGTGGGCGATGCTGTTGATATTTCCGGCTATTTACCTCAGCGCCGTCGATCCGCTACCCGAAAACAGTTCCGGCTGGCGCAAGTTGTGGAAAGGCTTAGGTATGATGATGCTGGCTTACGGATTGTTACTGTTGATCGGCTTTAGCCTGGGCAACAGCAATCCGCTAAAGCCACTGCAAGGACTCGGTTTGACTACCGCGCAAGCCGCAGAACCGGGCATTAGTTTTGAAAGAGTCGCCTCGGCAGAACTGGAAGCCCGAATCAATCAGGCCGCCGCCAATCATCAACCGGTCATGCTGGATTTTTACGCCGACTGGTGCATCTCGTGCAAGGAAATGGAAGCCTATACCTTTGCCGATCCGCGCGTTAAACAGGCGCTCAAAGGCTACGTCCTGCTGCAAGTCGATGTCACTAAAAATTCGGATGACGATAAGGCCCTGCTGACAAAATTCAAGCTGATCGGGCCGCCGGCCATTTTGTTTTTCGGTTTAGACAGCCAGGAAAAAACCGCCCACCGGATCATCGGTTATCAGGATGCCGAAACCTTTATCAAGTCACTGCAACGGTTCAAATCATGAAGCAAACAGCCCTGATTATTATTGCTGCGCTTATTGCGCTGAGTTTTGGCATGAGCGCACGGCATTTTTTCCCACCCGCTGAAAAAATCAGTCCTAGCCCTTTACCCGAGTTCAATCTGCCTGATTTATCCGGCCATCAGCACAATATTTCCGAATGGCGGGGCAAGATATTGGTGATCAACTTCTGGGCGACCTGGTGCCCGCCTTGCCGAAAAGAAATTCCCAACTTTGTCGCCTTGCAGCAGCAATATGCCGACAAAAGTGTGCAGTTCATCGGCATTGCTTTAGAGGACAAGGAACCGGTCGCCGAGTATATCGCCGCCACCAAAGTCAATTATCCGATTTTATTGGGCGGTGACAACGGCATCGCCCTGGCCCGTCAACTGGGCAATAATGTCGATGCGGTTCCCTATACCCTTATTGTCGACCGGCAGGGGCAAATCATACACCGGCATCCGGGTGAGTTTTCCAAAGAGCAAATAACGGAAATTATTACTCCGCTACTGAACTAACTGGAGTACAAAACTTGATTTGGACTCCTCAATGTTCACATTGGGTTACTCTCTAATCGATTTTGTGATGCGGACAAGGTCGTGTTGCGTATTTTGGCGAAATCACACAACGCCGCCAGCCGCTCGCCTTTGTTCCGCCATTCCCAAAATACGTTTTCGCCCAGCAACACATAATGCCAAGGCAGATTTGACCGATCCTCTACCGGCAAAGTGTTGATCCTGTCGCACCATGCCGCCACTTTCAGCTTTCTTTGCACATTTGGCGATGAAACTTGGCCTTGCGCCTTGGTTTCGACCAGATAAACCGCCTTGTCGGTGCGCAGCAAAAAATCCGTCGAATAGAATGCGGGCAGTCCATCTTCTTTCACATAGCGCAGCCTGACGAAATCATGGCGGGTTTCGCTGATTTTAAAGAATGCCAACACCTTGCTATCGGCATTCGCCCATTCGATCGACGCCTTTTCCAGCCCGCCGTTACGCGCAGGATACGACAACCGTTCATAAATGCACTTGCTCACCTCAGATGCGCGGCAATTTTGTTGCCTTTCGGCAGCGGCTGGCTTAAGGCCTGACTAATACGCCGCGTCATGCGCGACAGAAAGTCGTTATAACCTGCGATATTCATCACCGCGCCATCGACGCGATAATCCTGCCAGACCGAGCGGAATAATTGACCATCGTAATCAGGGTCAACCGCCCAGTATTCAATGAGTGCCAATGGTTCAACGTTCATCACGCCGTGCCTTTTAATTTATCCAGCCCGCCTTTCTTTTTCAGCCGGTTCAGCAAATCCGACGGAATGACCAGCACTTCCAGACGCGGATCGTTCAAGGCCTGAATGTCATGACCGATGGACGGCTCGAAATTCCAGCCCAATACGATGACTTTATCCCAGCCGCCCATCAGCGTATCGCGCTGGGCAATGGCTTTTTTCAGCGTCGTCGCGCCGGTGAGTTTGTTGGAAGAATCGGCCAGTACCAGGGTTTTGTTAGTTTTGCGGTTAAATTCAGGCACGGTATTTGTGGTTGTGGGAGCGACGCCGACGTCGCGATTGGGTTCTAGTAGCGACGTAGGCGTCGCGCCCACAGAAACTCCCACGGGAAAAAATCCCAAATTCAGGTTGGGATTGTCTTACGGCGGCAACGGC
>JAURVK010000086.1 GCA_030655535.1 Methylobacter sp. | reverse complement strand
TCCGGAAATCAATTTACCTTTATGCAAAAACAGGTTTCCGCCCTGCTTTTGGGTGTCGGTGACTTCAAATACCGCGCCATCCGCTTCGATTTTTCCGCAATCGCCGATTTGTCCGCCGGACTCGGCATAGAACGGCGTCTTGTCTAAAATAACCACACCCTCTTCGCCATCCTGCAAGCTGGTTACCGGCCGGCCTTTTTTGAAAAGGCCGATGATATGCACCTGATCGTCAAGCTGTTCGTAGCCGGTAAACTCGGTTTGCGCATCGAGTTTTATATCCTGGTCGTAATCCGCGCCGAAACTGCTCGCAGACCGCGCCCTGTCGCGCTGAGCCGACATCGCCGTTTCAAATCCGGCATGATCGACGGTCAGCTGATGTTCACGGGCAAAATCGGCGGTCAAGTCAACGGGGAATCCGTAAGTATCGTAAAGCTGGAATACGGTATCGCCGGGGATCACCGAGCCTTCCATCTTGGCGACGCAAGCCTCCAGAAGCTTCATGCCCTGCTCCAGGGTTTCGGCAAAACGTTCTTCTTCTTTTTTCAACACCCGTTCAACCTGGGCTTGCGCAACTTTAAGCTCGGGGAAAGCATCGCCCATTTCTTCCGTTAGCGGCGCGACCAGCTTATAAAAGAACACATCGCGGATACCCAAACGATAACCGTGCCGAATGGCGCGTCGAATGATACGGCGCACCACATAACCGCGCCCTTCATTGGACGGCATCACGCCGTCGGCAATCAGGAATGCGCAAGAACGGATGTGGTCGGCAATCACCCGTAAAGAGCTTTGGGTCAAATCGTCAGTACCGGCAAGCTCTGCCGCAGCCTTCAACAGTTTCTGGAACAAATCGATTTCGTAATTGCTATGCACGCCCTGCAACACCGCCGCAATGCGCTCCAGGCCCATGCCGGTATCGACCGAGGGTTTCGGCAGCGGCGTTAACGAGCCGTCAACGGCACGATCATATTGCATGAACACCAGGTTCCAGATTTCGATATAGCGGTCACCGTCTTCATCCGTCGATCCAGGAGGCCCACCGGCAATGTCCGCACCGTGATCATAGAATATTTCAGTGCAAGGTCCGCAAGGCCCGACATCGCCCATCGACCAGAAATTATCCTTGGCGCCGATTCTTGAGAATCGGGCTGGCGAAATACCGACATCGTCCAGCCAGATTTTCTCCGCTTCCGAATCTTCGTCAAAAACGGTAACCCATAACTTTTCCGCCGGAATCTCCAGTTCCTTGGTTAAAAAATCCCAGGCGTAATGGATCGCTTCTTTTTTAAAATAATCGCCGAAGCTGAAATTACCCAGCATTTCAAAAAAAGTATGATGTCTTGCGGTATAACCGACATTTTCCAGATCGTTATGTTTGCCGCCCGCCCGCACACAACGCTGACTGGTCGCGGCCTTGTTATAGTCGCGGTGATCCCGACCCAAAAACACATCCTTGAACTGCACCATACCGGCATTGGTGAACAACAAGGTCGGATCATTGCCCGGAATCAGGGAGCTTGATGGTTGTACGGAATGTCCTCGTTCGCGGAAAAATTCCAGAAAGGCGGTGCGCAACTCGGCGCTAGTCATCTTTTTCATAAATATTTGTTTTTAAAATAATTGGGTTACGCTAACTCTCACTGCCATTAAGTTAAGGGCTAGTCGTTACGTGGGCGCGAAATTATTAGCGCAATTTGCAGTCACAGCGCGAAAAAAATCGCGCCCCCAC
>JAURVK010000084.1 GCA_030655535.1 Methylobacter sp. | reverse complement strand
ACAACACCCGGCAAGGCGGAAGATGCCAAACGACTTGGGGCTGATGAAGTGGTCGTATCCAAAAATGCCGATGAGATGCAACAGCATCTTGCCAGTTTTGACTTCATCCTGAATACCGTGGCGGCATCGCATAATCTGGATGATTACACCGCATTGCTAAAGCGCGATGGTACTTTATGTCTGGTGGGCTTGCCTGATCACCCGCATCCGTCACCCGCTGTCGGCAACTTGATTTTCAAACGGCGCCGTATTGTCGGTTCTTTGATTGGCGGTTTGAAAGAGACGCAGGAAATGCTCGATTTCTGTGCTGAAAACGCCATCACTTCAGATATCGAAATCATCCCTATCCAGCAGATTAACGAAGCCTACGAGCGAGTGTTGAAAAGCGATGTGAAGTATCGCTTCGTTATCGATTTGGCTAGCCTAAAATAGTCTGTAGATTAACAGGGCTGTCGTATAAGCTAAAGGTAATGGCCGGCGTGAAACGAGAGGGTTGAACACCGGCAGCGAGCTTTTGAAAATTATTCGGCAATTTTTACCGACCAGCCGTCATCGCCTTTGCAATTGCTTGATCCGCTGGCAGTAATAGCAATTCTGGCGTATACGCCTTTTAGCGACATTGGAATCGTTCCGCTTGCCTGAAAACCCCCTTTGTTTGGGGTGACTTTGAGGCTAGTGGGCAGGCCTTTTACGGTAACTTTGATGGTATTTGGCAGCGTGTTTGCAGACGCTAAAAAAGAAAAGTCTGAGCCTGCTGCAACTGCAGTATTTTCAGCTGGAGTAAAATCGGTAAACTTGGGTTTGGCGCAGGATTTTGAGTTACTGCTGCTACCGTAAGCCCATGAAGTGCTGGTCACGATCATAAAAACTAAAGCCCACAAGTAATTATATTGTTGTTTCATCATCATGCCTCATCGTGTTGTTAGGGTAGATTATATGTTGCCGGTGATTTGCGGCGATCTATACAAGGCAAACGACCAAGCAGATATTCAACGGTATTTTTAAGGTTAGTTCTGTCCGGTTTTGATAGTAGTCCCAAGTTAAAATGAACGCAACAAGACAATTTAAGAGGGGCTATCTTTGTTGCATGGCAATCGGTCGATAAATCCAATTTGAATTATAATTGACGTAATTTTTGGTGAATTGGAATAACTATGCGGCAAACAATTAAGGCAAAACACGAGCTACGCTTGTATGAGCTTAAAAAAGCGGTGAATGATTTTATTGAGTTCACTGAAAATTTAACGCTACTTCAGTCGGTTAATGAAAAAGCGCGGGAAATGGTTCAGGCGGTTGATATACTGCAACAATTATTACAGCAAGGTTTGGATGCCAATCAGCTGGTTAAGGCTGTTAATGCTTCGGAGGCATCGACGCTGCTTGATGAGATTGTCGATGCCGATGCGGTGAGTGAGCTGGAGGCTTATATGCTGTCGGCAGCAGAAGGTATAGAGGATACCGAGGTCACGCAGTTTTTAACCGAGGTGATGGACAAGGTTGAGCGTAAATATAACCGGCTGCTTGAAAAAGCGCATGCTTATAATGCGCTACTTAAAAGCTAGGCGAGTGCGGTTTTAATAATTACGCTGGACGGAAAACTTCGCCAGTAAAGTCAGTGCTTGTTTGTATTCGGAATCAGGCAGCACACTTAATGCGCTGATCGCTTTTTGAGCTTCCTCGTCGGCGCGTTGTTCCGTGTAATCAATGGCTTTAGTGCTTTGCACGATCGCGTAAACTTCGTTGAAAGCATCACGGTCGCCATTTTTGATCGCATCAATAATGATTTTGGCCTCGCTTTCGGTGCTGTTTTGTATCGCGTAAATCAGCGGGAGGGTCGGCTTGCCTTCGGCAAGATCGTCGCCGAGGTTTTTACCCAGTTCGTCTTTGCTGGCCTTGTAATCGAGTGCATCATCAATCAGCTGAAAAGCGATGCCCAGATGTTGGCCGTATAGCGCCAGGCCTTGTTCGATTTCGGTGGATGATCCGGCGATGACGGCGGCTAATTTGGTCGCGGCGCTGAATAAGATAGCGGTTTTTCTGGCAATAACTTCGAGGTATTTTTCTTCCGTGGTCTCGGGATTATTGCAGTTTAAAAGTTGTAACACCTCGCCTTCGGCAATGGCGGTGGTGGTTTTTGACAGGATTTCCATCACCCGCATATTGCCGGTACGCACCATCATTTCAAACGCGCTGGAATAAAGATAATCGCCTACCAGTATACTGGCCGCATTGCCCCAGACGGCATTGGCGGATTCTTTGCCGCGTCTGAGGTCGGAGTCGTCAACAACGTCATCGTGCAGCAGTGTGGCGGTGTGGATGAATTCAATGACTGCAGCCGTAAGTAGGTGGTTATCGCGGGCTCCACCCAAGGCTTTGGCTGCCAGTAACAGCAGCATTGGGCGTAATCTTTTGCCGCCGCTGCCGACGATATAATGGCTCATCTGGTTGATGAGGACAACGTCGGAACTTAACTCGTCAATAATGAGCCGATCGACGGCTTTTGCCTCAGCCGTAGTTAGTTTCTTGATTGAGTCAAAATCAATGGGAGCGAGCGTGTTAGCGGGGGATTGTGAATGCGATGCCATTATATAGTGTTGCGTGTAAGTTTGGGTTATTTTTCATGGCGATAGCTATGAAAATCAAAGTCTGTTACGCTATTATAACTTAATAAAACCTTAATCGCCCATGCTATTGAAGCGGTAGGTTGGCGGTAATGGCTTTTTTATGCTGCTTTGAAAAAATATTTAGGGTGTAAGTTTAATTTAGATTGACTTAACCTTGATTTATAAATATAATTTTTTGTTCACTTTAAACAGATTAATGCTTGATGGAGCTTGCGCCGATGTATGCGGTAATTCAAACAGGTGGTAAACAGTACCGCGTAGAAGAAGGTACTTACTTAAAAATAGAAAAACTGGAGCTAGGCGAAGGTGACAGCATTGAATTCGATAAAGTACTGATGATTCAGTCAGACGATGCTGTTAAGGTCGGCATGCCTTTTATCGAAGGCGGCAAAGTTACAGCGACTGTCCTGTCTCAAGGTAGACATGCAAAAGTCAAAATTATTAAATTCAGAAGACGTAAGCACCATATGAAACAAATGGGGCATCGTCAGTACTATACAGAAATCCAGATTACTGGCATTTCTGCTTAAGATATTAGGAGTTACAGATGGCTCATAAGAAAGCTGGTGGTAGTACTCGTAACGGACGTGACTCTAATGCGAAAAGATTAGGTGTTAAGCGTTACGGTGGTGAGAGTGTGACGGCAGGCAATATCATTGTTCG
>JAURVK010000067.1 GCA_030655535.1 Methylobacter sp. | reverse complement strand
ACAACCAATGCCATTGAGTCGTTGAATAGCGTGATCCGTAAAGCCACCGAGCGTCGCAAGCTGTTTCCTACTGATCAATCGGCCATGAAAGTGGTGTATTTAGCTATCGAACAAGCCGCCAAGAAATGGTCGATGCCGATCCGTGACTGGAAGCCTGCTCTGAATCAGTTTATGATTCTCTACGAGGATCGATTTCCAGAGATTTTTTAACGGCGGTTACACGGAAATTTTTACACCCTCGCTGGTTTAGGTCTGGCATGTAATCTTGAACAAAGTTATCGTTTGGGTACAAAGATTGAGCATGCTTTAACATCTCTACTGACGCATCAATGCCTATTGTCGGGAATCCCTGTTGAGTTAGCCAATGCGTATCCCGGCCAATGCCACAGCCAATATCGACAGTTGTTCCACCTTTTATAAAGTATTGGTCGATTAATTAATTCATAAATTCGGTGTGGTGTTAATGTTGAATGCAATTGCGCAACACTTTCAGCTTTTCGGTTGTAAGTGTCTATTGTTTCTTTATCCATATGTTATTTGTCCTTTATGTGTTCCGAATAATTTATAAATAAATTAGATGGGTAAATTCCGTTTTCTGGGCACTTGTCGACCAGTTTCGGTCATCACTAAATCAATATACTCGCCTTTCTGCTCCGGACCATAACTGACATGAATCGGGCGGTCTTCGCCATAAAAGTACAACCGGTCAAACGGAGTATTCTTTGCAACCCAGTCGGCGATTTCGCGCATATTTTCATCTTCGACGATAAAATCAACCGCCGCGCCTAAACGCGGGCAGATCAGGTTGTTTTTGCTGTTCAGCTCATGTGCGGCATGTTGGTCGAGTTTGGGCGCAACCCGTTTTTTAATGTGTTTACCCAATTCATGCGAACAAAAACCGTAGGTCAGTCCAATCATGCCGAAATAGTCAATCACTGGGTCAAGAATGCACGCGGCTAAATCATATAGAGCGGTATAGCTGTCCGGCTGCTTAGGATGATTAGCTAAACCGGTGGTTTGTCTGGTTTCACCGCATTCGATCAATTGCCGGTAAGTCAGATAGCGACCGCAATGATTATCGAGTTCCGGCATACTTCGACTGCGTACCAACTCGAAACCGTCAATCTCCCAACGCGCATTAGCGAGCGTTTGCCGTAAGTTTTCAGGTCTAGGGCCATATCCGCTCAAATCGAACAAATTTAAGGCTTGCAGGTGTTCGTCAAAGCTTAGTTGTT
The DNA here is from genome assembly GCA_030655535.1 of Methylobacter sp. GTDB lineage: Bacteria > Pseudomonadota > Gammaproteobacteria > Methylococcales > Methylomonadaceae > Methylobacter_A. The sequence goes on along the minus strand of JAURVK010000067.1, from coordinate 10,028 downwards.
CGGCATAGTTGGGGAATTCTTCATTGATGTAGTGCGATTTTAGATACAAATAGGTTGGTTCGTATTCTTCGCCATATTGATAGAGATCGAAGGTTTGTTCGCGCAGGTTGATTTTGATCCGTTCGAGCAATCGCGGCAGCGGTTGGTTTTGAAAATCATCGTAACGCATTAAGCTAAGCTTGCCGGATTGGCTATGAATTTTGATTAAATCGGTTTGTTCTATGTCACCATACAAAATGGTTGCGCACCCAATATAAATGCGTAGCAATGCGGGAAGCTGTTCTACAACGCTGGTATGCAGATGCAAGGCTTCATCTTCGTCAAGGTAACCTAAGCCTTGTTCTGTGGCTTGTTGACAGGCAGAGGCGATGAGTTCGGATTTGCCAATTTGAAATAAAACCGATTGAGCTGTTGCCATGGCGATTTTATAATCGCCAAAAAATGCTTTGATGTCTTTTTGCAGCGCTGATTCCAGGTTTTTGTAAGCCTTACGTTTAGAAAAAGTCTGCAAGGCGAAATAGGTCAGCAAGTCGTCAATGCGGTTTTGTCTGGCTTGTTCTAAAATCGCTTCATCAAACTGATCAAGCATAAAGTGCAAGGCTTTACTGACGGCTCCAAAGCTTTGAGTCAGTTCTGTCAGCTTATCGATCTCGGTTTTTTCCGGTAACCGTCCCAACTCCAAGGTCTGTTGCCACAGCGGATCAATCAGATGCTTAAAGTTAAGATATTTTTTCTCGTTACGCGACAGCTTGGGTAATGCGGGATTTGATGAGCGCTGCGACAGGCGTAAAACATTACGCTGGCTGCGTTGCCGATTGAGTAAAAAGCGCTGTTCGGCCTCTTGGTCTTTAAAGATAAAAAAGATGCCGGGCGCGATTGGAATAGCATCGGTTTCCAAGGTGTCGCTTAAAAATTCTTTTAGCTCTGTTTGCGTGAAGTATTTTTGAAAGGTATTGCGTTGGGTGATCACTCCATCATTAAATGCTTGGCCTCCCAGAGCGTTTTGGTTAACCAGCATAGCCGATACGACTAAGATCTGCCGGGTTAAATCATAAGCGCTTAGTAATGCCTCAAGACGTTCTTGATAATTTTCGATAACGTTGATAACAAAGCCCAGGTTAACAATATCTGCCGGTTGTTTGGGTTGATCGGCTGCATAGTGAGGATCCCAGCCTGACACGGGAATAGCGTTGGCGGTTAAGTTGCGTATATCGTCACCTTTGCCGCAACCGTAATCGAATACGGAAAATGCCCCATCTAAAAAGCCATGTCGAGCCAGACATTGCATCGGCGCTGACAAGTTGCTGCGAGTAAGTGCGGTTAAATGCCTGGAAATCGCTGTGCTTTGCGTTGGTTCGAAGGCTTGTTCATCGTTAGTTTCCAAATTACCAATCGGAACAAATTGATGCTCAACCAGTTGAAAGCCTTTTTCGGTAATCAGGTTTTCCCAGGCTTGTTTAAAGCCGATATGAATGGGATAAGCGAATAGACCGAGCTGTTCGGCGGTTGCTGTCAGTTCTTGAAATTGAGCGCTATGCGGATCATCCTGGCTAAGAAACAATTCCTTGCGGTGCAGAATGGGCGGATTCAATGAGGCTTGATAGCTGCGTTTTTCGACACGTTTAGTGCTTAGATCAATACGGTAGCTTTTCTCTAATGCTGGAAAAGGATCGCTAAAAAAGCCCGGATACCATAATAAGGACAGCGCCTGACCGTTAATATCGTATTTCACAATATTGTAATCAGCACCCGCTTGCAGGTTGGCTAAATTTTCCGCTTCGGCGATATGCTGTTGCACTTGGGCATTTTGTGCGGTGGTTAAACTGCTGTGCCAATAGACAGTGTTGAGAACTTTTTTGCCGTACATGCTGTCACCTTATTCCAATGCAAGCCGCCTTAAACGGGTAACTTCTTCGCAAATACGTTGCCCTGCCTGTTGGATGTCCGCTTCAGTCGTGTAACGGCCAAAACTGATTCTTACTGCACCATAGAGTCTGTCGCTTTCAATTCCCATGGCTCTCAGCACATGCGATGCTTCAATAGCGCCGCTGTTACAGGCTGATCCTGTGGCAATAGCTAAATCATCTCTTAACGCAATCATTAAAGAATCAGAGCCAACTTGATTGAAACTGACATTGACTATACTGGGGAGCTTATGCGCTTGATCGCCGTTGAAATGGACGCCTTCAAGTTGATTGAGTTGAACAACTAAAAGCTGCGCCAGGCGTGTGCTGTGTTTATAGTCACTCAGCATTAACTCATGTGCAATTCTAAAAGCGGTTGCCATGCCTACTATCTGATGGGTAGGTAATGTACCAGGGCGAAGACCGTATTCTTGTCCGCCGCCATGCAACAATGGCGTTAAATTTGTTTGTTTTCTATTACGAACATACAGACAGCCAATACCTTTGGGCCCATAAAGCTTATGTGCTGAAATGGATAACAAATCTATTGGAGTTTTAGTCAGGTCAATCTTCACCTTACCAGCACTTTGTGCAGCATCAACATGAAAAAACAGGTCTTTATCTTTGAGAGCTTGGGCGATTAGATCAATATCTTGAATAACCCCAGTCTCATTATTGACGTGCATCAGGGAAACAAGGATGGTCTCGTCAGTCAGGGCATCAAAAATGCAATCAATACTCAACCGTCCATTGTGGTCGGGTCGTAGGAAAGTGACTTTAAAACCGATGCTCTCAAGGTATTTACAGGTATCTAACACGGCTTTGTGTTCGCTAGCTGATGTAATGATGTGGTTGCCCCTGGTTCCCATGCTCCTGCGTGGGAACCCGCTAAGGGCAATTCCTTTGATAGCAAGGTTGTTCGATTCGGTTGCACCTGATGTGAAAATCAGATCGTTCGGGTTGCAGTTCAACAAGGATGCGATTCCGGCCCGCGATCTCTCGATCAAAGCATTCGCCCGTTCGCCAAATTCATGCTGCAAGGAAGCGGGGTTGGCGAATATGCCATCCATTGTTAAACATTGTGCCATAGCCGCCGCAGCTTCGGGCGCCATGGGTGTTGTTGCTGCATAATCGAGATAAATTTGGTTTTTCAAAAAATTATAAATTTAAGTTAAGAAGCTAAAAAATCAGAAACATTTGCTGCGTCCTCGTGCAACCGACGCATAGCAACACAAATAATACGCTTAATGGTCGGCATGAATACGCTGAACTGATTTTTGAGGCTCATAAAAAACAATTCCAACCCGGTTGATATGATCAACGAGGTCTGCATTGCTTATCTGACTGAAAATTGAAATATCAAAACTGTAGGGCAAAAGCAGATCATCAATATCATTACTTATCTTAATTGATCATCGCCAAATCCAAGTTGTTACCCTTTAGTGTCAGGTCAATATCCGAGCCGTTTTTATAAGTGCCTTTTGCGCGTGAGCCGTAAAGTATGACTTGTTCTACTTCAGGATAACGGGCAAAAACAGAATTAATCTGCTCGATGGTTTGTTCTTTTAGACCGTATTTCATGGTTTACGGCTACTCTTTTTTGACTAATGTGCTGAGCTTTTTCTGTAGTTTTACAAACTCTTGATAATAGTTGTTTAGATTGTTAAACCGTTGAATCCACCTAATATCGTTGTTTTGCATGTTCTACCTTTATAACGGTTTCTCTATGCAGGACGCGGCTTGACAAATCTGTCTGGAACAGATTTGCATTAACCCGAAGGGGTGTCAGGCAGGATAGCCTGACATGACCCCGCGTCCTGCTCAAGGTTGCAATAGAGTCGAATATTAACCGACAGCCCTCAATGCCCCCTCGGGAAACTGCATAGTCATGCAATGCAGGCTGCCGTACTGATGCACCAAGGGCTGACACGGAACGCCAATAATCTCGCGGTCAGGAAAACAACCGGCCAAGCGTTCCAGCGCAACCGCATCCATCGGGTCGCCGTAAACCGGCACCATGACGGCGCGATTGATGATCAGGAAGTTGGAATAATTGGCCGGCAGCTGCTGGCCGTCTTCATCGTGAATCGGTTTCGGCAGCGGCAACGGCACCAGATGATAGACGTCGCCATCCTGAGTTCTAAGCGCTTGCAGTTGCGTTTCCATGAATTTCAGGCTGTTGTAGTGCGGGTCTTCGGGGTCGTCGCAGCTGGTGTAAGCGATGGTGTCGGCGGAGCAAAAGCGCGCCAAGGTATCGATGTGGGCATCGGTATCGTCGCCGGTCAGGTTTTCCTGATCCAGCCAGAATACCCGTTTTGCGCCCAAGTATTGGAGCAATTGTTGCTCTATTTCCTGTTGGCTCAGGCCTTTGTTCCGGTTCGGGTTTAACAGGCATTGTTTGGTGGTCAGGATGGTGTCTATGCCGTCGCTTTCGACGCTGCCGCCTTCCAATATAAAGTCTATATCGGTGTGACTGGCGCCTTTAAAGGGTTTGACGTTTAGCAGTTTGTGATTCAGCGCGTTGTCGCTTTGGTGCGAGTATTTTCCGCCCCAGCCATTAAAATGAAAGTTCATGTGCATAGCGGCCCCGTCTTTTTCGACGCTAAGAAAAACGGTATCCCTGACCCAGATGTCATTCACGGCGGCGTGGATGAAGTCGATATTGTCGTTCTTGCTTATTAAGGTCTGGATATGCAGCTGATGGCTGTCATCCCGACACACGATAAGCAGTTTTTGATATTGACTGATGGTGTCGCTAATAACGCTGTAGGATTGTTCTACGGCGTCGAGATTGCGAAAATCGCCGGTTTTATGCGGCCAGGCGATGAGTACGGCGGATTGTTTTTCCCATTCTGCTGGAAATCTGTTCATAGGTTTTAGTTCCCTTTAGTTGTATGTCCCGGCTGTGTGCCGGAAGCTGATTGAAACAACATTTCTTTGGCGTGCGCCAGTGTGTTGGCGGTGATATTGACACCGCCCAGCATTCTGGCAATTTCTTCAACACGCTCTTCCGTTTCCAGTAAGCGGACATTGGAAGAAGTCATATCGCTTCGGTTGTTTTTTTCAACGTAGAGATGGTGATGCGCTTGTGCAGCGACTTGTGGTAGGTGAGTGACGCACATGACTTGCCGGTTACGGCTTAAGCTGCGCAGTTTTTGTCCGACGATTTCGGCAATGCCTCCGCCTATGCCTGAGTCTACTTCATCAAAAATCATCGTCGGGGTGGTTTTATCACTGGAGGTGGTGACTTGAATCGCCAGGCTGATGCGCGACAGTTCGCCGCCTGAAGCCACTTTAGCCAGTGGTTTTGCTGGCAGGCCGGGATTGGCGCTGACCAGGAATTCGATTTTATCTTTGCCGTTCAATTTTGGGGTCTCGCTATCTTGCGCGGCAATATCGACCAGAAACTCGCCTTGCGGCATACCCAGTTCCTTGATCATCGCTGAAATCAGTTGTTGCAGTTTCTTGCCGCTGAGGCTGCGTCGTGCTGATAGTTTCGCGGCCAACTGATGATATTGAGCGAGCAACTGTGCGGCACTTGCCGTTAAGTCTTCGATGCGCTCGCTGCTGTGAGCCAGTCCGTCGAGTTCCAGTTCAAGTTTGCCGACCAGCTCCGGCAGATCATCCGGGGTAAGGTGATGCTTGCGGCTAAGGCCTTGGATAACGCCGATCCGGTTTTCGACTTCTTCCAGGCGTTGCGGATCGGCCTCTTGCGATTCGAGAAAGCGGCGCAATTGCAGCGATGCCTCTTCGACCTGAATCTGCGCTTCCGAGAGCATCGTGCAGATTTCGTTTAATTCGGGCGCAAATTGGGCAATGTGGCTTAATTCACCGAGACAGTGGTTCAGCATTTGATTGACCGATTGCCGGTCGTTCTCATAAAGCAGATCGACCTGAGTCTGGCCGGCGCTTAAAATCTGCCCCAGATTGGCCAGCTTGGCATGTTCGTCCGAAAGCTCGGCATAGCTGAAATTTGCCAGATCCAGCTGTTGCAATTCTTCAATCTGGTAGCGCAGCAATTCTTCGCGTTCGGTTTGATCGACGCCGGCTTTAATCAATCCGGCCAGTTCTTTACTGGTTTGATGCCATTGCCGGTAACAGGCGTTGACGCTGTCCAACAGGGGCTGATTTTTTGCATAGGCATCCAGCAGGCGACGTTGCTCGTCGGCATTGAGCAAGGTCAAATGCGCATGTTGGCCGTGAATTTCGACCAGCTTTTCGCTGAGTTCCTGCAAGGCCTGCAAGGTAACCGGGCGGTTGTTGATATAGGCTTTGGAGCGGCCGTCGTGATTAACAATACGCCGGATCAGGCATTGCTGCTCGGCGTCCAGTTCATTGTCCTTTAGCCATTGTTGCGCTAAAGGCGCATCGGCCAAATCGAATTCCAGGTTAATCTCGGCGCGTTTGCATTCCGGGCGCACGTAACCGGAATCGGCCCGATCGCCCAAGGCGAGTCCCAAGGCCGTTAATAAAATAGACTTACCGGCCCCGGTTTCGCCGGTGAGCACCGACATGCCTTTTTTCAGGTCGAGATCTAATGATTTTACGACGGCGAGGTCGATTATATTAAGGTTTAATAGCATCTGCGTCTGTGTGGTAACCACTGCTCCAATTTAATTTATTCCTGAGTATATAGAAAAAATCATGGCCTTCCGGGTGCAAAATTCTAATCGGTTGCGGCTCTTTTTTAATCAAAATCTTGTCGCTGATCAGCACCTCCGGAATTTCAATATGATCGCAAGTCACCAAGGCGTTGATTTGTTTGGTCTGGCAAAAGCTGATTTCAATTTCAGCCGAATCGTTTATCACTATAGGCCGATTCGACAAGGTATGGGGATTAAGCGGCACTAATACCAGGGCGTTTAACGCCGGATGCAAAATCGGCCCGCCCGCAGACAAGGAATAAGCGGTTGATCCGGTGGGCGTCGAAACAATCAGGCCGTCTGAACGTTGCGAATTTAAAAATACATTATCGATTTTGGTGATAATTTCTATCATGCTGGGCGTTACCCAACGGTGGACGACCACTTCATTGACGGCGGTTTCTTCGTGGATAATTTGCCCGTCACGGATGATCTTGGTGCGCAATAAATAGCGTTTCTCTTCGGTGTAATGGCCTTGAAGGATGTGGATCAGCTTGTCGGACAATTCGTTGGGCGATATGTCCACCAAAAAACCCAGTCGGCCCAGGTTGATGCCAATCAACGGAATATCGTATTCGACGATGGCGCGGGCGGCAGCAAGAAAAGTGCCGTCCCCGCCAACGGCGATGACCAGATCGCAATGTTGCGCCAGCGTGTTGATGGAGCAAGATTCAACCGACTGATTTTCAATAAAATGAGCGCTGTCTTTAGCGACAATGACCGTATAGTCATGTTGTTTCAAAAAAGCATGCAGCGCAGTTAACGTTTCGGCAATGCTGGGATCGCTGGGTTTGCCTACTATGCCAATGGTCTTAAAAGGTGTCTGCATTGCTGGATAAAAATCGGAAAATGAATTCGATTATACAAAAAAACCTGGACTAGACTAGGAGTATTACAGATTCGTCGGATATTTTGGATGTCTCGCGGTTTGGTTTTGCCTTTTAGCTTGATATTTTTGAATAATAGACACAATCTATAATAGTGGGATCGATCAATAAAGCGGTAATAAACACAGAGGTTTCTAAGACCGTGTGTAAAATTATGAATTCAGGAGATTAGCAATGAAACAATGTAAGCGCCCAACCGTGCCATCTAATCAAGCCCAATAGAAACTGGCATCCTCCGCATTTTTTGAAGAGGATACAACATGGCGTTATCAGCCCATTGGAAAACCCATATCGACACTTGGCAAAGCAGTGGTTTGTCGCAAGCGGCGTACTGTCGACAGCACCAACTCACCTACAGCACATTTTCAGCGCGACTGTGTGAGTTCAGGGCGCAGGCTAAAACCTCGCCATCGGCGCCTCCTCAGTTACTGCCGATCCATGTGCAACCGCAGTCCTTGCCTGAGGTCAGCCTGGTTCTGCACCATGCCCGAGGTCATCGGCTGGAATTGCCTGCGGGTGTGTCCGCATCTTGGCTGGCGGAGTTCTGGCGATGCCTGGGTTAATCGAAGTACCGGCGCAAATCTGGTTGGCCGTGGCGCCGGTCGATATGCGCCGTGGCATCGATGGCTTATCGTCGATTGTGCAGCAAGCGCTAGGGCATTCGCCGTGCGCGGGCTCGGCCTTTGTGTTTCATAATCGCCCTGGCAATCGCTTGAAGGTATTGCTGTGGGATGGTAATGGCGTGTGGTTGTGTCAGCGCCGTTTGCATCGGGGCGGCTTTGTTTGGCCTAAAGCCAATGATGCCTGTTTTTCGCTCACGCCTGCCCAATGGCAGTGGCTGATTAGCGGGGTAGATTGGCGACGTTTATCGGCAGATCCCCCAGCTCACTTACAGGCTTGAAGGAGCGTGAACCGGTCATCATAAATATCGATAAAACCCAGTATTAATAAGGCTTGCAGGGTTTTTTAGGGTATAATATGCACTATGAAATCGCTTATCGAACTTGATCAATTGACCCTTGATGCTGCCGACAAATCGCAGTTGAAGGTCTGGATTCAGACACTGGTTAGCCAAGCCACCGAAACGACGGCGCTGTTGCAAGCCAAAACCGACGAGATTAAACGCAAAGACTTTAAAATCGAGGCGCTGACCTTCGAATTGGCCCGGTTGCGGCGGATTCAGTTCGGCGCCAAAAACGAAACCCTGTCGCCGCTACAGCGTGATATTTTCGCAGAAACGCTGGCCGCCGATATTGCCGCCATCGAAGTCGAGCTTGAACAACTGGCCGATGTTGAGCCTTGTGCCACTGTCGCCAAACCCAAACGTCCCCGTGCCGGTCGTCAGCCGTTACCCGAGCATCTGCCACGCATTGAACACCGTCATGAACCTGAATCATGCCTGTGTGGACAGTGCGGTAACGATTTAGTCAAAATCCGCGAAGACATCACCGAACAACTGGATGTGGAACCGGCCAAGTTCTTTGTTCATCGCCACATCCGTCCGCAATATGCCTGCCGTCGGTGTGAGACTATTACCGCCGCTCCGATTCCTCCAGCGGTCATTGATGGCGGCATGGCCGCTGTAGGTCTGCTGACCTGGATCATGATCAGCAAATTCGTTGACCATCTGCCGCTGTATCGACTGGAACAAATCGCCGCCCGCGACCAAGTAAACTTGGCCCGCTCGACGCTGGCCGAATGGGTCGGGCGGGTCGGCGTAGCGCTGCAACCCTTGGTGGATCGACTGATTTGGCATCTGTTGCAAGGCAATACCTTGCATGCCGATGAAACGCCGGTGTCACAACTGGCGCCCGGCAGCGGTAAAACCAAGAAGGCTTACTTATGGGCCTACCGCAGCAACGACCTACAAGCAGGGCCGCGCATTATCGTCTTTGACTACCAAGCGGGTCGTAGCGGCGCCCATGCGCGTGGCTTTTTGGGCGATTGGCGTGGTCATTTGATGGTGGATGACTACAGTGGTTATAAGGCGCTATTTACCCCAAATGGCAATAATGCAGCCTGTGTCGAACTCGGCTGTCTGGCCCATGCGCGGCGCAAATTTTTCGACCTGCACAAAGCCCATCAAAGCCCGATGGCGTTGGAGGCATTAAACCGCATTGCCGTTCTGTACGCCATCGAAGCCGAAGGCAAAGACCTCAGCATAGAAGCGCGCAAAAGCTTACGGGCTGAAAAAAGCCTGCTCCACCTGACTGCGCTGCATGCCTGGTTATTGGCTACGCGTGCGCAGACGGCTTCCGGTGGCGGTTCGGCTAAAGCCTTAGATTACAGCCTAAAACGCTGGACAGCATTGAGTCGTTACGCCGACAGCGGCCACTTACCAATCGATAACAACCCGGTCGAAAACTGCATTCGTCCGATTGCCTTGGGCAAAAAAAATTGGCTCTTTGTCGGTTCAGAACGTGCCGGTCGCCGTGCCGCTGCCATTCAAACCTTATTGGGTACTGCTAAGCTGAATGGCTTGAATTCCGCAGCATGGTTAAACGACACCTTGGAGAAACTACCGACCTGTCCAAACAGTCGAATCGATGAACTACTACCGTTGGCACCGGATGTGATTGATGCGCTTAAACGAA
>JAURVK010000054.1 GCA_030655535.1 Methylobacter sp. | reverse complement strand
TGGCAACCATGTCGGCAGCCGGGGTACCCTTGGTAGAGGCGCTGGAGTCCGTCGCCGGAGCCTGCGGCAATATTATCTACTCCGAAGCTGTTTTAAAAATGCGCGAGGAAGTGGCAACCGGACAAAGACTGCAATTTGCGATGCAGCAAGCAAGTCTTTGGCCGAACATGGTAATACAGATGGTGGCTATCGGCGAAGAGTCCGGTTCGATGGATTCCATGCTGTTGAAAGTTGCCGATTTTTACGACGAGGAAGTCGACAATCTGGTCGATAATTTAAGCAGTTTAATGGAACCTATTATTATGGTGATACTGGGCATTTTAGTCGGCGGCCTGATTGTCGCGATGTATTTACCGATATTTAAAATGGGTGCGGCGATTTGAAAGAAAAAAAATCAGGCGAAAGGTACAAGGCGAAAGGCGAAAAAACCCTGGCGCCAATACAATTTATCTTTAGCCTTTAGCCTTTAGCCTTTCACTCATTTTTCAAAAAACACCGATGCAACAGCTTAATACCTTTTTATCCATAACCCCTTTATTTTCACTTTTAGCCGGTGTTATCGGCTTGCTGGTCGGCAGCTTTCTGAATGTCGTCATCTATCGATTGCCGATAATGATGCAACAAGGATGGCGTAAGGAATGTACCGAATACCTGCAACTTAATCCTGAAACGGCGCAGACCGAAAAAGAAGAACCCTTTAATCTGGTTTTTCCTTTATCCCGCTGCCCCAAATGCAATACGCCGATCAAGCCTTACCAGAACATTCCGGTCATCAGCTATCTTTTTTTAAGAGGAAAGTGTGCAAAATGCGGTTGTCACATTTCGATGCGCTATCCCATCATAGAAGCTTTTACGGCGATAACATCATTCATAGTCGCTTGGCATTTTGGCTACACGCCTCAAGCCGCTTTCGCCCTGCTGCTGACTTGGTCGTTGATTGCATTAATCTTTATTGATGTTGACCACCAATTACTGCCTGACTCTATCACCCTGCCTCTGCTTTGGCTGGGTCTGTGTCTGAGTCTATTTGATGTGTTTACTGATGCTCACGCCGGCATCATCGGCGCAGTTGCGGGCTATACAGCCCTTTGGGCGGTATTTCATCTGTTTAAACTGGCAACCGGCAAAGAAGGCATGGGCTATGGCGATTTCAAATTGCTGGCTTTATTCGGCGCCTGGCTAGGCTGGCAGTACTTGCCGATTATTATTTTATTATCATCACTGGTCGGCGCGGTCATCGGCCTCGGCATGATCATTTTTGTCAAACACGATCATAACGTCCCCATCCCTTTCGGGCCTTATTTGGCCGCCGCAGGATGGATCGCGCTATTATGGGGAAACGATCTTAACCAACTCTATTTGACCGCCGTAGGTTTGTAAAATCGTGTTGAAAGTCGGACTAACCGGCGGCATAGGCAGTGGAAAATCGACAGTTGCCAGGATTTTTTCCGAGTTGAATGTCCCGGTGCTTGATGCCGATGAAATAGCCCATCGGCTGGTCGAAAAAGGACAGCCGGCACTCGCTCAAATTCGACAGGAATTTGGCCCGGCCATCCTCAACCCGGACGGCTCGTTAAATAGAAAAAATCTCAGGGAACTGGTTTTTTCCGATCTCGAACAGAAACAAAAACTTGAGTCGATACTTCATCCCTTAATCTACAAAACTCTGCAAGCAGAACTTGAACAACTCATCGCTCCGTATTGCATAATCAGCATTCCCTTATTATTCGAAACCGGCATGGCTCATCTTGTTGGCCGGATACTGGTTATCGACTGTCCAGTTGAGACACAGATTGAACGCGTTAAGACTAGAGATAGGCTGACCGTTGCAAGAATACAATCCATAATCGACAATCAGGTGTCCCGGGCATTCAGAAAAGCAAAAGCCGACGATCTGATTGATAACTCAAATGCCGATTATAGACTTGCAGAACAGGTAAAAAAACTGCACAATTTATACCTTTCATTAAGCGCTTACCAGGATTAACTTGTCTGTGAACACCACGATTACCTATGAATTCCCACTCAATGAACGCATCCGGGTTTTTATACGGCTAGAACAACTTTTCCTGCAATTCAACCATTTCTTAACGGGTGAGACGGTTGATGATAAACGCGCCGCGATCAGCGTGCTGCTCGATATCATGACCATTTTCAGACGCAATGATCTAAAATCGGAAATACTGAAAGAACTGGATCGGCATGCCAACGTACTCAATAAAATTGCCCATAACCAAGGCGTCGACAGCCAAAAACTGGAAGAACTGCTTAGCACACTAAATCAAACCAGTAAAAAACTCTATGCCACTAACGGAAAAATCGGCACCCTTGTGATGGAAAGCGACCTATTCCAAAGCATCGCTCAACGCAGTTCCATCCCTGGCGGCACGTGTTCTTTCGACTTACCCGAATTCCATTACTGGCTTGAGCAGGATGAAGCTAATCGATTAAAAGACCTGGAACACTGGAGCAGCCCATTTAATGACATTCGTATCGCAATCGACCTGATTCTTAATTTTATACGTCATTGCAGCTCACCTACTCATGAGATAGCTGAAGCCGGTTTTTTTCAATTTTCGCTGGACATCAATCAACCTCACCAACTCCACCAACTGCTTAAAGTCAGTTTGGATAAATCCATACACTGCTTTGCAGAAATCAGCGGCGGCAAACACCGCTGCACCATCCGGTTCATGGTGCCGTCTGCCGACAACAAACGCCCGACACAAAGTCCTGACAAGATTCCTTTTTCTCTAACCTGCTGCCTTTTCTAATGTCGACATCCAATAAAACACTTATTGTAAAGTGCCCTAACTGCGGATGTTCTGTACCCTGGACCCCTGAACAACTCTCCAAACCATTCTGCTCCGAACGGTGTAAATTGATTGATCTGGGGGAATGGGCAATGGAAGAAAAAAGGATTCCAGGAGAATCCTTGTCGCTGGATAACGATAATGACGACTATCTGGATGCAGGAGGCGATAGTTTTTTTCATTAGGCATGGAAATGAATACAGCGCGTTCAAACTTAGTTGATTACCAAATATATAGGCACACCGGGAATGCAAGCTTTGCTTGCCAGAGCAGGCGAAGCCTGCACTCCAGCGACAATATTATGTTGATTGCCAACTAACATTGGAACCGCTGCAACTCATACCGATGCACAAGGGGCGACCCGCCGATCGCCCTACAATTTATCGAATGTTCAAGTTAATTACCCTGCGGCTAAGGAAAGTTATCCACTGCCCCTAAATAAAAATCCAATCATGGCTATAGAAATAGAACATAAATTTTTGCTCGCCAATGATGACTGGCGCAAACACGTTAGCCGCTCGGTAAAATATCGGCAAGGCTATTTAAGCTCTCAGGCAACCAGCTCAATCAGGGTGCGCATCAGCAATGATCGTGCCTGGCTGAACATAAAAACGGCGACTGTCGGCACTCACCGGCATGAATATGAATATGAAATTCCGATGGCCGATGCAAACGAGATATTAATGAATCTTTGCCGAAAACCGTTAATCGAAAAAACCCGTCATTTCGTCACTGATGATAATCATCTTTGGGAAATAGATGAGTTTGAAGGCGACAATCAGGGCTTGATAGTCGCTGAAATTGAACTGGACGAAACAGGACAATCTTTTTCCAAACCTGACTGGCTAGGTCTGGAAGTCACCGGGGATTTGCGTTATTACAATAACAATCTTGCAATACATCCTTATTCAGAATGGCGCGAAGACTAAATGATGCGTTTAACAAACTCGGCATTCAATCATCCAATGCTTTCTGCTAGAATAACGCCTCAAATTAGAAATCAACTTTCCGGGTAATAATTATGACTTTTGTAGTCACCGAAAACTGTATTAAATGCAAATTTACCGACTGTGTCGATGTATGTCCTGTAGATTGCTTTCATGAAGGCCCTAACTTTCTGGTTATTGATCCGGATGAGTGTATCGATTGCACGTTATGCGAACCTGAATGCCCCGCCAACGCAATTTTTGCAGAAGATGAATTGCCTGAAGGACAGGAAGCTTTCATCGCATTAAATGCCGAACTGGCCAAACAATGGCCTGTTATTACCGATGTAAAACCGCCTTTACCCGATGCGGATGACTGGAACGGAAAAGAAGGCAAACTCGATCTCTTGGAAAGATAGGTTAGCCAGCGCCATACCTTAAGCTAT
>JAURVK010000052.1 GCA_030655535.1 Methylobacter sp. | reverse complement strand
CATCCGGCCGCTTGCTGGCGTTTGATCGGGATTTGGATGCGATTAACTCGGATTATGCGCAGGCCATGCTTGAAGATAAACGCTTTGAGTTAAAACATACGCATTTTTCTGAGTTGGAAAATATAATTACCAGTGAAGGTTTGGCAGGAAAAATCGACGGTATTTTGATGGACTTGGGTGTGTCATCGCCTCAATTGGACAATCCGGAAAGAGGCTTTAGCTTTTTGCGCGACGGACCATTGGATATGCGTATGGATGGCAATGCGGGTGTTACGGCTGAACAATGGCTGGCCGGCGTTGATGAAAAGGAACTGGTAAAAGTTTTATTTGAATATGGTGAAGAGCGCTTTGCACGGCGCATAGCTCGCGCGATTATTGAAAAAAGAGTTGAAGCGCCAATTACAACAACCAGGGAGTTGGCAAAATTAATTGAAGACGTCATACCGTTAAGAGAAAAACATAAGCACCCGGCAACCCGCAGTTTTCAAGCGATTCGTATTGAAATCAATAGCGAGTTGGATGAGTTAAAGGCTGTTTTGCAACAGTCCGCCCGGATTTTGAAGCCCGGTGGGCGCTTAGTGGTTATTTCTTTTCATTCATTGGAAGACCGCATCGTCAAACGCTTTATCAGAGCTGAGTCTGGCGCAAAATACAATCCGGGCAAATTGCCGATTAAAGAAATCGATATAGCTAAGGGTATTTTGAAGAAAACAGCTAAAGCCTTGAAAGCAGGGCGACAGGAAGTTATTCAAAATGCTAGGGCACGAAGCGCAATCATGCGAGTAGCCGAGAGAGCGTAAGTGGCAACAAGTCGCTATTTAGGGTTAGGCGGACTCATTTTGGTGTTGTTGGTATCTGCTCTGGCAGTGATTTACAGTAAATATCAGTCGCGATTAATTTTTATTGATATTCAAAAGCAGGAAAGAGCACTGGATCAGTATGAGGTGGAATGGGGGCAACTGCAATTGGAGTTGACAACCTTGGCGGAACAGAATCGGGTAGAACAAGTGGCGCGTGAGCAATTAAAGCTGGTTATGCCGTTACGGGAAAAAATTATTTATATAAAGCCGTAAATGATGCATTTTCAAGGCAAAAATAAGGCAAGAGAGTTGGAAAACAATTTTTCAGGCCGGTCGTATCGGTTCCCTACCGATCACGACACTTCCGCCATCCATGGCAGTCGAAGGAAAACAGTCGTCGTTTTTATAATGGCTTGTATGGCAGTACTGGTGGGTCGGGCTGTCGATTTACAGGTGCTGAATAAACAGTTTCTTAAAGATCAGGGCGATATTCGTCATGTCAGCGATGTGAAGGTGGAAGCATACCGAGGCATGATAAAAGATAGGAATGGTGCGCCGCTGGCAATCAGTACGCCGGTCGAGTCTATTTGGATGAATCCGCAACAGATTCAGCCGGGAAAAGAATACGAAATCAGGCAAATGGAAAAGTTGTTGAATTTGCCGAAGGGGAAAGCCAATGAGCTTATTAAAGCTGATGCGCATAGGCAGTTTGCTTATATTGCTCGCCAAGTGCGTCCGGTGATTGCTGATCAGGTAAAGGCATTGAAGCTTGCGGGTATTTATTTTGAACGGGAATTCAAGCGCTTTTATCCGGCAGGAGAGGTTTCCGCGCATTTAGTCGGCTTTACCAATATTGACGATATTGGTCAGGCGGGACTTGAATCGGGCTATGAAAAATCATTAAAAGGCATTCCTGGCAGCAAGCGGGTTATCAGGGATGGACAGCGCCGAATTATTGAGGATGTAGAAAACATTAAAGAGCCGATTGCAGGCAGGAATCTGGAGTTAAGTATCGACCAGCGCATCCAGTACCTGGCGTATCGGGAGCTGCAGTTGGCATTTAATCTTCATAAGGCAAAATCGGCGGCGTTAGTGGTATTGGATGCAAAGAGCGGGGAAATTCTGGCGGCGGTGAATCAGCCGTCATTTAACCCGAATACCAGAAAGAGCTTAAAAGAAAGCCTGTACAGGAATAGGTCGATAACCGATGTATTTGAGCCGGGATCAACGATCAAGCCATTTGTCGTCGCCGCCGCTTTGGACGGAGGCTATATCAAGCCGGACGACATGTTTGAAACCCATGGAGTCTATCCGATCGGTAGGCATGTGGTTAGGGATGTACATAATTATGGGACGCTGGATTTGACAGGAGTGCTGAAGAAATCCAGTAATGTTGCGGTAAGCCAGATCGCATTGAGCATGCCGCCGGAATATTTTTGGAGAGCTTATCATAGGCTGGGTTTTGGTGTTGCGGCCGGTTCCGGTTTTCCTGGGGAAGCCAGTGGAAGCTTGCTTGATTATAAAAACAGGAGCGACTTTGAAACGGCGACTTTGTCGTTCGGTTATGGTTTGAGCGCTTCGGCATTGCAATTGGCAAGAGCTTATACGGCATTGGCGGATGATGGTATTTTGCATTCGGTTAGCCTGTTAAAACGGGATGAGGATGTTGATGAGCAACGGGTGTTTTCAGTCAGAACCGCCAAGAGAGTCAGAGCCATGATGGAAACGGTGCTTATGAAAGATGGTACGGCTTACCAGGCCAGAGTGGATGGCTATAGCGCCGCCGGTAAAACCGGCACGGTAAAAAAAGCCAGTGCGGGTGGATATGTGGATAAAAATTATTTTTCTGTTTTTGCGGGCATGGCACCGGCAAAGAATCCGCGATTGATTGTCGTTGTCATGATTGATGAGCCTTCTGCCGGCCAATATTACGGTGGGATAGTCTCAGCGCCGGTATTTTCCAAGGTGATGGCGGGAGCCTTGAGAGTGTTGGAGGTTGCTCCAGACCAGCAGGATAACATGCCCATCTTGCTGACACGGCAAGGGTCTTAACTTGTCGACTACAGGGGAGCTGAGACATGGTGTATCTCAGTTGAAGGATTTATTACACGGGTTCGCCTCGTTTCCGGATCAGGACGATATGCCGATTACTGGATTGGTTTTGGATAGTCGGGCTGTGGTTGGTGGCGATGCATTTATTGCTTTAGCCGGTGCTAAACAGCATGGCTTGGCGCATGTTGCACAAGCTGTCAATAATGGAGCAAGTGTAGTCATTTTTGATCCGGCCGGGGGGGGGCGGCAGCTGGCAGACCTTGTAGGGGCGAATTCATTCGCCTTTGGGCGGATAAATCCGACCCTACAAATTCCAATGATTGCCGTGGAAAACCTTAGCTTAAAGCTGGGCGAACTGGCCGCGCGTTTTTATGGCGATCCATCCCGGTTTATGACGGTTATCGGCATTACCGGCACTAATGGGAAAACGTCTTGCAGCCAGTTTTTGAGCCAGATGCTGGAAGACTGCGGAATTATAGGGACACTCGGCTGGGGCGAGTGGGGCAAGCTCAACAAGACCTTAAATACCACGCCCGATGCCCTGGCAATTCAGAAAATACTGGCTGAATTATTAAAGAACAAAAAACGCACGGTGGCGATGGAAGTTTCCTCGCATGGTCTGGAGCAAGGCCGGGTCAATGGCGTGACGTTTAGAGGCGCGGTATTTACCAATATCAGTCGCGATCACCTGGATTATCATGGCACGATGGATGCTTATGTGCAGGCCAAACTGGCGTTATTAAAAATGCCGGGTTTAGCTTTCGCCGTGGTGAATTTGGATGGTGGCTACAGCGAGCAAATTATTGCCACAGTGCCTGAATCGGTACAATTATGGCAGTTTAGTGTTAAAGGAAAAACGGCGAATTCAGGCGAGTGTGTAAGGGCTGAAAATATCCTGCATAAAGCGGACGGAATCGAATTTGATGTGCGCTGGATGACTGAGATTCAGCGAGTAAAAGTCCCGCTGTTCGGCGATTTTAATGTAGAAAATGTCCTGGCTGTTTTGACCGTCATGCTGGCCATGGGGATTTCGTTGCATGAAGCCGTAAAAAAACTGGCCGATATAAAGCCGATTGATGGACGTATGGAGCGGATTGGGGCAGAGGGCGATCCATTAATTTTTGTGGATTATGCGCATACGCCGGATGCATTGGATAAGGTTTTATCCAGTTTGCGTAAGCATTGCAAACAGGCTTTATGGGTGGTTTTCGGTTGCGGCGGCAATAGAGATACGGGTAAGCGCCCGCAAATGGGAAAAATTGCCGAACATTGGGCGGATCATGTGGTTATTACCGATGACAACCCGCGTTACGAAAACGCATTGGATATAGTTAACGATATTTTGGCGGGTTGCAGATCGGCAAAGGTTGACGTTATACAAAATAGAGAACAGGCGATACAAAAAGTGGTAGCAAGTGCGGCTAAAAATGATTGCATTGTGATTGCCGGTAAAGGCCATGAGCAATATCAGGAAATTAACGGTGTACAACAGCCATTTAGCGATAGGCAGGCGGTGATGGAAGCATTGGACAGGCGCAAGGCTCAAGAATGAATATGACGCTAAGTGAAATTGCAGCGTGTGTGCAGGGAGAATTGATCGGTGAAGATGTTGTCGTTTCATCGGTCAGTATAGACACCAGAGCGATAAAGCCGGGACAGCTTTATGTTGCGATAAAAGGCCATAACTTTGACGGCAATGAATTTGTAGATAAGGCTGAGCAAGCCGGCGCTTCGGCCGCCATTGTTCATAAGGGCGTTAGCGCAAGCATACCGCATATCGTGGTTGACGATACGCGTCTGGCTTTGGCTGAATTGGCAGGCGCTTGGCGGAAAAAAACGACCCTGGCGGTCGTCGGTATTACCGGCAGCAACGGCAAGACCACGGTCAAGGAAATGGTGGCGGCAATATTGAGTGTCAATGGCAATACCCTGTTTACCCAAGGTAACTTGAATAATGACATCGGAGTGCCCTTAACTTTATTGCGTTTGAACGAACAACACCGGTATGCAGTCATCGAGATGGGCGCAAACCATCCGGGCGAAATTGAATATACCAGTAAATATGTACAGGCCGATGTGGTGATTATTACCAATGTGGGGCCTGCACATATAGAAGGTTTCGGCAGTGTTGACGGCGTTGCTAAAGCGAAAGGGGAAATAATCCAGACGCTAAAACAAGATAGCGCGGTTGTTCTTAATCGCGATGATACCTACTTTGACTATTGGAAATCGGTAGCAGGAACAAGAAAGATCATATCGTTTGGGCTAGATAGATCGGCGACAGTAACCGCGCATTCCGTAAAAACAGAAGTGGCTAACCATGTTTTCGCCACGACTTTTGAATTGGTCACCGCAGCCGGTGAGTTGAGCATAAAATTAAAACTGGCAGGTCGGCATAATGTCGTCAACGCATTGGCAGCCGCAGCAGCCTGTCTGGCGTTGGGCATAGATTTGCAACAGATTAAACGCGGACTGGAAGAGGTGAAATCGGTCACAGGACGGTTGCAGCCGTTGGTAAGCCGTTTAGGCAATATCGTTATCGACGATACCTATAATGCCAATTCAGCTTCATTAAAGGCGGGACTGGATGTGCTGGCTAACTGCACCGGTGAGCGTTGGCTGATTTTAGGCGCTTTTGGCGAACAGGGAGCCGAGAGTGCGAAGATACATGAAGAAATGGGTGGACTCATTAAAGCAAGCGGTGTTGTACGTCTTCTGGCTATCGGTTCCGATGCCCGGTATACGGTAAAGGTTTTTGGCAAAGGAGCTGCTTTTTTTGATAGCCAAAATGATTTGATTGAAGTGTTAATGCATGAGCTCAAAGGTGATGAAGCGATTTTGGTCAAAGGGTCAAGGGCCCAGCGCATGGAGAATGTAGTGGCCGCACTGGTTGAAAGCTTCCGCTCCGGCTCACGCCCGAAGCACAGGGATGTGGTGAATGCAGATAGTGCAGGAGCCTTATCTGCCCCACCTACATCCCTGTAGGCAGAATTTCAGGATATAGAATGTTACTTTATTTTGCAGATTATTTAATGACCTTTGATGGCGGATTCAGGGTATTTCATTACTTGACCTTTCGCGCCATTCTTGGGGCCTTAACCTCATTGGTCATTTCTTTTATTATCGGACCGGTCATGATCAGGAAATTAAGCCGCAATAATATCGGGCAAAGTATCCGTGAGCTAGGTCCTCAATCGCATTACGAAAAGGCGGGTACGCCGACCATGGGCGGAACCTTAATATTGGTCGCCATTGCATTCAGTACGTTGTTGTGGGCAGATCTGGGCAACCGCTATATATGGGTTATTTTGTTGGTGACCCTGGGTTACGGGATCATCGGTTTTGTCGATGATTATAGAAAAGTCATCAAGGGCAACAGCGACGGTTTGTCGGCTAAGGCTAAATATACTTGGCAATCGGTCATAGGTTTAATGGCGGCAGTTTTTTTGTACAAAACCGCAATATTGCCGGCAGAAACGCAGTTGATAGTCCCGTTCTTTAAAGACTTCATGCTGGATATGGGTTGGATGTACATAGTTCTGACTTATTTTGTGATAGTTGGAACCAGCAATGCAGTCAATTTGACCGATGGACTGGACGGGTTGGCGATTATGCCGACCGTAATGGTTGCAACCGGGCTGGGGTTTTTTGCCTATTTATCAGGCCATGTGACTTTTTCACAATATCTGGCGATACCTTATTTGCCCAATGCCGGGGAACTGATCGTATTTTGTGCCGCTTTGGTCGGTGCCGGCTTGGGCTTTTTGTGGTTTAACGCTTATCCCGCGATGGTGTTCATGGGGGATGTCGGGGCGCTGGCGTTGGGCGCGGCTTTAGGCGTATTGGCGGTGCTGGTCAGACAGGAAATCGTATTGATGATTATGGGCGGTGTATTTGTCATGGAAACGGTATCGGTGATTATCCAGGTAGCCTCTTTCAAAATGACCGGAAAGCGCGTTTTTCGTATGGCGCCGATACATCATCACTTTGAATTGAAAGGCTGGCCGGAACCTCGCGTTATCGTGCGCTTCTGGATTATTACCGTCATTTTGGTGTTAATTGGCTTGGCTACTTTGAAATTGAGATAAGAAATGGATAGTGCAGCAATTACAGCATTGTTAAAAAAGAATTTTGCGTTGGATCCGCAAACGGCCAAAGTATTGGTCGTGGGTCTAGGCAACACGGGAATTTCGGTTGCGCATTATTTACAAAGCTTAAATTTCAAATTCGCCATTATCGACAGTCGCGCCAAGCCGCCGATGATGGAGGAATTTTTTCAGCAAATGCCCGATACACCGGTGTTTACCGGAGGTTTCGATGAGGCCGCGTTTAAAGTGGCGACGCATCTGGTGGCCAGTCCCGGCGTGTCGCTGAATGAACAGGCGATCATTAAAGCCATAGCCAATGGCTCGAAAATAGTCAGCGATATCGACCTGTTTGCCTGTTCCGTCGATGTCCCTATTGTTGCCATCAGCGGCTCCAATGGCAAAAGTACAGTGACCACGATGTTGGGTGAAATGGCAAAAGCTGCGGGGATAGAAGTGGGTGTAGGCGGAAACCTGGGTACGCCGGCCTTGGACTTACTGAAGTTAAATGCGCAACTGTACGTACTGGAACTGTCGAGTTTTCAACTGGAACGAACTTCAGCCTTGAATGCGGTTGCCGCGACGGTACTCAATGTCAGTGCCGATCATCTGGACAGGCATGCCGATTTTGCCGAATACGCACGACAAAAACAACGGATATTTAGAGGCGATGGCGCGATGATCATTAATGTGGATGATCCTGTTGTTTATGCCATGCGGGATAAAGACAGAAAGACATTTACCTTCTCGATTAACAAAAAAGCCGATTTCTACCTCGCATTTAAGGACGACACAGAATATCTAATGCACACCGAATCCTGCTTGATGCCGTTGGCTGAATTGCCGCTTGAAGGCAGGCATAATGCGGCCAATGCTTTGGCGGCATTGGCTTTAGGTGTGGCTGTCGGATTAGATGAACAGATCATGTGTGATACCTTGCGCAACTTCAAAGGGCTAAGCCACAGGATGCAGCGTGTTGCGGAAATACGCGGTGTTACCTGGGTTAATGATTCGAAGGCGACCAATATCGGCGCTTGCATTGCAGCTTTGCAGGGTTATGCGCGCAAGGTGATTCTTATTGCCGGTGGTGACGCGAAAGGTGCCGATATGAATGAATTGACGCCCGCAATCAAAGAAAAAGCAAAAAGCGTGGTGTTGATAGGTAAGGATGCAGACCTGATAAAGCAGGCCTTGAACGGTTGTGTACCGGTTTATTCGGCAGACAATATGGCGCAAGCGGTACAGATTGCAGCGGATCTTGCCGATGCCGGTGACAGCGTTTTACTGTCTCCTGCTTGCGCCAGTCTTGATCAATATAAAAACTATCAGGACAGGGGGGATAAATTCACCAAAGCTGTGTTGACGTTGGTTGACCGTGCGGCATCGCCTAAAGCGCCTACTTTGGGTTTGCCATTCGTGGCGGCGATATGAACAATCAACAATGTCGGGAGCATCAATGAAAACTCGGGTCGGTCGATTTCATTTTGATCCGGTGCTGCTTTCGGTGAGCATCAGTTTATTGCTGATCGGCTATGTGATGGTTGCATCCGCATCATTGCATCTGGGTATAAAAATGACCGGGAGTGGTTTGTATTATCCCGTCAGGCAGTTAATGCACATAGGATTGGGATTAGTTTTCGGCGGGTTAGTGGCGGCAGTGCCGATGAAAGTCTGGGAACAGAATGGCCCCTGGTTGTTTATCTCGGGATTGCTATTACTGGTTATTGTGCTGATACCCGGTCTCGGCGTAAAGGTTAACGGCAGTGTGCGTTGGTTGTCGATAGGTGGTGTAAGGATACAAGTATCCGAAGTAGTCAAGTTTTTTTCCGTCATATATATGGCAGGTTATGTCACTCGATATCAGGAGTCGGTACAGAACGCGGCTTTTGGCTTGCTCAAACCGCTGGGGCTGTTTTCGGTGGCCAGTCTGTTGCTGTTATTGGAGCCGGATTTCGGTTCAGCTGTCATTATTATAATGATAGCTATGGGTATCATGTTTTTAGCCGGGGCCAGGCTTTCGCAATTTATAGTACTGCTGTCGGTCATTGGCGTACTGGCAATATTGCTGGTTTATTTTTCACCCTATCGTTTGATTCGGGTTACCAGTTTTATGGATCCTTGGGCTGACCCGTTGAACAGCGGGTTTCAATTAGTCCAGGCGCTTATTTCGTTCGGGCGCGGAGAATGGTTGGGCGTAGGCTTGGGCAGCGGGATACAAAAATTATTTTATTTACCGGAAGCCCACACCGATTTTTTATTCTCAGTGATAGCAGAAGAATTGGGTTTAGTGGGCGTGGTCATTGTTATTGGTTTATTTTCGTTATTGGTCTGGCGCACTTTTGCAATAGGCGCAGCAGCCGAACAGGCAGGTCAACGGTTTTCCGCATTTATTGCCTATGGATTGGGTATTTGGTTCGGCTTTCAGTCATTCGTCAATATGGGCGTTAATATGGGGATTTTGCCTACCAAAGGCCTGACCTTGCCGTTGCTGAGTTATGGCGGCGGCAGCATGATGATCATGTGCTGTGCGCTTGGCTTGTTATTTCGGATACAAAGCGAAACTGCCGAGATAAATGCCGGTACAGCGTCTATGCGGCGTAGCGGAACGAGAAAACGATATGGGTAAAAGCTTCCGCTCCTGCTCACGCCCGAACCACAGGGATGTGGTGAATGCAGATATAGCAGGAGCCTTATCTGCCTCGCCTATGTCCTATAGGCGACGCATCGTTATTATGGCTGGAGGAACCGGCGGGCATGTGTTTCCTGCGTTGGCAGTCGCTCAAGAGTTGATCGAAAAAGGTTGGCAGGTCAGTTGGCTAGGTACGCAGAAAGGTTTGGAAGGCCGAGTGATTCCTGAGCAGGGTATAGATATAGACTGGTTGTCGGTTGCCGGAGTGCGGGGCAAAGGATGGCTGTCGAAAATAACGGCAGTATTGTTGCTGATAAAGGCCTGTAGTCAGGCATTGAAAATATTGCAAAAGCGCAAACCGGATGTGGTGTTGGGTATGGGCGGGTTTGTAGCAGGACCGGGCGGACTGATGGCAAAACTATTAGGTATACCTCTGATCATTCATGAGCAAAATCGGGTGCCCGGTACCACCAACAGGTTGCTGGCACGCATGGCCAATCAGGTATTGGAAGCGTTTCCGGGCAGTTTTGCTAAAAATGTTAATGCCAGATTTACTGGGAATCCGTTAAGAAAACAGTTCGTAATCTCCATTGATCCCCCTTTTATAAAGGGGGAAGCAAAGCCTTCCTTTGAAAAAGAGGGGCTAAGGGGGATTAACATATTGGTCGTCGGCGGCAGCCAGGGAGCCCAAGTATTGAATGAAGTCGTGCCTGAGGCTCTGGCAGAATTGAACAATGCAGAAGTCAGGCACCAAACCGGCGCGGTCATGCAGCAGCAGGTCGAGAACCGGTATAAAGCCTTAGGCGTGAACGCGGAAGTCAATGTCTTTATAGAAGATATGGTGTCGGCCTATCAATGGGCGGATCTGGTGATTTGCAGATCCGGCGCAATGACCGTCAGTGAAGTGGCCGCAGCAGGCGTTCCTGCGATATTTATACCGTTGCCGAGCGCGATTGACGATCATCAAACAGCTAATGCCCGGTATTTAACCGATGCCGGTGCAGGACTGATATTAATGCAAAAAGATTTGAATGCAACAACGCTGGTAGAACAGATAACAAAGGTAATTAAGCAATTGGACGTGATGAGTAAAACTGCAAAAGAATACGCACGTTTGGATGCGACAGAAATCGTTGCCGGTATTTGCATGGCGGAGGCGGGTCTATGAATCGCCCAAACAGCCAAATACCGACTCAGGCATTAGGCAATATCGACCGGATACATTTTGTCGGCGTAGGCGGAACCGGTATGAGCGGCATTGCCGAGGTGTTGTCGAACTTAGGGTATCAAGTCTCAGGTTCCGATATTAAAGAAAGCTCAGTGACGAAAAGACTGGCTGACTTGGGCGTGACCATCAATATCGGGCACAAACGGGAGAATATAGCGCAGGTCGATGTGGTGGTAGCGTCCAGCGCAATAGATCGAAGTAATGAAGAAATTGATGAGGCTTATTTAAATAGGATACCGGTCATACCGCGCGCGGAAATGCTGGCCGAGTTGATGCGTTTCAGGTTTGGTATTGCCGTTGCCGGAACCCATGGAAAAACCACAACTACCAGTCTGACTGCAAGTATTCTGGCCGAAGGCGGGCTTGATCCAACCTTTGTAATCGGCGGGCGATTAAACAGCGCAGGCAGCAATGCTAAATTAGGTTTGGGTCATTATTTGGTCGCAGAAGCCGATGAAAGCGATGCTTCGTTTCTGTATTTGCAGCCGATGATGGCCATAGTCACCAATATTGATCAGGATCATATGGCGACCTATGAAGGCAGTTATCAGCGATTAAAAGATACTTTTATAAAGTTTTTACATCATCTTCCCTTTTACGGATTAGCGGTGATGTGCCTGGATGATGAAGGCGTCAGGGCGGTTTTGCCGGAAATATCCAAACCGGTAATGACTTACGGAGTCCATGAAGATGCCGATGTACGTGCGATAAATATTAAACAGCAGGGTATGCATACCTCTTTTGAAGTTATACGAAGAGGCGATTATCCGTCGTTACATATTACTTTAAATATGCCGGGCTGGCATAACATGCTCAATGCATTGGCGGCGATTAGCATCGCAACCAAGCTGGCGGTAGATGATGAAGCAATTATCAAAAGCCTGGGTGCGTTTAAAGGCATAGGTAGGCGTTTCCAGATTAACGGCGACTTGCCGATGGACGGCGGCAAGCTGACACTGGTAGATGATTACGGACATCATCCGCGCGAGATTGCGGCAACGCTTGAAGCCTTGCGTCAGGCATGGCCGGATCGGCGTGCGGTTGTTGTTTTTCAGCCGCACCGATATACCCGCACCAGGGACTTATTCGAAGATTTCGTGCAAGTGCTGTCAACGGTTGACGTGTTGATTTTGATGGATATTTATGCGGCAGGTGAGACAGCTATTCCCGGCGCGGACGGCAGAGCCTTAAGCCGGGCAATTCGGGTGCGCGGACAAGTCGATCCGGTATTTGTCAAAAACCTGGGAGAATTGCCGCAAATATTGGCTGGCATCGTAAAAGCCGGGGATGTGGTGCTGACCATGGGTGCAGGCAATGTCGGGCAGATTGCCGCACAGATGCCGCAGTTGTTGGCAGAGGCGTTGCAGGCTAAGGTTTCCGATAAATGACCACTGAAAATCTAGGCCGCGTGCTTAAGCATGAAAAACTGGCGAAGTACACCAGTTGGCGCGTTGGCGGCCCTGCGGATCAGCTGTACATCCCGCATAACCTGCAGGATCTGATTAAATTTATAAAGGCCCTGCCGGAATCCGAGCCGGTGTTCTGGATGGGGCTGGGCAGTAATTTATTGGTCAGGGACGGCGGCATACGCGGCACGGTGATTAATACCAAGGGACGATTAAAAGAGATGCGCTTGACCGACGATGGTCTGGTTTATGTCGAAGCGGGAGTCCCCTGCGCACATGTGGCCCGTTTTTGTGGGGAACGGGGCTTAATTGGCGCGGAGTTTCTGGCCGGCATACCCGGAACCATGGGCGGGGCCTTGAAGATGAACGCCGGTGCCTTTGGCGGGGAAACCTGGGCCATTGTTAAGCGCGTGGAAATGCTGGATATGTCGGGTAATGTGACGGAAAGAAATCCGCAGGATTTTACGGTGAGCTACCGGTCGGTAAAGGGCTTAAATAACGAGTGGTTTCTATCCTGTCTGTTAACGTTACAGCAAGGCGATACGGCCTCGAGTCAGCAGAAAATTAAGGGTTTATTGGAAAAACGAGGGGCAACGCAACCGACCAATCAACCCAGTTGCGGTTCGGTATTTAAAAATCCGGAAGGCGATTATGCGGCAAGGTTGATAGAGCAAACCGGTTTAAAAGGCTACGCGATTGGCGGCGCTTGCGTGTCTGAAAAGCATGCGAATTTTATTGTCAATACCGGCAATGCAACGGCAGCGGACATCGAAGCCCT
The DNA here is from genome assembly GCA_030655535.1 of Methylobacter sp. Taxonomy (GTDB): domain Bacteria; phylum Pseudomonadota; class Gammaproteobacteria; order Methylococcales; family Methylomonadaceae; genus Methylobacter_A. The sequence continues at coordinate 13,041 of JAURVK010000052.1, read as the reverse complement.
GATTTATTATGTACAGGATAAAGTTGAACAACAGCAGGGGGTAGTCTTGCAGACTGAGGTTTGTATGGTAGGCGTAGCAATATGAAAGCATTGGCGATAAATAACCCAAAACAATTCGGCCGTGTTGCGGTAATGATGGGAGGTTCGGCGGCAGAAAGGGAAGTCTCGTTAAAAAGCGGGGCAGCCGTTTATGCGGCCTTAAAATGTAAAGGCGTAGATGCGCTTGCCGTTGATGTTACCGGTAGTCCGATTGACGCATTGGCAGGACTTAAGATTGACCGGGTATTTAACATTATCCACGGACGCGGCGGCGAAGACGGTGTGCTGCAAGGGGTTCTGGAAGTGCTGGCTATTCCCTATACCGGTAGTGGCGTGATGGCATCGGCATTGACTATGGATAAGCTCAGAACCAAGCTGTGCTGGCAGGGTTTCGGTTTGGTCACGCCCAAATGGTGTTTGTTGGAGGACGAAGCCGATCTGGATGGCTGTATTGAAAAGTTGGGTTTTCCGGTTATCGTCAAACCGGCGCAGGAAGGTTCCAGCATCGGCATGAGCAAGGCCGGTAATCGGGATGAGTTGCAACAAGCCTTAATCGTGGCGCAAAAATATCGCTGCGATGTCTATGCAGAGGCCTGGGTTACCGGCAAAGAGTATACCGTTGCGGTGTTGGATGGCGTAGCGTTGCCGGTTATTCGCCTGGAAACGCCTAATGCATTTTACGATTTTGAAGCAAAATATCAGGCGACAACCACGCAATATCACTGTCCTTGCGGATTGAGCCAGGAACAGGAACAGTCGTTGAAGGAATTGGCGGTAACAGCCTGCAAGGTAGTCGGTGTTAAAGGCTGGGGAAGAGTGGATGTATTTATCGATGACTTGGGACAGTACCAGTTGATAGAGGTTAATACCGTCCCCGGCATGACCGACCACAGCTTAGTGCCGATGGCGGCTAGACAGGCGGGTATCGATTTTAATGAATTGGTTTGGCGTATTCTGGAAACCAGTTGCGGGTAATGATGGATGACTGTTGTAAAAAGCATGATTACCGTTTTACTGATGACAGGCCTAGTCTGGATGGCAGCTTTAGGCGTTAAGAGCATACCGGTTAAATATGTAAGAAGCGAAGGGGTTTTTCAATACCTCGGGAAGGACGAGATACAGGCGGCTTTACAGCCTTTGGTGATGACCGGATTTTTCGATGCCGATATGCAAGCCATACATCAGGCTGTTTCGGAATTGGTTTGGGTTGATAGCGTTACGGTTAAACGAGTCTGGCCTGATGCGATAGACATCAAAATACGTGAAAAGAAACCCTATGTACGATGGGGGCAACAAAGCCTGATTAGCGTACGAGGCGAGATAATTACACCGAAGAATATAGATCAATTTAAGAATATGCCCATCTTGCAAGGGCCTGAGTTGCAACAGCTGAAGACGCTGGAAATAATGAAAGGCGTCAACACGGCATTAGCGGATCAGTCCATGAAAATGGCGGAGTTTACGATTAATGATCGCTGGGCATGGAAGATAAAATTAACAACAGGCTTGGAAATACTGTTGGGACGAAATGAACAATTAAAGAAATTACAGCGGTTTTTGAAGACGCTGGAAGTATTAGGACAAGAACAGGTTGAGAAAATAGCAATAGTCGATTTGAGATATCCCAATGGATATGCGGTTTCATGGAAACCTGGAGCCGAAGAAATCGACTGGTCGCATCGGTTCTCTACCGATCGCGACACTTCTGCCATCCCTGACAGTCGGAAGAATGTGCTAATCCGCAACATGAAATAGATGGCTAATCATAAAAAGATGATACAGAGTAAACAAAATGGCGAAAAAAACAGAGCGTAATTTGATAGTCGGGCTGGACATCGGTACTTCGAAGGTCGCGGCTATCGTTGGTGAACTTACCAGTGACGGCAATATAGAAATCATAGGCATTGGGTCAACACCATCGCGCGGTCTGAAAAAAGGTGTGGTGGTCAATCTGGAATCGACCGTGCAATCCATCCAGCGCGCTATTGAAGAGGCTGAATTAATGGCGGGATGCCAGATCAAGTCGGTTTATGCAGGTATTGCAGGCAGTCATATTCGTAGCCTGAATTCTCACGGCATCGTGGCCATTAAGGACAAGGAAGTGACCCAGTACGATATAGACAGGGTGATTGATTCCGCCCGCGCTGTGGCAATTCCTGCGGATCAGAAAATTTTACATATCTTGCCTCAGGAATTTGTGATCGATCTTCAGGAAGGCATCAAGGAGCCTATCGGAATGTCGGGTATTCGTCTGGAGGCCAAGGTTCACATGGTTACCGGCAGTGTCAGCGCCTCGCAAAATATCGTCAAGTGCATTCGGCGTTGCGGTCTGGAAGTCGATGATATTGTGCTGGAGCAACTGGCATCCTGCAATTCGGTACTTACCGAAGATGAAAAAGAATTGGGCGTTTGCTTGATTGATATTGGCGGCGGCACCACGGATATTGCGATTTTTGTCGAGGGCGCCATCAAGCATACGGCGGTGATTCCCATAGCGGGCGATCAGGTGACCAATGATATAGCTGTAGCTCTTCGTACGCCGACGCTCAATGCCGAAGATATTAAGCGAAAATATGCCTGCGCCTTAACGCAGTTGGCGAATGTCGATGAAATTATCGAGGTGCCCAGTATCGGCGATAGAGCGCCTCGCAAGATTTCAACGCAAAATCTGGCGGAGATTATTGAGCCCCGCTATGAAGAATTAATGCTGCTGGTTCAATCGGAATTAAGGCGCAGCGGCTATGAAGAATTAATAGCCGCCGGGATAGTATTAACAGGCGGCAGTTCAAAAGTAATGGGATTGATCGATTTGGCGGAAGAGATTTTTCATATGCCGGTTCGTATGGGTGGGCCGCAAAATGTGACGGGTTTAACTGAGGTGGTAAAAAATCCGATTCACTCTACCGGGGTCGGATTGTTAATGTATGGTAAAGAACACCAGGGTGTCGGCGTCAGAATTGATTCTAATGGCCCAAGCGTGTTCTCAAGAATGAAGAGTTGGTTTCAAGGTAACTTTTAATAGTTTATTAACAGAATAAGGGGCAACGGTCATGGCAATGAAATATGAATTAATGGATATGAGTAACGAACATGCAGTCATCAAAGTTATTGGTGTCGGCGGCGGCGGCGGCAATGCGGTCAATCACATGGTCGGGAGTCTTGTGGAGGGGGTTGAGTTTATCTGTGCAAATACCGATGCGCAGGCATTAAGAAAGTTAAACATCGATACGATTATTCAATTAGGTGTCGAATTAACCAAAGGTCTGGGCGCAGGTACAAATCCTGAAGTTGGAAGAATGGCGGCAGACGAAAACAAGGATCGCATCAAGGAAGTTTTAGAGGGAGCTGACATGGTTTTCCTGACAGCAGGTATGGGCGGCGGTACCGGTACCGGTGCGCTTCCTGTTATTGCGGAAATTGCCAGAAGCATGGGTATTCTGACGGTTGCCGTGGTGACCAAACCGTTTGCATTTGAAGGTAAAAAGAAGCTGGCAACTGCGGAGCAAGGCATAGCGGAGCTTGAAAAATTCGTCGATTCATTGATTATTATCCCCAATCAAAAATTACTTCCGGTACTGGGTAACGATGTATCTTTGGTGAATGCGTTTAAAGCGGCTAACGATGTGTTGCTGGATGCGGTACGGGGAATTACCGAACTTATTGTTCATCCAGGCATGATTAACGTCGATTTTGCCGATGTCAGAACGGTGATGTCCGGTATGGGTGCTGCGATTATGGGTACCGCTACAGCCGATGGGGAATATCGGGCTCGGGAAGCGGCAGAGAAAGCTATTGCCTGTCCATTACTGGAAGACATTAATTTGCAAGGTGCGCGTGGCATTTTGGTTAATATTTCTGCGGCCGATATGGGCATTGCCGAATTCGATGAAGTGGGTAATATTGTTCATGAATTTGCTTCGGAAGATGCCGTTATAAAAATCGGCATGTCTATTAATCCTGATTTAGGCGATGAGATTAAAGTGACGGTAGTTGCTACAGGAATGGGGTTGCCGTCCAGGGCGGTTAAGCTTGCTCCAAAAGCGTCAGCAGGGTACGTTAATCAAAATGTGGCAGGCGAAGTCAGTTATGAAGGCCTGGATACACCCACAGTCATGCGCCAAAATAAAACAGAAAGCAGAGAAACGCGTTTTGGGGCTCAACCAAAAAAAGATATGGATTTAGATTATCTGGATATTCCGGCTTTTCTAAGGCGTCAAGCAGATTAGTGAATGCAAGTAACAATGGATTCAGTTTTCGGGTCTGATTGTGATAAAATCCGCGCTTTTTGCTCTCCTTACTTAGCGTTATTGATTTTATGATTAAACAGCGAACTTTAAAAAACACAATCAGGGCAACAGGTGTAGGACTGCACACGGGCGATAAGATTTATTTGACTTTGCGCCCGGCTGAAGCGAATACGGGCATCCGGTTTCGCAGAGTCGATCTGGATACTCCGGTGACCATTGAGGCAACGCCGGAAAATGTTGGCGAAACCGTACTGTCGACAACGTTGGTTGCGGGTGATGTAAAAATTTCAACTATAGAACATTTGCTCTCGGCTTTTGCCGGATTAGGCATAGACAACGCAATTATAGATGTCAGTGCCGCAGAGGTTCCGATTATGGATGGCAGCGCCGGGCCTTTTGTATTTTTGCTCCAGTCGGCGGGGGTTGAAGAACAGGACAGTCCGAAGCAGTATATCCGTATAAAGCGTAGCATAAGGGTTGAGGATGGCGATAAATGGGCCGCTTTTGAGCCGTTTGAAGGCTTCAAGGTTACCTTTACGATTGATTTTGAACATCCTGCTTTTGAAGAGCATGTAAAAACCGCCACCATGGATTTTTCATCGACTACTTTTGTCAAGGAAGTGAGTCGAGCCAGAACGTTTGGTTTCATGAAAGATATTGAGATGTTGCGGCAAAACAACCTGGCTTTGGGCGGAAGCCTCGATAATGCCATTGTGGTCGATGATGACAAGGTTATCAACGAAGACGGTCTGCGCTATGCGGATGAATTTGTTAAGCATAAAATTCTTGATGCGATAGGCGACTTATATCTGTTAGGGCATAGCTTGATAGGCGAATTTACCGGTTATAAATCGGGTCACGGATTGAACAATAAATTACTCCGCGCTTTATTACATGATAAAGATGCCTGGGAAATGGTTACCTTTGACGATGAAGATAACGCCCCGATTTCTTTTATGCGTTCAGCGGAGGCTCCTAGGCCAGAGGCATGAGGCAGTCGGAAGCGGTCAGCCTCTGCCTGGATATTAGGTTGGGGTTTGCTGTTTTGAAAGTTTTTCCAGCGTTGTACTTAACCTCAGCAACGCGAGCTTCAATTGTTCATCCGAAACCGTGAGACTGTGGTTATGGATGAACTCTATTTTTTCTGCCGATGGAATGATCGGTGTCCGTCCCGGTAGAGATGTTGCAGACAAGGTCTCTACCCGGACTTTAATCTGCATAATCGAGACCGATTCTCGGGTTAGCGGGGCGATGGCGGCAAGAATTGCGCTGTTATAAAAGCGCAGTTGCGATGCCCAAGCCGCCGTATCGGTATAAACCAGCAGTTTCTTGCCGTTAATAACGCAGTGCAGCGCATGTTTGGCACACGCCGCCGGTAAAATGTCATGAATACGCCGTAGAACCTGTTTTTGCTGCTCAATCTGGCTATAAAAATAAGCCATGGTACGGTTTGGGAACGACAATGCCGCTTTAAACGAAGTTGGTTTTTTTGCCATGAGTGCTCGATGAAAAGTCCTGATACCTAATTATTGGTTTATCTAAGATAGTGAGATATAGTTGGTTTCGGCAAGGAATAAGTAATTTTAAAGTTTCCGGTCCTGCCCCTTACCCTTACCTACATCTGACCGCCATGGATGGAGGGAATGCAGAATGATTGCCCGGAGCAATCACTGCATGTAGATAATGTAATAATTCATCAGTATCATATCCACAAACATCCAGAAAGATAAAGCCGGGGAGATAAAGTGAAACAATTCATTCAGGGTATCGTAGGAAATAATCATCAGGCAACACATTTGTTGCAAATTCTAAGACAAATCCAATCCCGTTATCATTATATACCGGAGGCAGCGATAGAGCAGCTATCCGGGTTGCTAAACATCCCCCGTACGCAAATTATCGGCGTCGTTGAATTCTACAGTTTTTTCCACCTGACCCCCAGAGGGCAATATGAGCTGTTGATCAGCGATTCGATAACCGATCATATGCTCGGCAAGAAAAACCTGCTTGACTATCTGGAAAATAAACTGGGTGTTGCCGTTGGCGAGGTCAGGGCAGATGGCGTGGTCAGTCTGGATAATACTTCCTGTACCGGCATGTGCGACCAGGGACCTGCCGGCTTGGTTAACGGCTATGCATTGACCCGCCTGGATCGTTCCGGAATCGATAAAATTGCAGCGCTGATTAATCAACAAAAACCCCTGAGCGAGTGGCCTAGCGAATTATTTCAGGTGGATGACAATATTTACAAACCCGGTTTATTGCTGAATCAGCAGCTTGAGCAAGGCGCGGCACTCAGAGCGGTTTTGCAGCGAGGCATCAAGGAAACGCTGACGGAAATCGATAAATCAGGTTTGCGGGGTCGGGGCGGGGCCGGATTTAAAACGGCGATCAAGTGGCAATTCTGCTCGGAAGAACAGCAGGCTGAGCGTTATGCGGTGTGCAATGCCGACGAAGGCGAACCCGGCACATTCAAGGACAGGGTGTTGCTGAATGCTTTGGCAGATCAGGTTTTTGAAGGCATGACGGTGTGCGCCGCGATTATCGGGGCCAAACAGGGTTTTTTGTATTTGCGCGGCGAGTATTTGCACCTTTACGACAAGTTGCAAAACATTTTGGATCGGCGTCGCCGAAACGGTTTGCTGGGCAGCAATATTCTGGATGCAGGGTGGGATTTCGATATTGAAATCTGTCTGGGTGCAGGCGCTTATATTTGCGGCGAAGAATCCGCGTTGATCGAGTCGCTGGAAGGCAAGGCGGGTATCCCGCGCAACCGTCCGCCTTATCCGGTTACCCAGGGTTACTTGGGTAAACCAACCGTAGTCAATAATGTAGAAACGTTTCTGGCGGCGGCCGGCATTGCGGTCAATGGCGGCGACTGGTTTGCCGGTATCGGCACCGAAAAATCGAAAGGCACCAAGATACTCAGTATCAGCGGCGATTGCGCGCGTCCCGGCATCTATGAATACCCCTTTGGCGTGACGATTCAGACTATTCTGCATGACTGTGGCGCCGACGATGTATTGGGCGTTCAGGTCGGCGGGCCGTCAGGCAGTTTTATTTCCGATCAGGAGTTCGAGCGCAAGCTGGCTTTTGAAGATTTGGCCACAGGAGGCTCATTCATTATCTTCAACACCAGTCGCAATATTCTCGACATGGTTCATAACTTCACGGACTTTTTTGCCCATGAAAGTTGCGGATTTTGTACGCCATGCCGGGTCGGTACCTCGCTATTGAAAAAACAGATGGATAAAATTGTCGAAGGGCATGGCTCTGCGGGCGATGTTGTTGCGCTGGAAGAACTGTGTCAACTGGTCAAAAACTATAGTCATTGCGGCCTCGGGCAAACGGCGGCGAATCCGATATTAACAACGCTGGAGCGCTACCCGGATTTGTACCAAAGCCGATTAAAAGAAATCAGTTATGAACCGGGATTCGATTTGGATGGCGCGCTGGAAACAGCGCGGCGCATGGCCAATCGGGACGATGCCGGTGCGCACTTGGCTCAAATAGAGGCGAACGAACATGAGTAAAACCATTACCATCGACGGCAAAACCATTCCTTTTGAAGAGGGGCAGACCATTATGGATGCGGCGATGGCTGCCGGCGTCTATATTCCGCATTTATGCCATCAGCCGGAATTTACCCCGCACGGCAGTTGCAAGCTGTGTACGGTAAAAGTAAACGGGCGCAACTGTTCTGCCTGCACCTATCCTGCAATGGACGGGCAGGATGTACTGAATGAAACTAAAGAGCTGGTCGACGACCGGAAGAAAATCACCCAGATGCTGTTTGTGGAAGGCAATCATTTTTGTCCGTCCTGCGAAAAAACCGGCAATTGTCAGTTGCAAGCCGTGGCCTATCATTTGAATATGCTCGACAACCATTTTCCGTTATTTTATCCGGATCGGGAAGTGGACGCCTCTCATGCCGAGGTGATGATCGACCATAATCGCTGTATTTTTTGCGCCTTGTGCGTTCGCGCCAGCCAGCAAACAGACGGCAAAGACGTGTTTACGCTCAGCGGGCGCGGCATCCACAAGCATTTGGTCGTCAATGCCCAAAGCGGCCTGTTGAAAGATACCGACATTGACGCAACCGATCGCGCCGCGCACATTTGCCCTACCGGCGCGATTTTAATTAAACGCACCGGTTATCAGGTGCCGATAGGCGAGCGTATTTACGATCATAAACAAATCGATCAAGTAGCTTTAGAGACGGAGCATCTTAAACATGGCGAATAAAATTAGAGTAGCGACCACATCGTTGGCAGGCTGCTTCGGCTGTCACATGTCGTTTTTAGATATAGACGAACGGATGCTGCAACTGGCTGAAGTGGTTGAGTTCGACCGCTCGCCGCTCACCGACATAGAGCATTGCACTAATTGCGATATAGGCCTGATTGAAGGCGGCGTGTGCAATTCCGAAAACGTGCATGTGTTGCGCGAATTTCGTAACAACTGCAAAATTCTGGTTGCGGTCGGCGCCTGCGCGATTAACGGCGGACTGCCTGCCATGCGTAATCATATTCCGCTCGAAGAATGCCTGAATGAAGCGTATCTGGACGGCATCGGCGTGGAAAATGCGCAGATTCCCAGCGATATAGAATTGCCCTTGCTGTTGGATCAGGTGCGGCCGATTCATGAAGTGGTCAAAATAGATTACTACCTGCCCGGCTGTCCGCCGTCAGCCGACGTGTTCTGGAAATTCCTGACCGATTTGATCGAAGGGCGCGAGCCGTCATTGCCTTATGAGTTGGTTCATTACGATTAAGCGACCCACAAGTGAGAGGAAAACTATGTACACAGTTTATAAAATCAATGCTGATGAGCTAAACGAAAATTTTATAGCATCCATCAAAGCGCAGTTTCAACACAAAGATATTGAAATTGCCATTTGTGAAACGGCGGAAATCGAACAGGATGAAACCGATTATTTATTGCGTGACCCTGCTAACAAGGCGCATCTATTAGAAGCGATAGCCAATGTTAAAAAGGGTGGCTTAGTCACTGCCCATTTAAATGATTTGTAATGAATATTGCTTTTGAACAAAGCGCTTTTGAGGATTTTAGCAACTGGGCAAGCGAGGACAAAAAGCTCTATAAACGTCTTGTTAGCTTGATTAAAGAAACGTTGCGTAATCCATACGCAGGCTTGGGTAAACCCGAAGCCTTAAGACATGAGTTACAAGGTTATTGGTCGCGCCGCATTAATGATGAGCATCGCTTAGTGTACAAAGTTGAAGCCGATAGGCTGATTGTTATTAGCTGCAAGTATCATTATAAGAAATAACAAATACGGGAAAAAATCATGTACGAACATTTAGAAACAGCCGAAAACCGCGACAGTTTAAAACGCGTCGTCGTCGATCCCGTTTCACGCGTTGAAGGCCACGGCAAAGTCACGTTATTGCTGGATGCGGACAATAAAGTCCAACAGGCCAGACTGCATATCGTCGAATTTAGAGGTTTTGAACGCTTCATTCAAGGCAGGCCTTATTGGGAACTGCCGGTTCTGGTGCAGCGATTATGCGGCATCTGTCCGGTCAGCCATCATTTGGCCGCCGCCAAAGCCATAGACCAACTGGTCGGCGTCGATCCCGAGAACCTGCCCATTGCGGCGGACAAATTAAGACGCCTGCTGCATTTCGGGCAAGTGATGCAATCCCATGCGCTGCATTTTTTTCATTTATCCAGCCCGGATTTATTGTTCGGTTTTGAAAGCGACATCAGCAAGCGTTCGGTCATTGCGGTATTGGCCGAGTATCCCGACATCGGCGTACAAGGCGTCAAGCTGCGCAAATACGGACAGGAAGTGATCCGCATGGTATCCGGCAAGCGCATTCACGGCACCGGCGCGATTGCCGGCGGCATGAACAAGTCATTGAGCAAAGCCGAACGCGACTATCTGCTGGAAGACATCGACCAGATGATAAGCTGGGCGGAAGGATCGGTTGCGCTGATTAAAAAAGTGCATTGCTCTAATCTGCCTTATTACGATGAATTTGCCACGATACGCACCAATTACCTCAGTCTGACCAAATCGGACGGTGCATTGGAGCTGTATCACGGCGGCATCCGCGCCAAGAATGAGCATGGCGAAACCCTTATGGATCAGGTCGATTATTGCCAATATAACGATTATATCCATGAAGAAGTCCGCTCATGGACGTACATGAAATTCCCTTATCTGTTGTCGCTGGGGCAGGAACAAGGCTGGTATCGGGTCGGGCCGTTAGCGCGGGTCAATAACTGCGATTATATCGACACGCCGCTGGCGGAAGCCGCCAGAGTCGAGTTTAAAGCGCACAGCGGCGAGGCGATGGTGCACAGCACCCTGGCATTTCATTGGACGCGCCTGATAGAAGTGCTGCATTGCGCCGAAAGCATCAAACAATTGCTGGGCGACCCGGACATCATGGGTTCCGATCTGGTGGCGCAGGGCGAAAAACGCTATGAAGGCATCGGTGTGATTGAGGCGCCGCGCGGTACCTTGTTCCATCACTATCAGGTCGATGAAAACGACATCGTCACCAAAGCCAATTTAATCGTCTCGACCACCAGCAACAACATGGCGATGAATGAATCGGTGCGGCAAGTGGCGGCAGAATACTTGTCCGGCCGCGAACTGACCGAACCCTTATTGAATAATCTGGAAGTAGCGATACGCGCTTACGATCCCTGTTTGTCCTGCGCGACCCATGCGGTAGGCAAAATGCCGTTGCAACTGGAATTGGTCGATGCCGATGGCAAGCTGATCGATAAGCTGGTCAAACATAGCGATGGTCGAATCGAGCGGGAACATGGGTAAACCGGTTTTGCTGTTCGGCTACGGCAACCTCAGTCGCGGCGACGATGCGCTGGGGCCGTTACTGCTGGAACACGTCGAAAGCCATTGCGACTTGGAAGAAATAGAAATATTGTCCGACTTCCAATTGCAAATCGAACATGCGCTGGATCTGGAAAACAGGCGCTTGGTGTTGTTCGTCGATGCGTCCGTAGCCAGCGTCGATGCGTTTGATTTTACCGTGCTGGAGCCCGCCAGGGATAAAAGCTACACGACTCATGCGATGAGTCCTGCGGCGGTTTTGGACGTGTATCAATCGATAAAAAAACAAACGCCGCCGCCGTGTTTTCTGTTGAGCATCAAAGCCGAGAAATTTGAATTAGGCGAAGGCTTAAGCGCCAGCGCTGAACATAATTTGGCAAAAGCGCGCTCGTTTGCAGGGCGATTATTGGGCAATCCCGACCTTGATTTTTGGCTGAAACAAATAACTCATGCTTAACAAATCGGTGCATGGCAGGGACAGCCATGCATGACCAATCTGCCGGGAGCAGATTTGCACTGGCCCGAAGGGTGCATGGCAGGGACAGCCATGCATGAACTCTCCCTGCTGGAAAACGTCAGGGAAATTCTGGAAAATCATGCCGTGAGCCAGAAGTTCAGCAAGGTCAGCCAAGTGACCCTGGAAATCGGCAAACTTTCCAGCGTTGAGCCGGATGCGTTGCGCTTCGGTTTCGATGTGGTCATGAAAGACTCGCTGGCGGAAAATGCCGAATTGATCATTTCCGATATAGCCGGACTGGGAATTTGCCAGCAATGCGGACTAGAAGTCGAACTGGAAACCTCGCATGATCCTTGCTCCTATTGCGGCAGTCCTAGGGTTAAAATCGTTCAGGGGGCGGACATGAAAATTAAAGACTTGATTGTTATCTAAGCAAACAAACAAAAGAATAAAATAAGTAACTACTCAGCGTTAGAAAAAATAGAACGCGGATGAAGCAGATAATTAAGATAAAAATAAGATTTTTCTTAAGTTATCCGCGTTTATCATATCCCTCTGCGTCATCTGCGTTCTATTATATTGATGGCTCAGTGGTTACTAAAATACTTTCACTTTTACAGGTCACTATTTATGTGCGGAATATGCGGTTGCAGCCAACCAGGCAAAATTAACAAACTCCAGCCTGTAAACGGGCAAATTCATCAGCATGACCATGACCACGGTCATCACCATCATGATCACGAAACAGAGCGCCTGGTTAAAGTCGAACAGGATTTACTCAGTAAAAACAATGCCTATGCGGAGCAAAACAGGACTTACTTTCAGCAGCATCATATTTTCACGCTGAATCTGGTTTCCAGTCCCGGCGCGGGCAAAACCACCTTGCTGATCGAAACCATTAAGCTTTTAAAAGACCGCTTTCCTATCGCCGTCATCGAAGGCGATCAACAGACCGAGCATGACGCGGATCGAATCAGGGCCACCGGCGTACCCGCTTTGCAAATCAACACAGGTCGAGCCTGTCATCTCGATGCGCACGGCATCGGTCATGCGATCCAGGAGCTAGGCATAAAAGATCACAGCTTGCTGGCCATAGAAAATGTCGGTAACCTGGTTTGCCCGTCTTCATTCGATTTGGGCGAAGCACATAAAGTTGTAGTGCTGTCAGTGACTGAAGGCGACGATAAACCGCTCAAATATTCGGACATGTTTCACGCGGCAGATTTAATGATCATCAATAAAACCGACTTGCTGCCTTATGTCGATTTTGATGTACAGCGTTGTATTAACTTCGCCAGACAGGTCAATCCAGACATACAAATCATCCAGTTGTCATCAACCAAAGGCGATAATTTTTCCGCCTGGACAGATTGGCTTGCCGGGAATGTAGTGTAGCCACGAATTTCGTGGGAGCGACGCCTACGTCGCGACGAGGGCGTCGCTCCCACAACCGACTTTCATGTTCCTAG
>JAURVK010000040.1 GCA_030655535.1 Methylobacter sp. | reverse complement strand
GAACCCAGTAAATTTAAAATCCCCTGACTATGCCCGCCCCGACCGAACGTACAATCCAAATAAATACCGTCTTCTTTAATAGCCAACTGCTGCAAAGCTTCTGCAAACATAACGGGCAAATGTTCCACTAACAAATCTCCCGCATTAAAAGGATAATGAGCCTAAATCTTCCAAGCCTTCATTATCATCACCATTCAGCCACTCAGTTTCCTTTAATCCCCAAGCTTCTTCATTCCAGAGTTCAAATTTATTGAGCTGACCAACCAAGACAACTTTCTTGTCTACATTTGCAAATGTTCTTAACTTTTCCGGCAACAACAAACGCCCCTGCCCATCCATCTCGCATTCAGATGCATTACCGATAACAAACCGTCTTAACTTCCCGGCCATTTTATTTAACGTGGGTAATTTACTGATCGTTTGTTCAAGCTTTTCCCACTCAGGCATCGGATAAAGCCATAGACAACCATTCTCCCCAACACACCGCTCATTGACAGCGACCGTCACGACCATCTGGCACTCGCAACAATCCTGTAATTCTTCCCGATAACGGGTAGGAATCGCAAGACGTCCTTTGCCGTCCAGATTGATTGAACTAATGCCTCGAAACAAGATTTACCCCAGATACCTTAAAAAACCATTTTTTCCCACTTTTCTCCACTTATGTCCACTATAGTTTTCTAACAACCCCTAGTCAAGGATGATTTCATTTAGATTCTTTCTTTTTCGACAATGACTTACACAACAACCAAGACAAAATATATCCTGATAAAATATGGAAAAATAATTCCCATTTTTTATCAGAAAGTTAATTGGTCTTAGTGAGAAAATACTTTAAGTGTGATACTGCCGGGAATTTCCAGCTTTTTTGATAAGAAATGAGAATCAGATCCAAAATACCGTCACTGCAATAACTTGACATCTTTTACGCTTTTAGCGACACAGCGACGCCTGCATGAATGCAGAAGCTTTACCGGATATCGAGCAGAAATGCTCGAAAAAAGAAAGAAAGAGTCGGCCTGTAAGCCGGGTTCTGTCGAGAACAGTCATTCATCTAGGCTGCAAGTCACCCTGCAGCTCAAGCAATCTACCCAGGAACCGCGCGGGCCACGCGTCTGTCCCTCTATTTGATCTTGCTCCGGGTGGGGTTTACCATGCCACTTCTGTTACCAAAAGCGCGGTGCGCTCTTACCGCACCTTTTCACCCTTACCGGTCACAAGTGACAGGCGGTATATTTTCTGCGGCACTTTCCGTAGGCTCACGCCTCCCAGGCGTTACCTGGCACCCTGCCCAATGGAGCCCGGACTTTCCTCCATCTTATCTTGCGATAAAACAGCGACTGCTCAGCCGACTCTTTCAATATTCAGTATATCACACATCCACATCAATATGATATGCGCATTTCTTTATTTATTAGCAAAAACCAGACCAGAAATAAAACCCCCAACCCGCATTAACGGAAAGACTATGCTTCTTTCCCTTTTTCCATATCCAACGCCGCTTGATACAACAGCTTTTTCCTGGCCCCGGTAATTTCAACGGCCAATGCAACTGCCGTCTTAATAGAGCATTCGCCCAGTAACACGCGCAGTATTTTTTCCTGTTCGGGCGTAATAACCTGTTCTTTTTTATCGATGGTAGCGCCATCGACAATCACCACAAACTCGCCTCTCCTCATATTGGCATCTTGTTCAACCAGCTTAAGCGCCTCAGCTAGGCTGGTTTTGACAATGGTTTCGTGCAACTTGGTCAGCTCTCTGGCTATCACGATCTGCCGATCCAACGGCAAAACTTCAGCCATATCCTGCAAAGAGGCCAAAATTCGATGGCTGGACTCATAAAATACCCAGGTGGTCGGGCGCAATAATCGTTCGCTAAAAAAAGATTTTCTGGCCGATGAAGTTCTCGGCGAAAAACCTTCAAACGCAAACTGCGTAACCGGCAATCCCGCCGCAGATAATGCTGCAATCAATGCACAAGCGCCGGGCACAGGCACCACATCAACCCCCGCTTCTTTGACCATTTTTACCAGCGGCATGCCAGGGTCGCTTAACAGCGGCGTTCCCGCATCGGAAACCAGCGCAATCGACAAGCCCTCCCGCAGCTTTTCCAGCAGCCCGACTGAGGCTTTGTCTTCATTATGCTGATGCAACGAAATCAGTTTATTGCTAATGCCGTAATGCTGCAGCAGCATTTTTACATGCCGGGTATCTTCTGCGGCAATCAAATCGACCTGTTTTAATATTTCAACCGCCCTGAAAGTAATATCCGCTAAATTACCTATCGGCGTAGCAACAACGTATAATTTGCCGCATTCACTTGACATTCGATACACTCACTTGAAATCCTCTAAAAAGATGCGACCCAAATATAAGCCGCCATTATTATACGTCCTGCTTCCTTTGTTTTTTTCCGGTTGCTCAACAACGCCTGCAAGCAGCCCCATATCCGAACAACAGGCACTGACAACACGACCCTTGATAAGAAACGACCGGCAGGAACAGATGGTTGAATTATACCAGCATCCTAATCCCCCATCGTTTTCGGAGCAAAACCTGCAGCGCCTAAAGTCTATCGAGTCATTAATTCAGGCAGGCGATGGCAATACCGCCAAACAGGCTGCCGATACCATTAATCCTGACGAGCTGTCGACCGAGCAACGCACTCATCTGAGTCTGCTTTACGCCCAGATCCTGCTCAGCTTCGGCGAGGCCGAACAGGCCATTGAAAGCATGGCGCAGATTCAGCCGCAACTGCTCAGTCTGGACAATCAGCTTAACTATTTTCAATCGCAGGCCTTTGCCTACTCGTTGACAGGAAATTTGCTAAACAGCGCCAAATCCAGAATCGAACTGCATAGGCTGTTAACGTCTGCCGATGAGCTCGAAAAAAATCAGGCTGCCATTCTCGAAGCATTACGCCTGCTGCCCGATACCGACCTGAAGACCGACCAATCAGACGATTTAGCAGGCTGGATGTCGTTAGCCCAGATTTTAAAATATTTAAACCAGCCCGATTTTAATAGTCAAATAAGCCAATGGCGCGCAAGCTTTCCAACACATCCTGCCGACTTACGTTTTTTAGACGACCCTCAGGACACGCCGGGAAATACGCACTCACAACCCAAAGTCATCGCACTGTTGTTACCCGAATCAGGGGCTTTTGTCCAGGCAGGAAAAGCCATCCGCGCCGGTTTCATGGCGGCTTACAATCATACAGACAATACCACCAAACCCACTGTTCACTTTTACGACAGCGAACAATCGACGCCGCAAGCCTTATACAACCAAGCCGTAGCCGAAGGCGCCCAATTAATCATCGGCCCGCTGGCTAAAGAACAGCTCCAAAGCCTGGCCGATACCGTTACCTTCAACATACCGGTGCTGGCATTAAATCATATTCCAGGCCTGCAAAAAAACCGACTCTATCAGTTTAGCCTCAGCCCGCTGGATGATACCGACCAAATCACTCATAAAGCATGGCAGGACGGCCATCAAAAAGTGTTGCTGCTCGTTCCTGAAAACGCGCCGGGTAAACGCATCGCCAGTTATTTAACCGAAGACTGGGAAAATCGGGACGGCACTATTCTGGAAACACAGACTTATAACCCCAAAGAAAAAGACTTTTCAACACCCGTTCAAAAATTGCTTAACCTGGATGAAAGCGAACAGCGTTACCATAAAATCCGTGCATTGATACCTGAAATAAAATACACCCCACGAAGACGGCAGGATGCCGATGCTATCTTGTTAAGCGCCTATAGCCCCGAGGCGCGCTCCATCAATCCCCAACTCCAGTTTTATCAGGCCGACGACCTTCCCGTTTATGCGATGCCTAGTGTTTACACCGGACAAATCAACGCGTCGCTGGATGCCGATCTGAATAAAATAACGTTTTGCGACACGCCGTGGCTGTTCAATAAAGCCTATCAGGGAGAACTTGGGATCGATGCGCTGCAAGAAACCTGGAAGCAATTTCCCCGCGCTTATTTACGCCTGATTGCGATGGGCATCGATGCCTACAGCTTGGCTACGCGCTTGGACAATCTGGAAACCGATCCCTATCCCGGCGCTACCGGGAATCTATCGCTGACCGCCGACCAGCGCATCCAGCGCGAACTGACCTGCGCCAAGTTCATGGACGGACAGCCCGAAATAACCGGTTTTACTAATGATTACGGAAACACCGCCCCGACAGCTGATACCGGGCAAAAACAGTTTGATCATGCTGTTTACTAAGCTCAAAGCGAAAGCGGCGCATTTAATTCGCGGCGAAAGCGCCGAACAACAGGCCCACAATTTCCTGATCGATAAAGGACTTAAACCGGTCAGCCGGAATTTTCGCTGCAAACAGGGCGAACTCGATTTAATCATGATCGACAAGCAGTCGCTGGTTATTGTCGAGGTCCGGTTCCGCAAAACCGATAAATACGGCAGCGCCGCAGAAAGCATCACCCGCGCCAAACAATCCCGCATCATAGCGGCAACGCATATTTACCTTGCCTCCCAAAAAACCGACCGCCCGATTCGATTCGACGTGATTGCCATTTCCGGCAATGGCAACATAGACTGGATACAAAACGCATTTTAATCGTAACTACTCAGCAGTTAGAAAAATGGAACGCAAATGACGCTGATAAATTATGATAAACACGGATAACTCGAAAAAAATCTTATTTGATCTTAATGATCAGCGTCGCCTACAGGGACAGATATTTGCTCCTCGGTAATTGCTCCTGCATGACTCTACTACACGCCATCCATGGCGTTATGCAATATCGGCATTCGCCACATCCATGTGGATTATGTAGGTGCTTAGCGTGAGCAGGAGCGGAAGCTGCATCTGCGTTCTATTATATTAATGGCTGAGTAGTTACTTTTAATCGCGTAAAACCTTCAAGCTAAAAACGGCAATTGATCCACGAAAAGCACGGAAATATTCAAAGAGATGCCAAGCTGCTAATCTTAAAAACTGTCGCAGGCTGGTACGATAGTCTTTATAATCCCTTGGCATGAGCTTACAAAATCGCATAATCAACCATTTCACCAACAGTATTCAGACCCAACAGGATACGCTCGCCAACCTCTCTGATCTCATCGAGTTTGCCTCGCAACGGCTGGTCGCCACCTTGCTGAATGATAAGAAAATAGTCACTTGCGGCAATGGCCGTTCGGCGGCCGTCGCCCAGTTGCTGTCATCGGCCATGCTTAACCAATACGAACGCGATCGGCCGTCGTTACCCGCCATTGCCTTAACCACCGACACCGCTACGATCACCGCGATAGCCAATGACTATCATTTTGATGACATTTTCGCCAAACAGCTCAGGGCCTTAGCGCAAAGCGGCGATATATTGGTCGCTTACACCGACGGCAACAATTCGGCCAATATCGCCAAAGCCATTAGCACCGCTCACGATAAAGACATCACCGTCATCGCGCTGACCGGCAATAATGGCGGCATGATTGCTCCATTACTCCATGAAACCGACATAGAAATTCGCGTACCGTCAAATTCCGGCATATATATTCAGGAAGTACATGCAATGATTACCCACTGCTTGTGCGACTTAATCGACCATCAATTATTTGGCGGATAGACCATGAAAAAGCTTTTATTATTGCTTCTGGTGCATAGCTTTTTTATTTCCGGCTGTTCGACGATTGCGGCGGGCGGTGCGGAAATAACCGGCTTGTCATTATTAAATGACCGTCGCACACGCGATGCCATTTTGGCCGATGAAACTATTGAAGATCATGCCGGTGCCCAACTGAACGCCTATTACGACTTGCGCGAAAAATGTCACTTTAATATTACCGCCTATAACGGCGCGGTACTGGTCACCGGCGAGACGCCCAAAGAAGAATTTCGCGACAGGATTATCAACATCGTTCGCGTCATTCCCAACGTAAAACTGGTGCACAACAAGCTGATTATCGCTAACCCCAGCCCTTATAACTTCCGTGCCAGTGACGTGTTGATTACCGGCAGAGTAAAAACCGCACTCACTCAAATACCTGAGTTCGATGCTTCCTGGGTCAAAGTCGTTACCGAAAAAAACACGGTTTATCTGATGGGCCTGGTGCATAGAACCGAAGGCGCTGCGGCCATCGAAGCGACCCGACACCAATCCGATATAAATCAAATCATTACGGTTTTTGAATACATTGACTAATATTGCCCCCTTACCTGCCGATTTCCTAAGCTTGCTGGCTGAAACTTTTGCCGCCGGCGACCTGTTAACTGCGCCTGAAGACTGCTGGACTTACGGCTATGACAACAGCCGCCGCCATGTGCTGCCTCAAGCCGTCGTCTTCCCGACCACGCATGAACAAGTCGTCGGTGTCGTTAACGCCTGCAACCGATTCAAGGTTGCGTTGACTGCCAGAGGACGCGGTACCGGAACCACCGGCGCCACCGTCCCGCTGAAAGGCGGACTGATTGTATCGCTGGAACGCATGAACAAGCTGATCGAATTTTCTCCCGATAACCGCTACATCATCGTGGAACCGGGCATGACTAACCAACAGGTACAGGATATCGCCAAAGAGAGGGGCTTTTTCTGGCCGCCCGACCCGACCAGCGCGGCATTCTGTAGCGTCGGCGGCAATCTGGCCTATAACTCCGCAGGGCCCAGGGCGGTAAAATACGGCACCCCCAGGGAAAATACCTTAGGGCTACGCGCCGTCACCGGCGCAGGCAAAGAAATCCGTGTCGGCGTTCATACCAGCAAAGGCGTGGTCGGTTATGACTTGACCCGGTTGATACTCGGCTCGGAAGGAACGTTGGCTATTATTACCCAGGCCACGTTAAAACTGACGCCGCTGCCGGAAGCGACCAAAACGCTCAGGGCCATATACAATTCTGTTTTCGATGCGGCCAAAGCCGTTTCCGCAATCATGTCGCAGCCGGTCATTCCCTGTGCGCTGGAATTTATCGACGGCAATGCGATCAACATGATCAGGCAGTATTCGGAAACCGATCTGCCCGAACATGCAGGCGCGATGCTGATGATCGAGGTCGATGGACAACGGGAAGGTTTGGATACGGCGGCTGAAAAAGTGGCTGCCGCCGCCAAAAACGATGGCCTTTTGGACATCCGACTGGCTCAGACCGATGCAGAAGTTAAAGCGCTTTGGCAAACCCGGAAAGCGCTGTCACCGGCGCTACGCAAGGTGGCTCCGAAAAAAATCAATGAGGATGTGGTAGTTCCGGTTACCGAAATGCCGGCGTTGATAGCTGGGCTAGGTGAGCTGTCAAAAAAATATGACCTGCCCATTATTAATTTTGGTCACGCGGGTAATGGCAATATTCATGTGAACTTATTGCTCGATCCTGATCAGCCCGAACAAGGCAAGAAAGCCCATGCTTGTCTGGATGAAATCTTTTCTTTGGTGTTGGCGCTTAACGGAACGCTGTCCGGCGAGCATGGCGTAGGTCTGGAAAAAAGAGATTTTGTCGATAGGGAACTGGATGCGAATTCTTTGGAACTGATGAGAAACATTAAGCGCCAATTCGACCCGAACGGCATACTCAATCCCGATAAAATGTTTCCGCTGGTTTAAGTCTTAGCCGTATAATTCTCTGCTGCCGTCCATATCGCCGGTCTGGCTATACAACAATGACCGCCCCTGATTAAGCGCTGCCGCAGCAACCACCTTGCACACCGCAATTTTATGGTCCCCGGCATCGGCATAATGACTGACCTGACAATCGAAGAAGGCAAGGCTTTCGGATAGAACCGGCGCACCGGTTTCGGCTGTCTTCCATTGAAATCCGGCCATCTTGTCCTGAGCGGATCGCCCAAAATGTTCCGCTATGGAATACTGATGTTGCCCCAGGACATTGACCGTACAAACGCCGCTAGCCTGCATCAACTGATAAGAATAATGCTCGGGATTAATGCTGATCGCCAGCAACAAAGGATCGAAAGACACCTGCATCACCCAGGCCGCAGTAAAGGCGTTTTGACGCTCGCCAACACCGACGCCGATCACATAGACGCCGTGACTGATCTGTTTAAGCAATGCCTCCGCATGTTCAATCATGTTAATGCACCAGCTTAATACGCATCGATAAATCGACCGCACGGACATGCTTGGTTAATGCGCCGATGGAAATAAAATCGACGCCTGTCTGGGCAATTGCCCTGATATTGTCCAGGCCGATATTGCCGGAAGCTTCAAGCTCTATGGCTCCGGAGTTTAATTTTACTGCTGCCGCCATATCTTCCAGACTGAAATTGTCCAGCATGATCCGGTCAGGCTTGGCCTCGACAGCCTCTAAAAATTCCTGCATGGATTCGACCTCTACTTCCACAGGAACCGAACTCAGTTCACGCGCCGACCGGATTGCCTGAGCAATGGAACCTGCCGCTATGATATGATTTTCCTTGATCAAAACCCCGTCATACAAGCCGATCCGATGGTTATAACAACCGCCACAAGCTACCGCATATTTTTGCGCATTTCTCAGGCCCGGAATGGTTTTTCGGGTATCCAGTACTTTACAGCCCGTACCGAAAACCACATCGGCATATTGCCTGGCAACCGTTGCTGTTGCCGACAAGGTTTGCAGCAAATTCAATGCAGTGCGCTCACCCGTCAGCAATCCTCTAGCCGAACCATTGAGTTTACATAAAACCGTATCTTTACCGACCGCTTCGCCTTCAGCCGCTAACCAGTTGATATTAACGCCGACATCCAAAGATTTAAATACCGCATCAAACCAGGCCCGACCGCAGAGCACCATGTCTTCCCGGGTAATCACTTCAGCTTCGGCCGTCATGGCTTCAGGAATAATGGCGGCGGTTATATCGCCGGAACCGAGGTCTTCTTCGAGGAAGGGATTTATTTCTACCCTGTTCAATTGTTCTGTCATAAGCCCATCAATTTTGAAAGCACTCGTTCGGTGATCGTTCTTTCATCAACCTTAATAATAGCGGCCAACCCTAGTCGCAGTTTCTTTGCCAACTCGTCCATTTGAATTTCAAACATTTTTGCTCCGTTTTTGCCAATAAACAGCATATTTTCAGCATCTTTCCAAATCAGCTTGCCCCATTGCTTTTCAGATCCTGTAGTGAATGTAATCCAGCTTTCCAGCGCAAGATTTTCAGCCTGCTCCGAGCTGTCATCTGCTAGCGTTACGACGTTTATTTTCTCGTCCTTAATCAGTCGCTCACCCACATCATCCAGCGTTTTTTTAATTTCTTTTTTATCCATTAAGATAATATGCCATACGGCAAGATCTTTAAAAAAACGCGATTGTGCAGATTTATCGTATGAAATTTGCTTCAAGCCTTTTCTTAATGCTGCAATCAACCCCGGCAACAATTTTAATATCTGTTTTCTTTGATGGTCATCTGCCGGAGGCATGACGCTTACAATCAGCTCATCCATAGCCTGCACCGTTTTTTCCCACTGCTCCGGCAACTCATCTTTACCCGTATAGGCATCTAGCAACACATCCGACCAAACATTATGCAGAAACTCGAATATTACTGTCGGCACCGTTTTACCCATCAAGCTGTTTTCAATAGCTATAGCGACAATTTTTCTGCTCGCCTTCAATGCCTGTTCATTCATCATCAACCGCTTGGCATTCTCTTCGAGATTCTGACTACGCTGCTTTTGTTTGCTCAGATAGAGCGAAAACTCACTCGCTTCTGCCGTCCAACCGGAAAGTTCGAAACCGCTATCCTGGGTTATTTTTTTAACTGCGCTGACGATACGCTGTTGAATTAGCCGGTCATCATGCTCATCCGTATTTAAAAACATACCGGCCGCAAACACATCATCGAGTAACTGCCTAACCGGATTTTGCGGATTGAAAAAAATACCGTATCGTCCTAAAGAGGCCACTGAAAAAGGAATTTCCAGCTGTAAAATAGCGGTTTTCACATCTCCTTGAAGCGACTCATCTTGCTTTATTTCGCTAAAAATCAAAGCCACCAAATCCAGTACATCCTCATCCTGTTTGGCCAATATTTTGACATCAACACTAAAACTCAGTTCCTTCAGTTTTTTAAGGACTTGCCATTTTAACGGCTGCTTCTTTTCACCCGGATCTAAGTCATCATTAAACTGCTGAAGCACTTGCAAGGCATATTTTATTTCAAAGTGCTCATAAAACGTATGCCCGGCAACTGAAATTGAATCGTAAGCAGAAGGGAAATGAGCCCATCGCCATAGCTCCAGTTTTTCCTGTAACAGGGCAAACTCAGCACTGATCTGCTCAGCGCTCTCGGAAGCAGGTTTGGCGTTTTCCTTGATCTCGCCTACTACGTACAAAGGCGCAGGCATCGGGACACCGCTATACTGCTCTGCCGCCACTATCTCTGGGATCACATCAGCTTCACACTGTTTAATCAGTTCACGATAAATAAATCCCAACTGACTAAAGACAGTAACTTCAAATGTTTTATATAACGCAATCCGGCCATCTACATTTAATTTCAGCGGCTTAACCGCCTCGACTAAAGCTCGAACCAATTTTTCCGGAAATATCGAATTTTGACTGTCGGCAATCGTTTGTTTTCCCGGCTGAATTGCCATCAGCTTATTAAGGCTAGTCAGTTCTTCATAAAATGAATGCTCACACTGCCGGATAATTGCAGTAACCGCATAGTCTTCTTTTACCGCATCGCCACTGATTAGCGAGACATTAGAAAAATCTAATTGCGCTTTCTGGTTTTTTGCAGATTTCCGATCACTGTCGTCGAAAAACTCATTAACTTTTAGCAAATAATCTTGTTTAATGTCTCTGCGAACTGAACGAAGATATTCCAGCAATTTTATATACTGCTCTTTGTTCGTTTTTTCGCTATTTTTACCTAACTGCAAGCCGAATTCAACATCGATACGCATACAGCAATCATCGACCGCTTGCTCAAAATACTGAAAAAAAATCAGCGTAACTTTGCTTAAAATCGTAGTCTTTTTCACTTTATCCAAACCTGAATTTAGTTGCTGCCGGTTACCCATAGTAATATATCTGCTGTCAATTAAAGATAAATTAATCATAGCCGTACCCCCATCGTGTTTTGACTAATAATATGCGTATCCAGCCTAAATACTGTGCTTTGTTTCCGTTTTTACTTCTTTGCCTAGCCCATGAAAATAGACCAACACTGGTTAACTGACATTAGCCGAATCCCTACACCCAACGCTGATGACCGCCCCGACCCGGAGGATATTTCATTACTGGTTATCCACTGCATCAGTCTTCCGCCCGGCGAATTTGGCAATCATTATATAGACCAGCTGTTTTGCAATCAGCTTGATCCTGATCAACACCCCTATTTCAAGGTCGTTTATCAATTTACCGTATCGGCACATTTACTGATTAAGCGCGATGGAAGTTGTGTTCAGTACGTGCCATTCGATAAGCGCGCTTGGCATGCCGGCAATTCGGCATTTAAGGGTCGGGAACGGTGTAATGATTTTTCTATCGGCATAGAACTTGAAGGCACCGAATTTGTCGATTATACCGATCAGCAATACCGGCAACTCGCCGCAGTGATTCAGGCCTTACTTGAAGCTTATCCCAAGCTATCGGCACAACGCATTATCGGGCATAGTGATATTGCGCCTGGACGAAAAACCGATCCGGGCGCATCGTTTGACTGGCAAAGACTTTTAGGACTGTTGAAGTAACCGGAAAAATGGAACGCAGATGACACGGATTAGGCGGATCCACGCTGATAAACACATGAGTAAAAACTTCGTTATCCCTTAAAATCCGTGTAAATCTGTCAAATCCGCGTCATCCGCGTTCTATTATAAATCCGGCTCTTTCGGATGCACTAAACCGAATGACTCCGCCAGCATTAAAATCACTCCCAAGGTAATGGCGGAATCTGCGACATTAAAAGCAGGCCAGTGCCAGGATTCGTAATATACATCAAGAAAGTCGATCACATAGCCGTAAGCCAGCCGATCAATCAAATTACCGACAGCTCCCCCCAAAACCAGCGCCAAAGCCACTGCCAGCAGGGTTTCGTGCCTTTTCAACCGGGTCAGCCAAACCGTTATCACCACACTGACCGCCAAAGCCAATCCGGCAAAAAACCAGCGTTGCCAGCCCCCGGCTTCGCTTAAGAAACTGAACGCCGCACCGGTATTGTGTACATAAGTCAGCTTAAAAAACGGCATAATCTGGATCGACTCATAAAGCTGCATAGAACTCGCTATGGCAAGCTTGCTGCCTTGATCCAGAATTACCGCCAGCAATGACAGCCATAACCATTTCACCATAACGACATCACGCATAGTGTCGGATTTCGCCATCACCCGCTACGTTTTCCACGCAACGGCCACACAGCTCGGGGTGTTCTGCCGCTATGCCCACGTCAGCTTGCTGATGCCAGCAACGCACACATTTTTCATGCCCGGAAACGACAACTTTTAATTTAATGCCTTCAATTTCCGTCTGAATGGCTTCTGCCGAGGCATCGTGTTCTGCCATGACCGAGGCATTGGACACAATAAAGATAAAATGCAGTTCGCTAGCCAACCGGCTTAAAACATCAAAATACTCGGCATTACAATACAGTTCGAGCTCCGCATTCAGCGATGAACCTATATCGCCTTTGGCTCGGCTCTTTTCCAGTTCCTTGCCGACAGCGGCCCGAACGGCCATAATTTTTTGCCAGAACTCGCGATTCAAAACGGTATCGTCGTCCAGTTTGACCAAGCCCTGATACCAGGTTTCCAAAAACACCGACTCGCTACGCTCACCCGGCAGATATTGCCAGATTTCATCGGCGGTATAACTGATGATCGGCGCCAGCCAGCGAGTCAGGGCTTCAAGCACATGATACATAGCCGTTTGCGCCGAACGCCGCGCCAAACCGTCGGTTTTTGCGGTGTATTGCCTATCCTTAATGATATCCAGATAAAACCCGCCCAGATCAATCACGCAAAAATGATGCACTTTCTGGTAGATATGCTGAAATTGATAAGTATCGTAGGCGGTTTTGACTTCTTCCTGCAAGGTGTATGCCCTATCCACAACCCAGCGATCCAACGCCAGCAAATCCTTATCTTCGACCGCATGTTGCGCCGGGTCGAAATCGTCCAGGTTGGACAGCAAAAAGCGCGCGGTATTCCGGAGGCGCCGGTAGCCATCCGAGGTGCGATTAAGAATTTCATCCGACACGGTCATCTCGCCTCGATAATCGGTCGCTGCAACCCATAAACGCAACACATCGGCGCCCAGATTCTTCATCACCGATTGCGGCGCGACCACATTGCCCTTCGATTTGGACATCTTTTTACCTTCGGCATCGACGGTAAATCCATGCGTCAACACGGCCTTATAGGGCGCAACCTCGTTCATGGCTACCGAGGTCAGTAATGATGATTGAAACCAACCGCGATGTTGGTCGGAGCCTTCCAGATACAAATCGGCCGGAAAGTGTAGGGGCGACCGGCCGGTCGCCCCTACTTTGTCCAACACACAAGCATGGGTAACGCCGGAGTCGAACCAGACATCCAACGTGTCGGACATTTTTTCGTAATGCTCGGCTTCATCGCCCAACAATTCAGCCGCTTCCAGTTCAAACCAAGCTTCTATGCCTTGTTGTTCGATGCGCTGGGCCACCTGCTCAACCAATTCGGCCGTGCGCGGATGCAATTCGCCGGTTTCTTTATGGACAAAAAACGTGATCGGCACGCCCCAGGTGCGCTGACGGGAAATACACCAATCGGGACGGCCTTCCATCATGCTTTCGATGCGCGCCTGACCCCATTCGGGAATCCAGGCGACGCGCTTGACTTCATCAAGAGCCTGCTCGCGCAGCTTGTTTTTATTCATCGAAATAAACCACTGCGGCGTGGCCCGGAAAATAATCGGAGTTTTGTGCCGCCAGCAATGCGGATAGCTGTGCAATATCGCGACGTGATGCACCAATTTGCCTTGTTGTTCCAACACTTCCAAAACATGAGCATTGGCGTTGAACACATGTTCCCCGGCAAAGATTTCGGTGTTCGGCAGAAAAACGCCGTCATTGCCGACCGGATTATCGACCGGCAAACCGTATTTCAAGCCGACGATATAATCGTCCTGGCCGTGTCCGGGCGCAGTATGCACCGCGCCGGTACCGGCTTCGGTGGTGACATGCTCGCCCAGAATGATCGGCACCTGCCGGTCGTAAAAAGGATGTTGCAGTAATTGATGCTCCAGTTCGGAGCCTTTGCAGTAGGCAATGACATGGTAGTTTTCGATGTCGTAACGCAACATCGTATCCTTAAGCAACGCTTCGGCAACGACCAAACGCTCTTTTTTACCGTCTTTTTCGCATTGTGCTACTGCATATTCCAGCTCGGAATTTAACGCAACACCCTGGTTTGCCGGCAACGTCCACGGCGTGGTTGTCCAGATGACCACCGATAACGGCCCAAAACCTTCATGCTCAGGCACATGATGGCACCGGCTCAAAAATCCGGCTTCATCGACGACCTGAAAACGCACATCGACCGCAGGCGAATGCTTGTCTTCGTACTCGACTTCCGCCTCGGCCAGTGCTGAGCCGCAATCGGTACACCAGTGCACAGGCTTGGCGCCTTTTACTATGTGTCCGTTTTGGCTGATTTTGCCCAGCGAGCGCACGATGTCGGCTTCAAAGGCAAAATCCATGGTTAAATACGGATGCTCCCAATCGCCTAAAATACCCAGCCGGATAAAGGCCTCTTTTTGTATATTGACCTGTTTTCCCGCATATTCGCGGCAAGCTTTACGGAACACGGCAGCAGAAACTTTAACCCCCGCTTTACCGATTTTCTTCTCCACCTGCAATTCAATCGGCAAACCGTGACAGTCCCAACCCGGCACATAAGGCGCATCGAAACCGCTTAACGATTTCGATTTAACAATGATGTCCTTTAACACCTTGTTAACCGCATGGCCGATATGAATTTCGCCATTAGCATAGGGAGGTCCGTCATGCAGAACAAACTTAGGCCTGTCGGCAAATTCCTGCCTGATTTTGTGGTACAAGTCAGCTTCATTCCATTTTTTCAGACGTTCCGGCTCACGTTGAGCCAGATTGCCTTTCATCGGAAACGCAGTGTTGGGTAAATTCAGTGTTTTTTTATAATCCATCGTC
Source organism: Methylobacter sp. (assembly GCA_030655535.1). Taxonomy (GTDB): domain Bacteria; phylum Pseudomonadota; class Gammaproteobacteria; order Methylococcales; family Methylomonadaceae; genus Methylobacter_A. Next base: position 18,174 of record JAURVK010000040.1, on the reverse strand, counting down.
ATAACAATTAATCTCGGCAAAAATCTTTATCACCAGGGAGGGTGTGTATGCCGCTAGCCGGTAAGGAGCCGGCGCGGCGATCACCAGGGAGGGTGTGTATGCTGCAAGCGCGCAGGGAGCAAAGCGCGGCCTTGACCTTAGCCACATCTTTTATAATCTGGACTTTAAGCTCATCCAGCGACTGAAAACGCATTTCATCCCTGATTTTTTGTTTGAAATGCACTTCCACATAGCGACCGTAAATCTCCCTATTAAAATCGAATAAATGCACTTCCAGTATAATCTTTGAACCACCGTCAAATGTGGGCCGGGTGCCTACATTCGCAACACCTTCAAATTCGCGTCCATCAATACCGGTCATGGTAACGGCAAACACCCCATTAACAGGAGTATTTTTTCTAAACATCTGTATATTAGCAGTAGGGTAACCGATAGCTCTTCCGCGCTTGTCGCCATGTGCCACACGCCCGCAAACAGAATAACAGCAACCCAACATTTTTTCAGCCAGAGCCAAATCGCCATCGCCCAACGCATCCCTGATTAGCGTACTGCTTACTCGAAGCCCGGTTACTTGATAAGACCCGGTATCTTCAACCTCAAAACCAAATATCTTGCCCTTATCCTTGAGCATCGCGAAATTGCCGCGCCGGGTCTTACCAAAATGAAAATCATCCCCGACCACCAGATGCTTTACATTCAGTTTTTTCACTAAAATGTCCTCAATAAAGCGCTCGGCATCACAGTCGGCAAAATTTTGATTAAATCGCAATATCAATAACTCATCAACGGGTAATTTGGAGAATCCGAGCACTTTTTCCCGCAAACACATCAACCGTGACGGTGCATTTTCTCCCAGAAAATACTCCAGCGGCTGCGGTTCAAACGTCATAACAATAACGGGCAAAGCTAATGCCTCGCCTCGCTCAACCAGCTTTTCTATCACCGCTCTATGCCCTAAATGCAGGCCGTCAAAATTCCCAATCGTCAGTACACAGCCCGATTTTAACGGTTTTAAATGAGGTAATCCTCTAATGAGACGCATGAAATGTGGCAAATTTAAAAAAGTCTTTATTCTACCATGGGTAAGCATTGCTTGAATTCAAAACATCCTACCTGAATCATATACTCAAAAAAAAAGCCCGGTGGAAAATTCCACCGGGCTTTTTTTTTTAAATCAGCGATGATTTATTTCATCATTGATTTTTTAAACATGCTGTCCAGTTTGCTGTTTGTGTCTTGAGCATACTGAGCTGCACGGTTAGCAGCAGCTTCAGCAGCAGCAGCTTGTGAAGAAGCAGAATCAGCAGCGCTTTTTGCGCTAGCTGCATCAGCTGATGCTTGTGCAACAGAAGTTTTCAAGCCATCAACTTGTGATTGCAGGTTTTCAATATCGGAAGTGCTTGCACAACCAACAGCCAAGCTAGCAACCAGAGCAATCATTGATAATTTTATTACTTTTTTCATACTTATTTTCCCTTTTAAAAGTTATTACACAAAAAAAACACTTACCAAGTTTCAATTTTGAACTGTTTTTAAACTATTTTCCAGTTTTATTTTGGGAAAGCTCAAATAATAATTTCCCCTACAACACAGACTAATACAAGCAATTGTTTCTTATTGCAAAGAAATATTTTGACACCAACTCAATAATAGCAATTTTCTTTATTTTATTTTCACTACCGTTCCCTTGCCTAGCCATTGACTTAAATGGTCAATCTGTCCGTTGGTTAAGGCAATGCAACCATGAGTCCAATTCATGGATTTATGGATTTTTTCATCCGCTCGTCCCAAACCATGAATACCTATTCGTCCGCCTAAAGCTGTGTTTTGCGGCGGCACTTGATGATACCGATGAGCAGTCACAATACTATTGTAAGCCACCTGATCAATAACACCCTGTTCCAGGGCTTTTTGAGCATCCTCTGTGGACGGATAAGTTAAACCAAAAAACTTTCGGAAGGAACTTTGTTCGCCAACCCAGCCTATTCGGTAACTTCCAAAAGGCGTGACATTATCGCCCCGATGGTTTTTAAACCCGGCACCGCCTTGTCCAATGGCAATATCATTTAAGGTTTCAAGCGTCTGCTGGCCTTTTTTCACCTCAATAGTAAGTGCTTTGGTATCCACTAAAAGCCAGACGTCATCGTCCGCGATGACAGCAAAAGAAAAAACACTACAACACAGCAATAAATAGATTCGTAACATAAATGATCTACACTAGAGAAGAATTTTGGTGTACTTTAGTCCACCAGGTTAATTGTCGAATTAAGGATCTAACATGCACATAGAAACTATCACAACGCATCCATACAACGACCAAAATCCGGGAACATCCGGACTCAGAAAAAAAGTTAAAGTATTTCAGCAACCCGGCTATCTGGAAAATTTCGTTCAAGCAATTTTCGACTCGCTAGATGGCTTTACCGGAAAAACGTTGGTACTGGGCGGAGACGGGCGGTATTTTAACAGACCAGCTATACAAATCATCATCAAAATGGCGGCAGCCAACGGTTTCGGTGAACTCATTATAGGTCAAGGCGGGCTGCTGTCTACCCCGGCGGCGTCACATATCATCAGAAAATATAACGCATTCGGCGGCCTGATCCTTTCTGCCAGCCATAATCCCGGCGGCCCTGACGAAGATTTCGGCATTAAATACAATGTTAGCAATGGCGGACCTGCCCCGGAAAAAGACACCAACGCGTTTTATCAGCGCAGCCTGGTTATCGACAGCTATAAAACAGCGCATATCGAGGATATAGATCTGGATCGCATCGGTACTCACCAAATAGACAACCTTAGCATCACTATCGTCGACCCGGTAACTGATTATGCTGAATTGATGCAGTCTATTTTCGACTTCAATTTGCTCAAACAAAGCATCGGCTCAGGCTACATCACACTGCTCTTCGATGCGATGCATGCCATTACCGGCCCTTACGCCAAAAGAATTCTAGTGGATATGTTGGGCGCAACACCGGATTCGGTCATTAATGCCGAACCGCTGGAAGATTTCGGCGGTCATCACCCCGATCCCAATTTGGCCCACGCTCAGGAACTTGCCGAGCGCATGTTCGGCTCAGCCCCCCCAGTTTTTGGTGCCGCATCTGACGGCGATGGTGACCGCAATATGATTACCGGCAGTCATATTTTTGTAACGCCCAGCGACAGCCTAGCCATTATGGCGGCCAATGCACATCTAATTCCGGCCTATACTCAAGGATTGCGCGGCGTGGCTCGTTCCATGCCCACCAGCCAAGCGGTTGACCGCGTCGCCGCCTGTTACAATATCCCTTGCTACGAAACCCCGACCGGCTGGAAATTTTTCGGCAATCTTTTAGATGCGGGAAAAATCACCTTGTGCGGCGAAGAAAGTTTCGGCACCGGCTCGGATCATGTACGAGAAAAAGACGGTTTATGGGCAGTGTTATTCTGGCTGAATTTAATCGCCAAAAAACGCCAGTCTGTTGCCGACATTGTCAATGAACATTGGCAAAAATTCGGCAGGGATATTTATTGCAGGCACGATTATGAAGCCGTAGAAATGGATAGTGCCAACGGCATTGTTGAGCACTTGAGAAATCAGCTACTCACATTGCCAGGACAAACATTCGGTGAATATACCGTTAAATATGCCGATGAATTCAGCTATGAAGATCCTATAGACGGCAGCATCAGCAGCAATCAAGGCATACGCATCGGCTTTGAAAACGGTTCGCGCATTATTTTTCGTTTATCGGGAACCGGAACAGTCGGCGCAACTTTAAGAATCTATTTGGAACGCTTTGAAGCGGACGCCTCCAAACATGATCAGGATGCCCAAATGGCTCTGGCAGAGTTAATCAACCTTGCCGAACAGTTTTGTGAAATTAAAAAACGCACCGGCAGGACTGAGCCTAATGTAGTAACTTAAATGCAGGCGCAAGGCGAAAGGTAACCGATTCAAGATGGATTACGACTTGTATGATTTAAACCTAAAAAGACCGCCAGTAAAATTTTGTGCACCATAAAAAAATGCGTGAAAATTTCGCGATCACGGCGTAAATTTCACTGTAGTGGCTTGGAAATTATTTACCGGAGAAACCATAAGCGAGCGGGATATTTTTGATTACGTCAGAAAACGAAAAATAAGTAGCACACGTAATGAATGTTTCAGGACAGCTTTATCATGCTGATAAATCAACAACGTATAGGTATGTAGTGCGAATTCGGCAGGTTACGTCTATTTTTTGGCAATGTTTTTCAGGATCTTACATTTCAATCATTCTTTACTCAAGCTCTAACATGAAAAGCGCCGGCCGCTCCCATATCGTAAAATAATTCACAGATTAAATATAATGATGAGAGACGACCAGAAAGGCACAATTCTATTGAAAATTCGTTACCACTCGACTTAAACTCACAGCCTCTGGTTAAATTACTTGGTCAACTTAGCGCTCAGCTGCCCTGACCACTGACCGAAGTATGTACCGACTACAATAGAGATGGATATTACAATTAATACATTATCCAAAGAAACACTCAGCAGAATATCTTTACTCAATTTACCGGGCGTTTGCAGCAAGTATGCAAATGCAGAAGAATACCCGAGTACGCTTGCCGGTATTGTTGCAAGTGCAGGAATATTTGCCGCAAGACACATAACTACGACTGAAAAAGTTACTGTAACGGCAGCCCAAAACGGGAAGCCAAGAATTGCTGAGGAAGGAATATTGGTAATTTGAATAGCAGCCAACCAAGCCATAAAAACACCGAAAATTCCACACACGATGGTGTTTTTTAAAGCTTCCTGAGAGGCGCCGAGAAAAAAGTAGGCGGCCCATGCAATGGTTGCAGCCCATATAAAAAAGATACCGCTAAGTGGTCCCACCGCCAAAAATGTTGCTACCCCAGCCAGACCGGCAATACTGAGTGAAAGCGCTGTAAGATTGTTCATAATATATTTCCAAAATTCACCTCACTTATTATTTAATTAGATTTCGCATTGAGGTGGTTCTACGAAACATAACACATTGGATTAACCCATAAACCGAACTAAAACCAGTGCGGTTTGAATATTAACAGATATTATTTTCACAATAAACAACGGCATTCATATCGCGTCTAAATGGGTAGATTATAAAACAGTTTGAGCGGTTTTTTGACCCCTTTCAGGTAAACGCCAGGGCTACCTCATTAAAAAACCTGAGCCAAAATATCAGTTAAGGCAGAATCATCCCAGCCCGCTACTTTACGCATACGTTTGATGGACATCCGTTTCTTTTGAGCCTGTCGTATCATGTTCAGTGCGGCATGACGGATAATAGCGACATTGGTTGGGGCATTATCTTTACGTATGCGGCTCTGGTCTTCACCGAAAGACATATCCAGCACCCAATGCAACTGGTTTTCGATACCCCAGTGCAAACGCACGGCGGCCAGCATCTGCGCTGCCGAGGCCAGCGAACTGCTGATAAAGTAACGGGTTTCTTGAGTCGTTGTATCGCCGATGTGCCGCTCACTATCAATAGCGATAATGCCGCCCAGATTTTTCCACTCCGGGTGACTCGCCCTAAGCCAGTCAATATCGGTACTGACCCGGCACTGCCGGACTTCGATACGCCCGTGGCCTTTATCAAGGCTTTCAGCACGAGCCATCCGGGTCAGCGATGCCGGGGCGGTCTGTTCAAAATGCAGGCGGACATCATTATGCAGGCTGCTTTGGTTGCCTTTAAGCGCCAATAGGTAATCGCCACCTTTATCGATGATTTTCTCGGCGATGGCTTTTTGGCAACCCATGGCATCAATAGTCACGATAGCGCCGCGCACATCCAGCCAGTTCAATAGTTCAGGAATCGCGGTAATCTCATTAGATTTTTCACGGATTTTAATCTGCCCTAAGACGATCCCCGCTTCGCTGGCAAAAGCTGACACGAAGTGTATCGGCGACTGCTCGCCATCATAGCTGCCACGTAGCGTTTTACCATCAATGGCCACCACTTTACCCGCCACTTCAGGACTTAACCAGACCCGAATCCATTCCACAAACAAACGCTGGAACTGCGTGCTATCAATGGCTCGGAAAAACCGCCGCAGGGTGTCATCGCTCGGCATACCGTTCTTATACGGCAGATACTGGCGTAAAAAATCCGGCTTTGACTTGCCAAATGCCTCATATCATCCCAGCTTTCTGCCCCGCAAATGACAGCACACAACGTCAGTAGCAGTATTTCGGGCATGAGGGTGCAGTTTTTTCCGTTCAATGCGGGGATCGTCGAGCTGTCCAAAAATATCCAAAAAATCCATTTCTTATGGTTCCTTGAGTGTGGTTTAGCTCGCCATTATCCTAAATTTGGTTTACGGGGGGCTATTTTTTAATGAGGTAGCCCTGAGGTAAACGCATTAATTAATTGAAAGAGTTAATTTAATGCTTTTGAAGTACCTCTGCACTGAGAATTTATCTACTTAACGGAATCCATATTCACTTGATTGATCTTAAAGCGGACAGCAAGTTTGATGTTATGCCGTAAAAATTCAAAAACCTGTCCACTACTAAATTACTTTATGATCGTCGTGCAAAAGCCGTAGTATCGGATAACTGTGAATAGATTTTGAGCTCAAAAAGCAGCGGATTTTCCACCTTATGATAGAAAGCGGATGATAACAATTGATTTACTTTGGACATCCGTGCCAAATTTTATAGCGTAGTTGAGGATACTACCCCATGGTTACGTAGTTGATGACAATGAAAAAGAAGAAACATCACCCGGCTTATAGATATAAACCGGGTGGCTTAAAACAACTTATCCTTCTAAAACCGCTAACCGTGCCGAAAGAATTCCTTCTAAAGACTCTAACGCTTTGGTGAAGCCATCGATACCTTCTGCGAGCTTGTCAGAAGCCATACGATTTTCGGCATGCATACGATCAAAAGTTGCTTTGTCAATTGTCATTTTTTCAATTGACGCATTGCTTGCATTTTTCGGATCCAACTTACGTTCCAGATCACCTTCTGTAGACTGGAGTTCAGCTAATAAGGCCGGCGCAATGGTCAATAAATCACAACCTGCCAATTCAACAATCTCGCCAATGTTACGGAAGCTTGCACCCATAACCTCGGTTTTATAGCCGAATTTTTTGTAGTAGTTATAGATTTCTGTAACAGACAACACACCAGGATCTTCAGCCGGCGCATAAGAATCACGACCAGTGTCTTTTTTATACCAGTCAAGAATACGGCCAACAAAAGGTGAAATCAGCGTAATTCCATTCTCGGCACAGGCGATTGCCTGATGCAGACCGAATAATAAGGTCAGATTACAGTGAATACCTTCTTTTTCAAGAACTGCGGCCGCCTGTATTCCTTCCCAAGTCGCTGCAATTTTAATCAGCACTCGTTCGCGTGAAACACCTTGCGCTTCATACATGGCAATCAAATCGCGACCTACGGCGATACTGGCATCAGTATCGAAGGAAAGGCGAGCATCTACTTCAGTAGAAACACGACCCGGAATTACCTCAAGTATCTTGTGCCCGAAAGAAACAGCTAGCCGCTCGAAAGCAAGGGTAGCCACTTGCGCTGCAGATGCATCTTTACCTAAAGTTTCTCTGGCGCCTTTCAAGGTATCATCGACAATCCCTTGATATTGTGGCATTTGAGCAGCTGCAGTAATTAAGGATGGATTAGTTGTCGCATCATGCGGAGTGAAAGTTTCAATAGCCTGGATATCACCAGTATCGGCTACAACAACAGTCATTTTTCTCAGTTGTTCAAGTAAAGTCTTCGCCATTAAGGGCTCCTTTAATTTTAAATTTTAAAAACATCAGGACATACACTTGTCATTTCCAAATACATTTGAAATAGGCAAGTGTGACATCCAATATAATTACAAGGGTGGGGTAGAATTATACTGTGAGCCCTGATTGTTTATCATGAAATAGCAGTACAACCCTCAGTCATGCCTAGTAAGTAAGCAATTACTTATTGAATCAATGAGTCGTTTTTCGCATAGCCCCCAAGAACTGAATCCATTTACTTCGGGAAACTAATTAACGATAGCGTTCAAGCTTAAAATGATACACAGGTATCGTTTTAATCACAACAATGAACGACAGCCGACTCATATTCGACCAAGACATTTAACACGTTATTAATACAACTCGATCAAATCACACTTTTTCAGGTATTGCTCTTGCAGCAATAACTTGCCTACTCACGTATTTAGAGACCCCGCTTGAGGGCGGCAATACAGCCTGTTTTTGCATATATTTGGTGACTCCACTTGCTTTAGGCAATATTTTTGCGGTCAACGCCTCTTTTTCCACGTACTTTGCAACGCCACTTATAATCGGAGCTTTTTTTACGTATATTGCTTGTCTTGCCATGTACTTTTCTACGCCAGTCAAAACAGGCGCTTCTTTTCTGGATAATATTTGTTTTGCCACGTATTTGGCAACACCGCTTACCGGGGGCTTTTCTTTTGCCAAAATTGCTTGCTCTTCCAAATATCGAGCCACTCCGGTTGCAGCGGCCGCTGCAGATGCCCTTTCGCCCGCTTTTTCCATCTCTTTTTCTCTAGCCAACTGCTGTTCTAGTTCTTGTTCTTTTTCTTGCTCTTTTGCGGAAATGCGCTGCTCTTCCAAATATCTGGCAACTATAGTCGCCGCCGCCGCTTTTCTCGCAACGATGGACTCGTCTTCAAGATATTTTGCTACTCCGGTTGCTGCTACTGTATTTCTAGCAGATATAGACTGCCTTATTAAGTACTTAGAAACACCACTTATAGCGGGAGAGTTGGCTTGTTTTTCCACATACCTGGCGACACTGCTTACTACGGGCGCTTTTTTTGTAACGACAGCATGCTGGGTCATATACTTAGCGACACCACTAATTTTCGGTGCTTTTTTTGCGACAATAGCTTGCCTTGCCATATATTTGGCAACGCTGCTTACAGGATGCTGATCCAATTTCTCCAGGTACTTGGCAACACTGCTCAATGATACCTCGCCTTCCTGATTGCCGAGATCCTCATCAGCTATTAACACTTCTTCGTGACTTTCCAAAGCATCAGCAACTTCATTGGTTGCCAACAACTCTTCCAGACTGCTCAAATACCTCGCAACTCCACTTGGCACCGGCACAACTTCCTGGCTTTTCAAATACCTATCAACTCCAGTCAGTCCATTAGGATCACTAAAATATGCGGGGGAACTGGTTTGAGTTTCAACTTCCCTTTTGGAACCAAAAAGTCCTGACACTAAATTGACTAGGTAATTTTGATCCACTTATCACCCCCGGTTGCGCATGTACTTTTCAACTCCGGTTCCCGCTTGCGCTGCTTTTTCTTGTGCAGATTTAGCCTGTTTTTCAAGATACTTTTCAACGCCGCTTGACACCGCTGCATCTTTTGCAGAAACAACCTGACTTTCCAAGTATCTGGCAACACCGGTTAACGCAGACATATTATGTTTTCTCATATATCGAGCAACACCTGAAAGCCCACTGACATGGCCTGAATAAACTGGCGTACCGCTGGCTTTTACTTTTTCCTCACGTTTTCTCAAGAAGGCATACCCAGCCACAGCAAAAACAGCTAACCCGAACAAATAACTCAGCATTGATTCGTCTTCCACTTTTTCCACTCCACTTACTGCTACATCATCTGTTGTAACGCGTTCAGATGTCGAAGAACTTTCTGTAATCGTGCTTTTCTCACTTACTGCTGCAACGCCTTCAGATGCCGAAGAGCTTCCTGTAGCCGTGCTTTTCTTATAGTCGGCATCCTTATATAAAACCTTTGGTTCAAAGTCTGCCGCTGGATATTTTGAGTCCACATCAGCCGACTTGGCCTGCTTGGTCGATACCGCCGCAGATGCAGACTTATTTTGGCCAATATATTCAGCATCCTGATAAATTACTTTTGGCTCGAAATCTGCCGCCGGATATTGAGTTTCTGCCCCTACTATGGGACTGGCTAATAATAGCGTAGCAACTAAACCATTCGTCAAATTATTTATTTTCACGTGTGAATCCCCCTTTATGCGTTGTTTTAGAGTAGTCATATCTGCGTTGTATTTTCGATCTAGTCATATTAATTTAATAACGGGTTAAACACACCCAATCAATATATCCCGTCATCTCACCAACGCAAATATGACTTTTAAAATTAAAGTACCGCTTCTACGTTTTTCACGACGTTTTCAACAGTAAAGCCGAAGTGTTTCATCAATTCGCCGCCAGGTGCAGATTCGCCGAAAGTATCAATACCGACAACTGCGCCTTCCAAACCAACATATTTACGCCAAAAATCAGTAATACCTGCTTCAATCGCAACACGTTTTACACCGGGTGTTAATACGCTGTCTTTATAAGCTTGATCTTGACGGTCAAATACGTTTGTTGATGGCATTGAAACAACACGCGCTTGAATACCTTTTTCTGCTAAGGCTGCTTGTGATTTTATTGCCAAATCAACTTCCGAACCGGTTGCAATAAGGATAACTTGAGCATTGCCTGCTGCTTCAGAAACAACGTACGCCCCTTTACGGATGGCTGCAATTTGTTCATCAGTACGCGCTATGAAAGGCAAGCCTTGACGGCTTAACACTAAACTTGAAGGCCCTGTCATACGTTCAATTGCCATGACCCAGGAGACCGCTGTTTCTGTGGTATCGGCAGGTCGCCAAACATCCATATTCGGAATGTAACGCATCGCAGAAGTATTCTCAATCGGCTGATGCGTCGGGCCGTCTTCCCCTTGACCAATAGAGTCATGCGTTAAAACAGCAATGGTGCGAATTTTCATTAACGCTGCCATACGCAAAGCGCTTTTCGCATAATCAGAGAACATATGGAATGTTCCGCCAAAAGGCAATAAGCCGCCATGTAAGGTCATACCGTTCATAATGGCGTACATGCCAAATTCACGCACACCGTAGGAGATATAATTCCCCATCTCTTTACCGCTGACATGCTTGAAGCTACTGCAACTGGTTAAGTTAGAGCCTGTTAAGTCCGCAGAACCACCTAAAAATTCAGGTAATGTAGGGGCTAATCCGCCAATTACTTTTTGTGAGGATTGACGGGTAGCAAGATTTTCTGCTGCCGCATTGGTTTCAGCAATCAATGCCTCAGTCGCAGCCGTCCAGTCAGCCGGTAGTTCACCCGCCATACGGCGTTTGAATTCTGCTGCCAATTCCGGATATTCCGCCTCGTAGGCTGCAAACTTTGTATCCCATGCCGCTTCGGTTCTCGCGCCTTTTGCTTTAGCATCCCAGCCGGCATAAACATCTTCTGGAATGATAAATGCTTCGTGATCCCAACCTAAAGCCGCTTTAGTTAAATTAATTTCTGGCTGACCTAAAGCCGCACCATGACATTCATGAGTGCCTTGTTTGTTTGGCGATCCAAAACCAATGGTGGTTTTGCAGCAGATTAATGAAGGCATATCAGTCATCGCTTTAGCCATAACAATTGCCTTAGAAATCTCTTCAGGATTATGTCCGTCTACTGACAGTACATGCCAACCGTAAGCTTCAAAACGTTTTACCGTATCATCCGTGTACCAGCCTTCAATATGGCCGTCAATAGAAATACCGTTATCGTCCCAGAAAGCGATTAAGTTGCCTAAACCCCAAGTACCCGCCAATGAACAGGCTTCATGAGAAATGCCTTCCATCAAACAGCCATCGCCCATGAACACATAGGTATGGTGATCAACGACTTTGTGGCCTGGACGATTGAATTGGTCTGCAAGCAGCTTCTCAGCCATCGCAAAACCAACCCCATTGGCAATACCTTGTCCTAACGGGCCTGTGGTTGTTTCCACGCCTGGCGCATAACCGTATTCGGGATGTCCCGCGCATTTTGAATGTAGTTGACGGAAAGAGGCTAATTCACTCATGGGCAAATCATAGCCACTCAAATGCAATAGCGAATAAATCAGCATTGAACCGTGACCATTGGAAAGAACAAAACGGTCGCGATCCGACCATTTCGGGTTGGACGGATTGTGGTTCAGGTGATCATTCCACAAAACTTCGGCAATGTCCGCCATGCCCATTGGTGCGCCTGGATGCCCAGAGCTTGCTTTCTGCACGGCATCCATGCTCAAAGCGCGTATGGCGTTCGCTAATTCTCGACGCGAAGTCATATTGTTCTCCTTACTATTTATAGATTACTAAATGGTGACTTTTCAGTCTGATAGACTCTGTCACGGAATGTTCTTTGGCGTTCTTGCCCTACAAAGAATAGAACGAGTGGTCATAGCCACTCGTTCCTGTGCCGCTATTCTAAATTAGCGTGTCTTTCTCTCATTACTTCTTCAGCAATTCCCTTTTCATGGATAATATGTGAAACGGCTGCTTCCAAGAATAACAAGGTAGATAGCTCAAACACAGTTCCCATAGGCATACCTAAAACCTTACCATACAGCTCCGGGCTACCGATTTGAAATACAGCATCTGCCATATCGCCAATGGTTGAGCCGCTTTTCGCAGAGATCAAGACGATGTTAGCACCTATTTTTTTTGCATTTTTAGTGAACGCTATTAATTGCTCAGTTTCTCCTGATCCGGAAATAATGATCAATAAGTCACCGTTTTTAATGCTTGGCGTCACAATTTCACCTACGACACTGACATCGTAACCGCCGTGAACCAGTCTCATTGCAAAGAAATTGCCGACAAGCTTGGAACGTCCAGCACCTGCAATAAATATACGCTTGGCGTTATCAAGCAATTGGGTCAGCTTTACATCATACGTATCATCTGTAGCTTCAAGAACACCTGAAATCTTTTCTATGATAAGTTGCTGATGCATAATTATACCGCGTCAACCAGTTCGCGAATCTCGCGTGCTGCATCAGCTGGCGATGCGGCACCATAAATTGCTGCGCCAACTACGATAATATTTGCACCGGCTCTAACAACATCCTGTACGGTTGATGCGTTAATGCCGCCGGCTACTGAAATTCTAACTGGCAATCCCAATGATGCGATATCAGTCAAGTCGGCAAAAGGTGTATGACCTGCTGCCTGTGCGTCAAGACCTGTGTGAATACCCATAATATGCGCACCCGCGTCAGCAGTTGCTCTTGCACAAGCTATTTTATCGCCGACATTAATTAAATCGATTTGAGCTTCTGCACCGTGTGCATTTGCTGCTTTGATAACACCGGCACAAGTTGCAAGGCCGGATACACCTAAAACTGTACAAATATCAGCGCCTGCTGCGTAGAAAGGCGTTGCTTCATACTCACCTGCGTCCATTGTTTTAAGGTCGACTAACAGTAATTTATCTGGAAATCTTGCTCTCAACTCTCTAACCAGGTTAACGCCATTGTGTTTAATGCATGGAGTTCCGATTTCAAAAATATCAACATGAGGCGCTACTAAAGTAGCCAGTGCGACTGTTTGGTCGAAATCCAATGAATCTAATGCCATTTGTATTAATGGTTTTGCCATGATGCGTGCTCCGATGGTTTATAGTAATAGTTATAATTTTAGTTACTTACTCTTTTATGCGAATGCAACTTTAAAGTAGAAAGGGGACAGATGTCAATGCCCAATGCTCAATGTCCTGCGTTAGCGCATGGGTAGCAACCGAATTAAGTGCGGCATACAGTCACAATGTTATGTACTTTATCTTTATATACCAAGACTATCCATTTTTCTATATAACGTTTTCTCCGCACACTAGAACGCCTCTTAACCACAACAAAAAGAAACGTAAACACCCTTTTCATCCACACAATTACAACTCCATGAGGCATTTTTACTTAGAAGCCATTCACCTATCAGCCTACTCCTGCGGCCTTTACAAGGATATATTTGGACGACTTTCAGCAATCGCCAAATCATGTAAATTCAGATCATTCCCACGTTGGGTCGTGACGTTCGCACTACGTCATAGTCATTGGCAATTCTCATTACGGAAAGTAAATTAAAAATCATTCGACCCGTATTTTTTCATTGTCTTGCGCCAAAAACCGGCGCTTATACTTAGGAACAGGCACGAAATAAAAGTGAGCAAGTTTCCAATAGCCGGAGTGCAGGCATCCCGTGCAAACGCAAGCAAAGCTTGCACTCCCGCTACAAACTTATGGCGCGAGTTGTTCACGTTATTTCATGCTCATTCCTTAGCTAAAATCCGCCTGATTATTCGCCTTACACCCGATGTAAATTATAATAACAAGCCCCACTTTAAGAGAGAAACACCCGATGGAACCATTTACCAACATACGCGCACTCATCATCGACATGGATGGCGTTTTATGGCACGGCGAACAGCCGATGCCCGGATTGACTGATTTTTTTCAAACCTTACGCGATCAACAGATACGCTTTATTCTGGCAACCAATAACGCCAGCCTGACACAGGAGCAGTATGTCACTAAACTGGCACTGATGGGCGTAGAAGTAACCCGCGATGAAATCCTCACCTCCAGCATGGCAACGGCACTTTACCTGAGCGAGCGTAACAATCCGACAAACAGCCGCGTATTTGTGGTTGGCGAAGATGGCGCTAGACAGCCGCTTATTGAACGCGGCTTTACCTTAACCGGGCTGTACGAATTAAATGATGACAAAGCCAATCCCAATAGGGGCGCTGACATTGTTGTCTGTGGCATGGATAAAACCTTGTCCTGGGACAAACTGGCAACCGCTACGCTGAATATCCGCGCCGGAGCCCGGTTCATTGGCACCAATGCCGATACCACGCTGCCGACAGAACGCGGCCTCACCCACGGCAACGGCGCAATTCTGGCTGCATTAACGGCTGCCACCGGCGTAATACCGACCATCATCGGCAAGCCCGAACCCATCATCTATCAGCAAGCCCTCGCGTTGCTGGGTGCTGATCCCGCTCAAACAGTGGCTATCGGCGATCGGCTTGAAACCGACATTCTTGGCGCCGTTCGCACCGGCATACGCAGCCTGATGGTTTTATCGGGCGTGTCCACTGAAGAAGATATTACAGCGGCGGATTATCGACCCACCTGGATTATGCCGGACATCCGCGCGGTGACCCAAGCGCTGAAAAACTGATGATTATCGCTCTTGATACGCATTACAGCCAATTGCCCAGACCTGCCATAAGCGCTATCATGAAAAAAACCCGAATCTACCGGAGCCGCTGCAATGAAAAAATTCATCAATAACATTGATAATCTGCTGGACGAAAGCCTCTCTGGCTTTGCCAAAGCCCATGCAGATATAATTCAATTCAACGCCCAACCCTACTTCGTCAGGCGCATAAAGCCCACCGCGCCCGGCAAAGTTGCGCTGATTTCCGGCGGCGGTTCAGGTCATGAGCCATTGCATACCGGCTTTGTCGGTTCGGGCATGTTGGATGCCGCCTGTCCGGGCCAGATATTCACCTCCCCGACCCCCGACCAAATGCTGGCTGCGGCACAGGCTGTTGAAAACGGTGGAGGGGTTTTGTTCATCGTCAAGAACTATGCGGGCGACGTGATGAATTTCGAAATCGCCGCTGAAATGCTCGATTGTCAAAACGAAACCCTATTGGTCTGCGATGACGTTTCCTTTCCAAAAACCCACAGCACTGGCCGGCGCGGCGTTGCAGGCACCCTGATTGTAGAAAAAATTATCGGCGCAGCCGCAGAAGCAGGTGCAGATTTGGCTGCCTGCAAAGCATTGGGCGACCGAGTCAACCTTGCTACTGCATCCATGGGCGTGGCATTAAGCAGTTGCACAGTACCTGCCCTGGGCAAACCCACTTTCGACATTGCCGACAACGAAATCGAAATGGGCGTGGGCATTCATGGCGAACCAGGACGTGAGCGCATAGCCATGCGCAGCGCTTCGGAAATTGTCGACTATCTGGCGAACATGATTAATGAGGATCTGAAGCCGCAAAAAGGCCAAGCGGCGTTATTGCATATAAACGGCTTCGGTGCGACGCCTTTAATGGAGCTGCACCTTATTTATCAACTGGCTTCTCAATACTGGGAAAAGCGCGGCGTTAACATCTGCCGCTCCCTGGTCGGCAACTACACCGCCTCGCTCGATATGGCAGGCTGCTCGATCACCCTGAGCCTGCTTGATGAAGAACTGCTACGCCTGTGGGATGCTCCCGTCCATACGGCAGCCTTACGCTGGTGCTGTTAAACGCTCCGCCAACACGCCGACCAACGCACAAATCATTAACTGACTGGTTTTAGCGCCTGCATCAATATGCCCTCGGCTGCGCTCCTCCAAAAAAGAAGCGCGCCCTTTGGTAGCCAACATGTCCCGGGTAGACTCCATTCCCACAATGGCTGTCTGTGCGACATTTTCCAGAACATCGGCCAACGCAACAGCATCCGCTGCATCCTGCCGCAGGCGTGCCGCCACCGGAATCAACACATCCAGCATGGTTTTCTCACCGGCATCGGCCTTTCCTCGCAGCTTTACCGCATCCACGCCGCTACTGAATATCTCGGCAAAAGCTTGCAAATCCAAAGGCCGCTCGCGAGCCGCCTTGCTCATCGCAACAAACAGCGTACCGTATAAAGAGCCCGACGCGCCGCCCACCGCCGTCATCAAGGTCATACCGACTTTCTGCCAGGCCGCAGCCCACTCAAGTTGCGCCAACTCATCGCTTTGAGCCACCAGCGCCTTGATGCCGCGTTGCAGATTAGTCACATGATCGCCGTCGCCTATCGCCTGATCCAGGGCAGTCACTTCTTCGGCATTCGTTTCGATTACCTGATCTATTGCCTGAATCAGGCTGGGTAATAATGCTGGAACAAATTGCATCGCATTCTCCAATTCAAAAAGAGTCATTAGGGGGATGAGCATCCCTCACCCGTCTTACAAATCATACCCCAAGCTGCACATCCTAAGTTAGTACGCATTTATTCGACGGTCATATTCGTCTACCGACTAATACCGCTTGAATTAATCATCGACAAAAGCTATGGTTCGCCCACAATTACAACGAATATCGATCATACCCGATTTAGATGCTTGTTTTCTTGACGCGTAAAATCATTCGGAGACAGTGAAAGTATTATCCAAATCGAGCTGAAAAAATTATTTACCACAGAGAACACGAAGGACACGGAGAAAATAACGGCATTAATTCAATGCATTAAAAACTTCGTACTCTCCGTGGTTATTTCTTATCTATGCTAAAAACGAATTTTTCACAGCCTCTCAGAAGAGTATTGAAATCCGATTACAAACCTGATGTTATAGTTGTCCGGAAAAATTTTGCCTCATGCTGTTTCCGATATAAGGACACTCTCTATAGGGCAATACTTATCTGGATTAGCGATACTCTTACCCTCTTACCTAAAAGGTCACTATAAATGCCCATCTCGCTTACCGTTCTTGAAAATGTAATCCGCGAAGCCGGATCGATTGCCATGACTTATTTTAAAGATCTGAAGAATTTAGAAGTGGCCAAAAAAAGTCCCCGCGACTTGGTCACCGCTGCCGATGTGGCGGTTGAAGCCTTTTTACAAGCATCCCTAGACGAACATTACCCGCAATTCGGTTTTTGGGGAGAAGAAAGCGGACAAAACGCCAATCAAACCAGCCGCTGGATCGTCGACCCGATTGATGGCACCCACTCATTCTCGAGAGGCCAGTATTTTTGGGGTATCAGCGTCGCCCTGGAGATTGACCGGGAACTCATATTCGGCGCCGTCTATGCGCCCGCACTGGATGATTATTATGCTGCAAAAAAGGGCGAGGGAGCCTGGAAAAACGGATCACCCATTAGCGTATCCAATGAAAGCAACCTTGCTGACGCGATGGTCGCGACCGGATTCGCCTGCTTACGCTCTTACTTAAAAGAAAACAACCTGCAACGGTTTTGCAAGATCGCCGAGATAACAACCGGGCAACGCCGCTTTGGCTCTGCGGCGATAGATCTATGCCTGGTTGCCGACGGCCAAGTCGATGCTTTTTGGGAACAGGAATTAAACCTGTATGACGTGGCTGCCGGCGCCTTGATTGCCGAAGAAGCCGGCGCTACGCTTACCGACTTTAAAGGCAATAAAGGCCTTTTTCCCAAGCAGATTCTGGTAACCAACGGAAAGATTCTTAACCAGCTACTTCCCCTTATGTAACTGATGTTACGCGCATACCTATAAAAAATCGTAGTCCACGAAAAACAAACGGGGTACCTAATACTTAGGAACAGGCACGAAATAAAGTGAGCAAGTTTCCAATAGCCGGAGTGCA
>JAURVK010000033.1 GCA_030655535.1 Methylobacter sp. | reverse complement strand
CGTAGCAATCCGCCAAACTTTATGACGAATAGACGGATTGCTACGCGAATCCGCCCTACATTTATTTCATCATCGATATACGATAAGAAACGGCTTTTATTTCCTCATCGGTCATTTTTTTAGCAATCATGTGCATGATATTTTCCGGATTATTGCTGCGAGAACCGGATTTAAAGTCGGTTAGCGATTTAATTAAATAGTCGGCGTGTTGGGATTTTAGTGCCGGAAATGAAGCCGGTTTATTGCCTTCGCCAAAAGGACCGTGACAGGCTATGCAGGCCGAGACTTCGCTGGTCAGGTTGCCGTTGCGGTACAGGTCGCTGCCTTGGGCAATGAGGGCCTGAATATCTTTGTTAGCGGCCGCCGGTTTTTCGTCTTCATCGTCAGCGTCCAAGACAGGCAAGACGTTTTTAGAAATATTTTGTGTGGCGTAGTATGCGGAAATGTCGGCTATATCTTCATCGGTTAAGGACAGCGCCAACGCAGACATCATCGGGTCACTGCGGCTGCCGTCTTTAAATGCATGCAACTGCCGTTCCAGATAGGAGGAGTGTTGCTGTGCAAGCTTGGGAAATGTTGCTACCATGCTGTTGCCGTTGTCCCCGTGACAACCGGTGCAGGAGGTTGTTTTTTGTTTTCCTGCGTTAATATTGCCTTCTGCATGTAAAATACCTGTAGCACTGGTCAACGCCAGAGAAATTGAAAGTATCTGCCATTTTTTCTTCATCAAGTTCCCCTTTGGAATGGTTAATCAGTTTTACGTAGAAGTCGGCATTGTGCCTGCCTTTACAGTTTTAAATTTTACTCTAAATAGTAATTCTAAGCGAGACAACGATGAATCCAGTTTATCATCAAGCAACATTTATTAACAGTTCGCCACATCTCAGTGACACGCCCGATGACCAGGGTATGGAAGTCGCGTTTGCAGGACGTTCGAATGCGGGTAAATCGAGTGCGATTAATACCTTAACCCGGCAAAACGGATTGGCCCGGATCAGCAAAACACCGGGTAGAACCCAGATGCTCAATTTTTTTGAAATTAATGCGCGGCAACGGTTTGTCGATTTGCCGGGTTACGGCTATGCCAAAGTGCCTTTAGCGGTGAAGAAACAATGGCATGAGTTGATGGAAACTTATTTAACCAGTCGCAAATCATTATGCGGCATTATTCTGGTGATGGATGTCCGCCATCCGTTAACCGAATTCGACTGGCAGATGATAGAGTGGTGCGAACACACCGGGTTACCGCTACATATCCTGTTAACCAAGGCGGATAAGTTGAATTACGGCGCGGCTAAAAATACTTTATTGCAGATACAAAAGGAGCTAAGGGATGCGAATTTTCCTTTGACGATACAGCTGTTTTCCTCCTTGAAAAAAACCGGTGTTGATGAGGTGCATGCGGCTCTTGATCAATTGTTTACCCCGAAGGAATCAGAGCAGAATATCGACGCCTTCCTGAGCGAGTAACAATTCGCAACGGGTTTCCGGGTTGTTTTGCAATAAGCTTTGATAAATGACATCAAGGCTTTCATCGTTACGGGTAGGTTCATGGTGGGTGAAAAATAGTTTTTTTGCGTTAGCGGCGATAGCCAGTTTTATCCCCGAATCATAAGTGCCATGGCCCCAACCTTGTTTGGAGACATATTCCTCGTTGGTATAGGACGAGTCGACAATCAACGCATCGACATCTTTCATTGCAAGTACCACTTCGTCCCATTTTGTATCGACAAAAGACTGGAATTCGGCATATTCATCATCTTCCGGATCATAGATGTTAAGCTGCGGTTCGTAATCGCCGGTAAAAAAAAGCGACTGCCCGTCGCAATCGATTCGATAGCCGAAATTTAGTACCGGGTGACTGAGTACAATCGGAGTGATAGTGGCGCTGCCAACTTTGGCCGGTACACCCGGCTTGACTGTGGCGTACTCAATCCGTGCATTTAACTGTGCTTCCCGTATCGGAAAGAAGCTGTATTGCAACTGTACAGAAAGCGCCCTGCTGATCGTTTCATTGGTGATAGGATCAATTCCGCCGTAGATTGTAATCCGGTTGTTCGGGATAAAAATGGGAATAAAGAAAGGTAGCCCCTGTATGTGATCCCAATGGGTGTGGGTAATGAAGATATGCGCTTGAATCGGCATTTCTCTTAGCAGATTTTGTGCTAGGGCGTGGATGCCGGTGCCTGCATCGAGAATGATCAAATCATTGTCATCGGTTCTGATTTCTATGCAGGTGGTATTGCCGCCATATTTAAGCGTAGTGGGCCCCGGTGTGGGTATGGATCCTCTAACGCCCCAGAATTTAAATTTCATTGTTTGTCCTTAGACAGCATGGATGCAGGAGTACAGGTAGAGCGCTACAAATTAATAAATGATTCCGCTTCTGTTTTGACCGATGTTAAATCCCCTAAAGCCTCGCACATGGCGGAGAGCGACAAGCCAAAACGGGTGCTAACGGCTTCGGGAAAGTCTTCTATCAGCGGGTTTCCGCCATCGCCGAACTGCATCTGTTTGCTGATTTGATTGGCGGCAAAAACGCAGTCCCTTAAGACATTTTGGCTAGGGTCGAGATTATGATGATGAGCGATGGCATCAATTAACGCATCAGACAGTTCCCATTTCTCGGCCAGCATTTTACCGACCTGCGTATGACTCAAACCGATAAATTCGAGTTCGGTCTGATGCAGAGGCAGTTGTTGTTGTTTGCTCTTTTCCAAGGCGAGTTTAAATTCATCAGGCATAAACTCGGCGAATACCACTTTTCCAAAGTCATGCAGTAACCCGGCAACAAAACAATCGCTACATTGTGTTGAAGATAAACCTAGGCGTTCAGCAAGTATTTTACTGATTGCGGCGGTGGTTAAAGAATGCAGCAGGAAATCGGAGGTATTGAAATTGGCCTTGTTGGCGGCATTCAGCATGCCCATTGCGGCAACACCTAACGCTATGTTCTTTATGGTGTTCATGCCGATATGTACGACTGCTTTTTGGACTGAGGTGATTTTTTGCGGCAAGCCGTAGAAAGATGAATTAATCGCCTTAAGGACTTTAACGGTCATGACCGGATCGCATTCTATAACGCGGACAATATCTTTTGCCGAAGCGTTGATATCCGACGTTAATTGCACCACCTGTTGGACGCTTTTAGGAAAAGCGGGCATTTTTTCAACGAGGACGATGAGTTTTTCGTTTTTTGAGTTTGGCATTGTGTGTCGTTAAGCAATAATCGGCAAAAAGAGTATAGCATTTGTAGGTGCTTCTAATGGGCTTCGTCCCAATTATTGCCTATGCCTATATCGACAATCAGCGGCACATCAAGATCGGCGGCCGCACACATCAGGGTTCTGATATTCGCCGTGCAGTCGTCTACCTGATCTTCTGTAATCTCAAATACCAGCTCGTCATGCACCTGCATAATCATTTTGGCATCCGGGTTTTCCTTAAATAACCATTCGTCGGCGGCAATCATCGCGCGTTTAATGATGTCGGCCGCAGTTCCCTGCATCGGCGCATTGATAGCGGTGCGCTCGGCGTACTGGCGGCGCGCCGCGTTGCGTGAATTTATTTCCGGCAAATACAGCCGTCTGCCGAATAAGGTTTCAACGTAGCCTTGCTCGCGGGCTTGTTCCCTGATGCTGTCCATATAGTTTTTGACGCCGGGATAACGGGTAAAATACAAATCGATATAGGATTGGGCCTGGCTACGCGACAAGCCTAATTGTTGTGCCAGACCAAAGGCCGACATGCCGTAAATCAGCCCAAAATTAATGGCCTTGGCTGAGCGCCGCAAATCGGTGGTGACTTGTTCGGGAGCAACGCCAAACACTTCCGCTGCTGTGGCGCTATGTACGTCCTGTCCTTCGGTAAAGGCTTTTACCAAGCCTTGATCAGCCGACAAATGCGCCATGATGCGCAACTCGATTTGTGAATAATCGGCGGCGACTATTTTCCTGCCTTCGGGAGCGATAAACGCCTGCCTGATTTTGCGCCCTTCTTCACTGCGTATCGGAATGTTTTGCAAATTGGGATCGGAGGAAGACAGCCTGCCTGTTGCGGCTACCGCCTGATGGTACGAGGTATGAATACGCCCCGTTTGTCCGTCAAGCTGTTGCGGCAGCTTGTCGGTATAAGTCGATTTTAGTTTGCTTAAACTGCGGTACTCCAGAATCAGCTTGGGCAGCGGGTAATCGATAGCCAATTCCTGCAATACCGATTCTTCGGTCGAGGGCTGACCTTTCGGTGTTTTCTTTAACACCGGCAGTTTTTGCTGATCGTAAAGTATTTCCTGGATCTGCTTGGGCGAACCCAGATTAAAGGTTTGTCCGGCCAAATCGTGAGCGTATTGCTCAAGGGAGATAATCTGACTGGAAAGCTCAAGACTTTGTTGCGCGAGCATCGCGGTGTCGATCAATACGCCATTGTTTTCAATGCGCGCCAGCACGCCGATTAGCGGCACTTCCATTTCCGTATACAGCTTTTGCAATTTCGGATATTGTGCCAGTTTTGCATTTAGCACCCGATGCAGTTGTAGGGTAATGTCGGCATCTTCTGCGGCGTAGGGTGCAGCTTGTTCTATCGGCACTTCCTGAAATCCTATTTGTTTTGCGCCTTTTCCGGCCACATCTTCGTAATGGATGGTTTCAACGCCCAGATAGTGTTTAGCCAGATCATCCATATTGTGTTTGGTTGCGGTGCTGTTTAACACATAAGATTCCAGCATGGTGTCGTGGCTAATGCCGCGCAAGGCGATGCCGTGATTAGCCAATACATGCATATCGTATTTCAGATTTTGCCCGAGTTTGGCTTTATGCGGATTTTCCAGCAGAGGCCGGAGTTTTTCCAGTATTTCAGACCGATCCAGTTGCTCAGGTACGCCGGGATAGTCATGAGTTAACGGCACATAGGCGGCAAAGCCTGGCGTCACCGCAAACGATATGCCGACTATCTGCGCCTTACTGTAATCGAGGCTGGTGGTTTCGGTGTCGAAGGCAAACAATTCGGCTTTTTTCAGTTGAACCAGCCAATCCTTAAAGCGTTGTTCGGTTAATACCGTCTCATAACTGGATTCAATGTGTGCCGGTTTATCATCAATTTGAGCGATTGCCGTTTCAATGGAACTTGTCCTGAGCGTAGCTGGAGCATTATCCAGCATTTTTAACCAGGACGAAAAGCCCAATTCGGCCAATAAGTTTTTCAGTTCCGCCTTGTCCATAGGCTGCTGCTTCAGGTCTTCGATGCTGTAGGGCAAATCCAGGTCGCATTTTATGGTGGTCAGTTGTTTGGATAAAGGCAGCTGATCCAGACTGGCGCGCAGGTTTTCGCCGATTTTTCCGGTGATTTCATCGGCGTTGGCGACCAGATTTTCTAAAGTCTGATAGTGCGCCAGCCATTTTGCCGCCGTTTTAGGGCCGACTTTGGGTACGCCGGGAATATTGTCGACGGTGTCGCCGATCAAGGCCAGATAATCGATAATCTGCTCCGGCTTGACGCCGAATTTGTCGAAAACCCCCTGAATATCCATGCGGGTATTGGACATGGTGTTTTCCAGAATAATGTGCTCGGTAACCAGCTGCGCCATATCCTTGTCGCCGGTAGAAATAATGACGTCTAGGCCTTGTTGTTCGGCGTGTTGAGCTAAAGCTCCCAGCACGTCGTCGGCTTCTACACCGGACTCGATAATCAACGGTAAACCCATAGCCCGAATCAGCTTGTGCAGCGGGGCAATCTGTACCCGCAAATCATCAGGCATGGGCGGCCGATGGGCTTTGTACTGATCATAAAGCGCATTGCGGAATGTTTTGCCCTGCGCATCAAAGACCACGGTGATGTAGTCGCTGTGATAGTCGGCGATCAGTTTGCGCAACATACTGGTTACGCCGTGAATTGCGTTGGTGGGTTCGCCATTCGCGTTGGTTAGCGGCGGAATGGCATGATAAGCGCGAAATAAAAAAGAGGAGCCGTCAACCAGAATCAGACGTTCCCTTCGGCTAGGCTCAGGACGGGTTTGTGTTTGTAGGGGCATAGGAATTAGGCGCAAGGTTAAAGGTTAAAGACTGTGGGCGCGAATTTATTCGCGTTGTTGACTAGGCGCGAATAAATTCGCGCCCACGAGGCAACAATTGCCCCAGCGTCAGGTTTTCCGCTTAACATCCACGATATTAGGCAATTGGTTAATTTTATTAAGCACTTGACTTAACTGATCGGTATTTTCAATTTGAATGGTCAAATTGAGTCGCGCTGAAAAATCGGGATGAGTATCCAGTGCTGCATTGGAAATATGGATTTTAGCCTGGGCCAAAATCTGGGTAACATCATTAAGCAAATTATGCGAGTTAAAGGCATGGATAACAATAGGGACGGCGTAGCTGGCCTTTTTTGCGCCCCAGTTAACCGAAATAAGCTGGACCTGCTTTTCGGGGTCAAGATGCAAGATATTTTCGCAATCTTTGCGGTGGATGGTAATGCCTTTTTTGTGGGAAATATAGCCGATAATATCATTGCCCTGAACCGGGGAACAACAGTGAGCAAAAGAAGTCAGGACATTGTCAATACCGTCTACAGAAATGACTGATTTAGCTTCGGGCTTTTTGCGCTGAATGGGGGCCGGGGCTTCCAATTCAGGTATTTTAAAAAATGCCGTAAGCTGACGGCGATTAATATCGCTACGGCCTATGGCTTCAAGCAATCTATCGGTATCCGGCTGATGAAAATGTTTAGCCAGCTCCGTCAGGTTGAGCACTTTTAAGCCCAGACGCTGACTTTCCTTATCCAGAATAGTTTTGCCTGTGGCCATATTTTGGGCTTGTTGCTGATTTTTAAACCAGCTTTTAACTTTGCCGATCGCAGCCGATGTCTTTAAATAGCCCAGATTGGGGTCGATCCAGTTGTGATTGGGGCCGCCGTCTTTTGCTGTTAAAATCTTTACCTGTTCGCCGGATTTTAAGGTATAGGTCAGCGGCACAATACGGCCATTGATTTTCGCCCCCCGGCAACGGTGTCCGATTTCGGTATGGATTGCATAAGCAAAATCCAGAGGCGTAGAGCCTTTAACCAGATCGATTAATTTACCGGCCGGCGTTAAAACGTAGACGCGATCATTAAATAATTCGCTGCGAAAACTCTCGGACAGTGCTTCGTCGCTGCCTTCCTTCCGGCTATGCTCGGGACTGGTGGTTTCTTCCAGTAATTTACGCAACGAGGCGATATTTTTTTCTATCGCAGAATCATGCTTGCCGCCTTCTTTGTAAGACCAGTGCGCGGCAACGCCGAGTTCGGCGAAGTCATGCATTTGTTGGGTGCGGATTTGTACCTCGATACGATTGCCGTCGGGGTCGATAATGACGGTATGCAAAGACTGATAACCGTTCTCTTTGGGATTGGCGATGTAATCGTCAAATTCCTTGGGAATGGTTTGCCACAGGCTATGTACGATACCTAAAGTGGCATAACAAGCGGTCAGGTTGTCGACAATCACGCGTACCGCTAACAGGTCATAAAGTTCGTCTATGTCCAAGTGCTTGCGGCGCATTTTTTTCCAGATGCTGTAAATATGCTTGGGGCGACCGTAAATCTCGGCAGAAATCGACTCCTCGGCGAGTTTTTTCTGTAGCAGGGCAATAAACTTATTAATGCAATTTTCCCGCTGCACGCGGTTATCGGTCAGAGACTTGGCGATACGGCGATAGGATTGGGGCTTCAGATAGCGAAAAGCCATGTCTTCCAGCTCCCATTTTAACTGATGAATACCCATACGGTTGGCAATCGGCGCATAAATATCCAGCGTTTCCTGGGCAATAAAACGTCTGAGCTCGTAAGATTCTCTGGGTAAAACCTTAAGTCGTTGAATCCGGTAAGCCAGCTTTATCAGCACGGCGCGGACATCCTGAGTCATGGACAGCAGCATTCGGCGCAAGGTTTCCGTTTGGCTCGGTTGATCCGTCATTTCCAGAGAATAAACGGTTAACTTATTCAGCCAGTTAACATCGTTAACCAGCGTTGCAACCGTTTCGCCAAACTGTTCTTTAATGTTAGGCTTTGGATTTAAATGGGCTAAGCGCGGATCGCTTAAGATCGCGGCGAGGATGGTTTTCAGGTCGACATTAAAGTCCATCAAAATGGTCGCCACCTCAACTCCCTTGGGGCGGAAATAATGGGGATCTTCAGGGATTTTGGCGATAATCGCGAGCGCCCGATTGATTTGTTCGGTATCGGAAGCAGAAAATCCGCTAAAAAGTTGTTTATTGGGCTCGGTGTTTTTTTGCATCAAACGATAGTCAATAATTTGAAAACTTGGCCGTTATGATAGGTCAATGCCGGATAGTCTAACAAGCAATCATTGCTTGCAGGGACAGATATTGGCTCCTGCATTACTCTACTACACGCCATTCATGGTGTTATGCAATATCTGCATTCACCATATCCCTGCGGTTGCTAACGGCAATTCTATGTCTGCGTCAACAGCGGCAGTTGGCCAATATAAAGTGATTTTTGACGGACGTAACAGGTATGAACCGGACAGGGTTAAACGCAGCGGATTGGCCTATTATGCGACAGGGCGATAAATTAAGTTGTATTTGAGTGGCAAACGTCTAAACTTAGGGGCGAATAGTTGGTGATTACTTGGCTATCTGTAAAAAACTATTCATAAATCTATAATTATTCACAACAGGAAAATAAAGATGAAAAGATTATTAGTCGTATTATTGGCCGCTTTTTGTTCATTTAATGTCATTGCCTCGCCTGTAAACATCAATACCGCTGATGCAAAAACCATAGGGGAAGCCCTGTCGGGCATAGGCATTAAAAAAGCCGAAGCCATTGTTAAGTACAGGGAAGAAAAAGGCCCTTTCGGAGCAGTGGAAGATTTGGTTAAGGTTGCCGGGATCGGTGAGAAATCCCTAGAAAAAATCAAAAACGATGTCTTGTTAAGCGATGCCGTAATCGCGGATAAAAAAGCCAAATAGATTATTGGTAGGTATTTCAAGAGACCGGCAGTTTCTCCGGGGACTGCCGGTTTTTTGTTGTGTAGTTCGGTATTTGGGTAATGGGTTAAATCTGTAGTTTTATATTCTTAACCGCGTGAAATGTTATCAAGAAATCGTTCTCTCGCGTGACTACGTAGTGCTAAGGATCATTTAACGGAACACCATTTCCAGCTCCTTATATCCACAAATAATTCTGATAACTGATAACTTATTAATTAAGGCTGGCAGACTGTTGGCCTGGATGGGGATCATCACTGATACACGCATCGCGTAGCCGCTAATTTTTCCTGCTAGCAAAAAGCAGGAGCCCGCCGCCAGCTACTATCGCCCCTACACCGACCCAGACCGGCACATAAACTGTCTGCGTGTCTTTAACCGTTAATTCCAACGGACCTAACTTGGCTTCCTGAGTTTCTTTGGTATAGCTGAAACGATCATAAACCAACCCTAATACCCCGGCTACGATCAGCATAATTGCCACAATTTTGACTGCGTTCATTTCGTCTCTCCATAAATTTTCACCGCATCAACCTATCAATGTAGATTAAAGACAAGCCCGGAAACCGTTATTACGAAGTCTGAATGCGGGTTTCCGGGATGCGACAGCCGATCAGCTCCGGCTGATAACACGTTGCGTAAGCTCCTTCGAGTGTTTTTACATGATCCTTCTGCCTTGAATGACACGTAGCACGACCACGATAATCGCGATAACCAACAGAATGTGAATGAATCCGCCCAATGTGTATGAGGAGACCAAACCCAGTATCCAAAGGATGACTAGGAGGATTGCGAGAGTTTCTAACATTTGTGCCTCTCCGTAAGAGGCCGTCAATTGACGGCGATATAAACCACAGATAAACATAAAAAGTATTGCCGAAGGTCAAAACGACGCTAGCCCATAAACGGCGAGTTCATGTTCATCTCCTGTTAAAAAGGTAATTAAGAACATCCCGTTGCAACCGTACAGTTTGTCTGAACTCGGCTGTACAGCTCAACAGTACCCTCTTTTAGTCGTCTTTGTTAATGGCATCCTTAATATCTTCCTTGAGATCACCAAAGCCTTTCTGTACCTTACCGACGTTCTTTTGGACATTTCCTTCTATCTCCATAGCCTCGTCGTCCAGTATCACGCCGGTGGCTTCCTTGACTTTGCCTTTGACTTCTTCGACTCGACCTTTTATTTGATCTTTGTTCATGAGTGTCTCCTGATAATTAATTTTGTTATGATTGGAGCAAGGAAAAGATTTCCCGTTGTTCGAATAACACATTACAAGTAAAGTTGAACGCAGTCGGTGCGGCACCGCACATAAAAACGCTGCCGCCGGAGATCGATCATGCCTAGCGCGGAACGATATTGCCGTTTTCGGGATTATTTCCACGCGACGATTCAATTGACGACTAGCCGCTGTGTCGTTGTCGGCAACCGAAGACGGCACAGCATAACCGCGCATCCGGGTGCTGATTTTAATTAATGTATTAGTTGGGTAATGGGAAGTTACCGTTTTACCTCGTTCCCACGCAGCACATGGGAACGAGGTAAAAATAATTGCCGATGCGGGGGTGACCGAAATTGCCTCCCCACAATCATGATACCGAGGTGAAGCATGAAAAAATGTCCGAAATAAGCGATTCATTCCTGGTCGGTTTGGAGCGGCTATTACTGCGTTTCCCCAAGATACCGGTGCTTCTGGTCTGCGTAGCCTGTGGTTTTAGCTTGTATTACACTGCGCGGAACCTTGGCATTCACACCGATACCACCGAAATATTATCCAAAGAACTACCTTTCTTGCAGGATCGCAGTCGCTTCCTTCAGGCTTTTCCGCAAGATGATGAGGCGATTCTGGTCGTCGTCGATGGCGCAACGCCGGAAAGGGCAACGCAGGCATTGGCTTACCTTGGCGAACACTTCAGGCAAGACAAGGAAGAGATCGAAGCGGTTTATATTCCGGGCGAAGGCGAATTTTTCGACCGCCATGGCCTGCTTTATCCCGACCTTGACGACCTGAATGCGCTGGCCGCTAAATGGGTGGAAGCACAGCCTTTTATCGGCAGCTTATCCAAAGACAACAGCCTGAAAAGCCTGTTGTCGATAATAGGGCTTGCTATCGCCAGCGCAGACCAAGATCTGCCGGTCGATTTGAAACCCTTGCTGGATAGCATTCAGGCGGTCATCAGGGGATTGTTGGACGGCGCAGACAGATCGCTTTCATGGCAGCAGTTGATGTTCGGCGATGACCAGGATTTACTGACGACCCAACGCTTCATCCTGCTTAATCCTGTACTCGATTTCAATGCGCTGGTGCCCGCCGAAAAAGCCTTGCAGAGTGTGCGCGCTATTGTCCGTAACGCTAAACTAACATTTTCCGACGTTAACATAAGACTGACCGGCGAAGTCGTGCTGGAACATGACGAATTGGAAAGCGTTCAGCGCAGCACCCAAATCGCCTCGTTGTTCTCGATGATTCTGGTCTGTACAGCATTACTGATCGGCCTGCGTTCATTGAAACTGGTACTGATTACCTTTACCGTGCTGTTGGTCGGCTTAATATTGACCGCCGGTTTTGCGACGCTGGCAATTGGTCATCTCAATCTTATTTCAGTTTCGTTCGCGGTACTTTATATCGGCATCGGCGTCGATTATTCGATACAGATTAGTCTGCGTTACCAGGAATTGCTCCAGAAAAATATCCCGCAACAGCAGGCGCTGATGCAGGCGGTACGTAAAGTCAGGCCTTCGATTGGGCTGTGTGCAGTCACCACGGCGGTAGGTTTTTTTTCATTCATCCCGACCGCCTACACCGGCGTTTCCGAGCTAGGCGTGATTGCCGGAGGCGGGATGCTGATTGCGTTCATTATTTCTGTGACGGTTTTACCCGCACTGTTACAGCTGTTCCCGTTAAAACCGGAGGTCAAAGATTCCCGCAATACTTTTCCCGACTGGATTTACGCTTTTCCGATGCGGCACCGGACGTTTATCAAATGGACGGCACTCGGCTTAACCTTGGCCGGGCTAGGTTTGTTGACGCAAGTCCGGTTCGACTTTAACCCGCTCAATTTACGCGATCCCGCCAGCGAATCTGTCGCGACTTTCAAGGAATTACTGAAAACCAAAACCGCCTCGCCGATGACGTTAACCCTATTGGCGGCAAACGAAGCGGAAGCCCGGACTCAGGCGCAACAACTGCAACAGTTGCCGTCAGTAGAAAATGCACTGACCATTTTCGATTTCATTCCCGAACATCAGGCGCAAAAACTCGATATTATTCAAGAACTGGCTTTAGTGATGGGTCTGCGTTCCGATGTATTTCCACCGTTACAACAAGACAGCGCCGAAAACCATCGGGCGGCGCTGACAACCTTTAAACAGGGCGTCGAGAAGAGTCTAAAAGACCAAGCGGACAGCCACCTCGCGGCCAGCTTGCAATCGCTTGATGAACTGCTGCAACGGCTATTGACTGAACTGGAAGCGAAATCCAAGCCGGAACAGAGCGCATTACTCGATCGGTTACAGAAAAATTTATTGGGCACCCTGCCGGATACCATGAACAAACTGTTGCAAGGACTCAATGCCGATGTGGTGACGCTGGAGCGATTGCCGCAAGATTTGTCCGAACGTTGGCTCAGCAAAGGCGGCATCTATCGGATTCAGGTATTTCCAAGCAAAAACCTGGACGATCATCAAAATCTAAAGGAATTCATTGCCGAAGTCAGACAAATAGCGCCGAATGCGACCGATTTGCCGGTCATTTACCTGGAATCCGGAAACGCCGTAGTCAAGGCGTTTCAACAGGCTCTGATGGGTGCATTCGTAGCGATCACATTGGTTTTGTTACTGGTGACTCGAAGCATCAAAGACACTTTTCTTATCTTGTTGCCTTTATTGATGACCGCAATACTGACCGGCGCGGCAACCGTCGTGCTGGATACCCCGTTCAACTTTGCCAACATTATCGTGATACCGCTGCTGTTCGGTCTCGGCGTCGACAGCGGTATTTATATCATGAACCGGTTGCGCAACATGCCCGATCAAACGCACAGCGTATTGCAGACCAGCACCGCAAGAGGTGTCATTTTCAGTAGCCTGACCACACTGTGTAGCCTGGTCAGCATGGCATTTACGCCGCATCTAGGTTTGGCGAGCATGGGTTTGCTGCTGTCTATCGGCTTGGTGTTGATTGTTGTTTGTACGATGCTGGTACTACCCGCTGTGCTGACCAGACACATGGGTGATCGCCAAAAATAAATAGCCCAAAACGACTTAGTGAAGCAGCAGTAATTTAGATCGATGCTGACTTGTTATGGGTAAATACTTGGGCGCAGCTAGCTTTCGACGAAAAGTACGATTAACGTATGATGTTGATTTTTGCTGTCGTCCACTTTTTATTGCAATGGTGAACCTCATGAATTCAAAAAAAATAGACCTAACAGAGGCTGATTTGTCCAAAGCCTGCGATTACATTGCCAAACAGTTTGCAGCGCATGGCTGGTGGCCATCCGAACAACCGGGCGAAGCAAAGCGGGAATTTGATTTAATGAAAGGCAGCGCAACCGCCTTGAATGTATGGTGTGAGCGATGGCTGGATGCCGGGCAATGTAAAAAAATGGAAAAAGAGCTTCGGTCTTAGTCGGGTAGGGCGAGCGGCAGATTTTCGTTGCCCGATATTTCTATTTGCACTTTGCGAAACATGCGGTGCAATACGGCTAATGCCCATTGCACTCTACGGACTGCGCCTTATCGGGTTTTAAGAAGTTTCTCGACTGTTAAGCCAATATCTTTTGCAATTTGCCGAAGTAAAATCGGCGACACGTCACGGCCTGCATGAAACGGCACTGTTGTGCATCTGCCATCGGGGTGGCGAAACTGCTTGTGCGAACCCCGCTGCCGAAGTTCGCTAAATCCCAACACTTCAAGCAATGCAACGACTTCGCGAGGCTTAAGAACAGGCAAGCGCCCCATGTTTAAGCCACAACAACATTTTGGGTGCCGATAAATTCGGCTTCCAATATCGGCTCACCATCTTCAAGCAACATTTCAACAACTTCCCGAAGATTTTGATTTAGCTCGTCCAAGGTTTCTGCTTGCGTATGCGCCCCTTGGAACCCAGGAATAAAACCAACATAAAAACCCGTATCAGGGCATCGCTCCACAATTGCCGTATAACTTCTCATACGAATTTGCTCCTATTTGTTTATTGCTAAAGCAGAAAAATATTTCCAGAGAAACTCTGTAAGTATCAGGCTTGCGATCATACGCCTAAACAGAAATAGCCACAAACCCGAGCTGCCTAGCCGAGGCGGGCAACAGCTTTTCGTTGCCCAACCTACAGGGCTTTGTTAAGCATAATGAGCCTGCCGATGGCAATTTGGACAAAGAGCTACCGCATTGACAATCATATCTTCACCGCCTTCTGCGAGCGGTTTTATGTGATGGACTTCAAGATACGGTGAGTTATCCGCGCGACGGTTAAATGGAGCCGGATTGTTACAGTACTCACAGTATCCGTTTGCACGAAAGAGAACCTCGGCTACTACATTAGGATTGCGCACAAAGGAAGTGGATACGATCTCGATTTTTGTCGGAATAGCTTGGGAATTTTCTAGTCGCTTACGCCGCAATTCGGGTTTATCGTGTAATGCGGAACGTATTGCGTTTTGAAATTGCTCTTCGGTTGCTTTTACTGATTTTTTCGTCCAAAAGTCACTCAACCGTTTCTTGTTTCGTCGCTCTTGGACGGCATCTCTGTCGCTTGAAATTGGCGAGGCAAGAATCTTCTCGGAAGCTTCCGAGAATGAATTCCACAAAAGCGTATTGGAAAGCAAGCGCGGAAGGGTTGTCAACGACACAGAATGCACCCAAACAAGCGGGTACTTCGATCTTTGAGTTGATTTTACTGATTGATACTCAATATCCTTGATTTGGGGAGGTTGCTGATCGACCAACAACCAAAGTCCTTGATCTTCTCCTGAACGTTGGATTGCTGCAAATCCGCTTTCCAATTAAAACTGTTCATAGATGGAGTATTGCTTTACATAACGTGATATATAAGACATGGACTGTTTTATTCCCGTCTGAGTCAGAAACCGTCTACTTTAAAACCCTGTAGCCTTTGGTTAACAATGGAATTGTATTGTCTAAAAGTGGGCTTTCCACTTAAGACGGGATAAATCGGAGTACAGGCTTTGCCTGTTCGCAAGCAAAGCTTGCACTCCGCATGGCGTAGGTCATTTACACTGTCCTGCTTTACATAATTGTACGGTTTTACAGTAAGACAGGAGTAATTGGACATAAGGCACAAACAAAGACGAAACTCGTTTTTAAAATGCAGCATTCCAAACTTACTTGTGCTGTCTGTTCAACCCTGCACTACGTCATCTAAATGCCCATAAGCCGGTAACGTTTCCAGCCGTTTATCTTCCAGCGGTTTACCCACCGTAAAATGATAAAGGCTTTGGAATTTATCGTCCTTGAACCCTAAAATCTCGTGCACGCTGTCGTCAAAATAACAGCCGATGCCTGTGCCGCGAACGCCTGCCGCTTCAGCTTCCAGATACAGCACTTGGCCTATCAGGCCGCATTCCCAGAACAAGCGGCGGTATAGCCACGGCGTTGATTCGATGGTTTCGCCAAATTCTGCA
>JAURVK010000031.1 GCA_030655535.1 Methylobacter sp. | reverse complement strand
GCAACTAAACGATCAAACAAAAATAGGTGTCTGTTTTCTTCTGTATTAGTTCCGACTAAAGTAGCAAACATTTTTTATCCTCACCTAGTGTTGTCTAACGTTGTGGTAAGGGGCGCGCCGCTCAAGGACGTTGAGCGAAACCGCCGAACCGGAATTAAAAACAAGCCTTTGTAACCGCCATAGGACGGTGCGTCCCTTTGACCTAAAGGTTAGGCCAAATGTGTGATTGCAAGACTTGACCCCGTGCTTTTTAGGCTAAATGCGTGATTGCAAGACCTGACCCCTTGCTTTTGTGCTTCAATCAACTCCGCTTCCACTGGGACTACGGCAAGTCCTGCTTCCTCAATAACATTGTGAATGGCTCCGACGCTCAGCCATACACCTTGCCACTCTGAGAGAAATTCTCGGATACGTGCTCGACTCAACCGATAACGCAAAGAGAGTGCTACGATCAAGGTGGACATTCCAGAACCAATCAGTCGAAATCCGCCCACTTCTACGGCATCTTCCATGCGTCGGGGCGGTTCCGCTCTAGTCAGATGACCGCATTCACATAATGTTTCATGCCAAAGATGTTTGATGTGGTGGGTCTGCCAATCACCACGATCTGTTCGTATCCAATCGACTTCATAATGCCCTGTATACGCTACCATTTTTCTTGCTGACAGTGATAAATCGCAACAGGCGCAGCTGTCTGGGGCATGCGCCTCGATCAGATCAATCCGTTCCGGTGCCTTACGTCCATAGCCCTGTGCGCCTTCAACCTTTCCCGCTCGTCGGACTTCTTGCTCAGGTTTTTCTGGCGGGCAAGAGCTGTCAGCATTTTCGCTGGGTACTTCTTCCTTACCCGAGGTCCTGTCTTCTTCCACTTCGTTGACGGTCTTGCCATCGGCTTTATCATAGACGCTAATGGGTTCATCGTCTGGACCTACCCACGGCGCTTCACTGCTGGGAGGGCGCGAGCTATTTCGGCTATTTTGATTCAATCGCTCCCTGGCTTCCTTCAGGTCTTCCAATAACTTTGCCGATAAAAGTCGCAACGCTTCCTCATCCAGACCATCAAGGTAGGTGGTATCTAATTGGCGTAGGCTATGGTTGCTCAGTTTCATAGAAAGGTTGTGTCAGAAATTTAGTCAGCAGTATGCTTGAATTAGCGTCAGTTTGCGAGAGGGGGGGTGAATGTTTACCCGCATCAGTCGACCTGATATTCATTGGAAATATTATTGATCTCTTGCTGACTGTAATCCGACGGCCAGTTTCAACTAAAAAATCAACACGCGTTGAGAGGCGGCTTGCCTAAATAACCCCATTCTCAATCACCGGCAGCACCCAATATTGAATCCCCGAGCCGGAAAACTCCGCTCTCAGTTGATCCAATAATTGGGCTAATCCATCTTCCGGCACGTACATTTGAAAACGGACTTTTTTCTGTCGTCCGGTGACCTGTTCGGCTAACGATAAGCCTTCATTTTTATGATCGTGAGAGTTGACCGGAAAACTGCTGAAGCCGTGTTCCGACTCCAGCATCAACAAACAATCGACCACCGCTTCTTCAAGACTGGGCGGCACGTTCAGGGTGACTAGATATTCCTTGCCGTTCATCGCTTAAGCTCCTTTGGCAGTCCAAATAATGTAAACAAAATCGGTAATAAGAATAAAGTCAAAAAAGTCGACGATACCAGGCCGCCTATCACCACGATGGCCAACGGCCGTTGAATTTCAGAGCCCGGCCCGGTTGCAAACAGCAGCGGGATCAGGCCGAATGCCGCGATGCCGGCGGTCATCAGCACCGGGCGCAAACGCCGCGATGAACCGACCAATACCGCGTTAACCAAGTCCATGCCGGTGGCGATCAACTGATTAAAATAACTGACCATGACCACGCCGTTCAGTACCGCAATGCCTAACAATGCGATAAAACCGACCGATGCCGGTACCGATAAATACTCGCCGGACAGCCATAAGGCGAATACGCCGCCTACCATCGCTAACGGAATATTGGACAACACTAATACGGCTTGCCGGACTGAACCGAATGTTGAAAACAATAACAAGAAAATCAGCCCTAAGGAGACCGGAACGACCAGCGACAAAGTCGCCGCAGCGCGTTGCTGGTTTTCGAACTGACCGCCGAATTCAACGGTGTAGCCGATCGGCAACTCAACTTTTTCAGCAACCGCTTTACGCGCTTCATCGACAAAGCTGACCAAGTCCCGATTGACGACATTGCTGGTGATACCCACAAAGCGCTGACCCCGTTCCCTGCCTATTGACACCACGCCTTCCACTTTTTCAATTTTGGCGACCGCCGTGACCGGCACATGACCGCCATCCGGCAAGACAATTTGCAAGTTATCGAAATTAGCGACATTGCTGTCGCCGCGCAATATTAACGGGGTGCGCTTGATGCCTTCCTGAACCACGCCCAGCTTTAAGCCTTCAATCTGCGCCCGCAGCAAGGTTTCTATGCTGTCGCTGTCCAGGCCTAAACGTCCGGCCGCCGATTTATCGATGGTCAGTTGCAAAAACTGCATCCCGTCGTTTTGCTTGGCGAATACGTCGCTGGCGCCTCTTATGTTTTTCAAAATCTCGGAAATTTGTTGGGCTTTTTCATTTAACACCGCCAAATCTGTACCGAATAATTTAACCGCCACATCGCCGCGCGTTCCGGTCAGCATTTCCGAGACGCGCATTTCAATCGGCTGGGTAAACTGAAAGGCAATGCCGGGAGTTTGCGCCATGACTGTCCTGATCTCATCACGCAATTGTTCCTTGCTGTCCATACGCCATTGCTTTTTCGGTTTGAGTATCAAAAAGGTATCGGTATCATTCAAACTCATCGGATCCAGCCCCAACTCGTCGGTGCCGACGCGGGCGACTATATCGACGATTTCCGGGATATTTTTAAGCAGGTTTTTTTGTACCTGAAGATCCAGGGCCACGGATTGTTCCAGGGTGATCGACGGCAATTTTTCCAGCATCACGATGATGATATCGCCTTCGTCCATGGTCGACATAAAGGTGCTGCCGATCTGGGTAAATACCAACACGGTCACCGCCAATAGAGAGCCTGCCGCAATAAATACTTTTTTGCTGTTGGCCAAACACCAGACTAAAGCCGGTTGATACAGTTTTTGCAGGTTTCTGGGCAACCACGGCTCTTCGTGCGACACCTCTTTCAACAAATAAGAGGCGATCACCGGAATCACCGTCAGCGACAACACCAGCGAACCGCTCAGCGCAAACACAATGGTTAAGGCCATCGGAGTAAATAATTTTCCTTCCAGCCCTTGCAAAGTCAGTAGCGGCAAGAACACGATAATAATAATCAAAATGCCGGATACCACGGGAGCCGCAACTTCGCGGGTGGCCCGATAAATGACATGCAATCGCGGCAGACGCTGGGCTTTTTCGGTGTGCGCCATATGAGTGATCAAATTTTCAACCACCACCACGGCGGCATCGACCAGCATCCCGATCGCAATGGCAAGGCCGCCCAAGCTCATCAGATTTGCCGACATGCCCATGGTGTTCATCAAAATAAAGGTGAACAATGCGGCCAGAGGCAAGGCCAGCGCAACAACCAAGGCCGCACGCAAATTACCCAGAAACAAAATCAGCAGGATGACGACCAGCACGATGGCTTCCAAC
This sequence comes from Methylobacter sp., assembly GCA_030655535.1. Classification (GTDB taxonomy): domain Bacteria; phylum Pseudomonadota; class Gammaproteobacteria; order Methylococcales; family Methylomonadaceae; genus Methylobacter_A. Next base: position 14,536 of record JAURVK010000031.1, on the reverse strand, counting down.
AGGGCATGCAGCACCGTGTCCACCGCCTTGTCTACCAGATCGCCGCGATTGTAAAACACCTTGGCCTCAACGCCTTTAGGAAATCCGGGGCTGATTTCGGCGAGTTTTTCCTCTATACCGACTATCGTTTGTCTGGCATTAGCGCCGCGCAAACTCAACACCAGTCCGGTGGCCGCCTCACCTTCGCCGTTTTTGCTGACCGCACCATAGCGGGTCAACGCGCCGATTTTGATGGTGGCGACATCGCCGACGGTAATCGGAATACCGTTTTTGTTATCCACTACGATAACGCCGACATCGTCCAGGGTTTTGATGCGGCCTTCGGCACGGACTATCAAGGCTTCTTCGCCATCGGTCATCCGGCCTGCGCCGTCATTGCGGTTATTGCTTTGTAAGGCAGTTGTCAGTTGAGCGATGCTGATACCTCTGGCCGAGAGTCGGATATTATCGGGTATCACCTCAAAACTTCTGACCAGCCCTCCCAATGAATTGACATCGGCAACGCCGGATACGGTGCGCAGCGCCGGACGTATCACCCAATCCAACAGGCTGCGGCGTTCCATTAAGCTTAAGCCGCCGCCTTCCACGGTAAACATAAACATTTCGCCCAGCGGCGTGGTCATCGGCGCAATGCCGCCTTCGATACCCGCAGGCAGATCGCTCCACAGCGTATTCAAGCGTTCGGCAATCTGCTGGCGCGCCCAGTAAATATCGGTGCCTTCTTCAAAATCGACGGTAATGTCGGTCAACGCGTATTTGGCGAGTGAGCGCAACATGGTTTGATGCGGAATACCCAGCAGCTCGACTTCGATAGGCGCGGTGATTCTGGCCTCGACTTCTTCCGGGGTCATGCCGGGGGCTTTGACGATAATCTTGACCTGGGTCGGCGACACTTCCGGAAAGGCGTCAATCGGGATGTGTTTAAACGCCCAATAGCCGCCGCCTGTCAGTAGCATGATCAACAACAGCATCAATAGTCGCTGACTCAGCGCAAAGCGAATCAAATTAGCCATTATTCATCACCCCCCAATCCCAGCCAATTGGCTTTGAGTGCAACGGCACCTTTGATAGCGATTTCGTCATCAACACTCAAATCTCCGCTAATGATCGACTGATCATCCTGTTTGCCGACTACGGTGATCGGGGTCACCGAAAAGCCCTGCGGCTTGCGGATAAATATATAGGCTTTGCCTTCGTTCTGGGCAATGGCGGTATTGGGGATTTTAAACACCGCCTTGTCGCTGGATTGAATAATCCGGGTATTCAGCCGTTGTCCTGGACGCAATGGCGCATTCTCGTGTAGCGGTTCAATCACTGCTCTGGCCACAATAGTCTGGTTTTCGGGGCTAACGCTTTGTCCCAACAGGCTGATTTTTGCGCTGATTTTTGAGTTATCAACAACAACCCGATCACCGGTTTTAATACTGTCCATGCGTTCCTGAGGAATGGCTATTTCCAGCCACAGCTGATCCAGATTGGCGATGCGATATAACGGCGCCATCATATCTATGCGAGTTCCGGCAACGGCCAAGCGCTCAAGCACCACACCGGTTATCGGCGCACGGATATTGAGCTGACGGGTGAGCCGATGGGTTTTGGCTAGATGAGTAATCTCACTGTCGCTCATGCCGGCAATTTCCAGCAATTGCTTGTGTTCATTCACTTCGGACACAAAGGAGTTATGTTGAATGCGGGTTTCCTGCCAACGCCGGTCGGCAATGACGCCCTCTTCCAGCAGTTTTTTATCCCGCTGAAAAGTAGCCGAAGACAATTGCAGTGCGCTGACGGCTTTAAGATATTCCCGCTGTAGCGTCAGCAGATCCGAACTGTTGAGCTGGGCCAAAATCTGACCTTTGATAACCTTATCGCCTATCGCCACATTCAACTTATCGATGACGCCAAACTGCGATGCACTGACGATATATTCCTGCGTCGGAGGGATCACCACTTTAGCCGGGGCCGATAATACCGGAAATTGGCTAACGGCTTCCGGTTTGCCCAGTTTTACCCCCAGGTTATCGATGTATTCCTGAGAAATTTGGATGCTGTTTTCAGCTATTGCCGATGGGCAGAACAGCATTGCCCAGCCGACAAAATTTAATAACAGTAAATATTTATACGTTCTCATGGCGTAACTCCTACGGCCTGGTTATAAAGCGCAATATCGCGCTGCAGCATCACCGAACGTTGCTTGGCATTTAACACCGCTTGCTGCGTTCTGGACTGGATTTTTAACAAATCCATCAAATTAATTTCACCCACCGAAAAGCTTAACTCGGTCATTTTTAAATGTTCTTCAGCAACCTGTTTTAACTCGCCGGCAATGCCTAATTCAGCCCGATTGACTTCCAGATTATGTTCGGCCTCGTGATGCGCCTGTTCCAGATCGCGGCTCAGTTGTTCGCGTTCTGCAAGCAGTTTATTCAATTCGACATTAACTGCCGCAACCTGCGGCGCCAGATGCGCGCTGCCGCCGAAAGGAACGGTAACGCCGATATTGAAACTTTCCGTTTGATTACTGCGCTGATCGTTAGTAAACCGGTCGCTGTTAATGCCGACGGCAACATTGGTCTGGCCTGAACCGACTAACTTAACGGCATTGAGTTCCGCCTGCTTGCGTTCGATCCGGCTGTTAATCGCCGCTAATACCGGATGGCTTTGCTGGATCTCCGTTAACTCAACCAGTGTTTCCTGATAAGCGCCGGGAACTTTAGTCGTTTGCGTGATGCTGGAATAACGTTTGCGGGCATGCATTAATTCGGCTTCAGCTTGCGTTACCACTGAGCGCTTTTGCAAGGACTCCGATTGCGCCAATAAATAATCGGCTCGGGGCAAATCGCCCAACTCGACGCGCCGTTGCACTTTAGCCAATAGCTGATCGGTAATCGTAAGCTCGATTTTTGCCTGCTCATAACTTAAGTTTGCCAGCGCCATATCCCAAAGGGCCGCCCTGACCAGTCCCGCCACGCGTAATTTAACCGCTGCCGCTTGCGACATTGCGCTGCTTTCTGCCAGCTTTGCGGTTCTTTGTTCGGCATCGCGTTGGCCTAAATTCCATAACGGCACTTCCACCGTGCCGTCAATATAATGCAGGGTGCCGCTGGTCGCTTCCTGAAAACGCAGCCCCGCTTGCGCTGCCCCGGCTGTCCAGCTGTTGCCGCGTTGTGCTATGGCCGCCGCTTCTTGTTCCAGCGAATTAAGCCAGCTTGCGTCGGGGTATTTCTCCAGCGTTAAATCGACGACTTGAGCCAAGCTCAAGGTCGCAACGCTTTCAATCGGATCAAGATGATCGACAATAGGGGGCGACTCAGCAAAACCGGGCGTTATCGTCGCTAAAAAAACAACAATCGCCAGCAAAAATCCGGGAATGAGCCTTCTGAAAAGGTTCAAAAAAAACATAGGTCAGACTCGATGCGGTTTTACGCCCGCGTTATAAAGAAAAAATAAGAAAATATTCGCCATTGTAGGAGCGGCTTTAGCCGCGATTTTCGCGGCTAAAGCCGCTCCTACGACCATTAATAAGCTAGTTAACACCCTCACAGTAAACCTAAAATCCGGTAAGAGCCTTTGGTATTCAAGATAATCGCCACGGGAGACCGGGTTTTGTTTTCCCAGTACCAGCCGTGAGGGCCTTCGAAAGGAGCCGTCAAGGTACCGGTGGATTGATTGTCGGTACTCGCCTTAAAGCTTTTGAAGTAACCGGTTTTGTCGCCTTTGGGTTCGCCATGAAAATCAAAATAGAGTTTGGCGCCGTCAGTAGCCCATGAATAATCCAGTGTCGCACCTTTTACCAGATGGAATTTATATTCCAAACCCTCCCCGGCCGGGACTATGATTTTGACTGAATCTTGCCACTGCGGCAGCTGTTCCTTTTGGATCGTCTCAGTCGAACCGGCAGCTTGATTAACGGTTTGCGGCGGCAACACCGGACAAGTGATGGCGAACGCTTCATTGCCGACTTTTGTTTGTGCAGATAAAGCGGTTAAGCCCATCATTTTTCCCATTCCGGTTGGGTCAATGCCGTATTCTGCGGGCAGTACCGCCGACAGTAAAATTATGACGGCCAATAGTAGCGCAAAAACGCCGGCTATAATGAGTGATTTGAGCGATTGAATAGGGGGATTGATATTAGTCATGAATTTATCCGTTAATTAAATAGCCGGTTATTTGATAGCCGAACAGAATCAAGCCGCCGGTCATTAAAAGTGTATTGGTAGCCGTGGAAAAGCGATAAAAACTCTCGTGTCTGCGCCAAAAATCGAGTGCAATCAGGATAAACAGCAAGGCGATAAACTGGCCCAGCTCCACCCCGACATTGAAGGCCAATAAATTTTTCCATAACGCCGCCTGAGGCAGTGAAAAATCCTGCAATTTGGTGGCGAGTCCAAAACCGTGAAACAAGCCGAAAACCATCACCGCGATTTTTGTATTCGGTTGAAAGCCGAACAATCGGCGAAAACCGCCCAGGTTATCGAAGCCTTTGTAGACAATGGACAGACCGATAATCGCATCAATCAGGAAAGGATTGACCGCCATGTTGTTTAGCACGCCGAATAATAGCGTCAAGCTGTGTCCTAAAGTGAACAAGCTGACATCAGTCAACACATCCCGGGTGCGGAACAAAAAGAAAATCACGCCAATCAGAAACAGCAGGTGATCGTATCCGGTCACCATGTGCTTGGCGCCGATATAAAGAAACGGCCCGATAGCGATACCCTGGTTTGCCAATAAAAAACGTTCGGTATTCGCGTCAACGCCATGCGCAAAGACACTTGGGCTGAATAGAAGTAAAAAGAACGGCGCGCTAATAAGCCAGACCGGTCGTAGTATTGGGAGTGTCATCGTTAAAAAATCCTGCTTCAATTTATGCGTCATTTAGAGCTGCCAATTTAAGCTTGGGCAAGTTCGGAGTACAGGCTTCGCCTGTTTGCAAGCAAAGCTTGCACTCCTAACTAATACTGTACCGTCTTAAGCCGGTAGCCTCATTTAGCGTCTATAGCTTAATGCCATAGCGCGTCAATAGTGTGATCATTAGAAAATAACAGCCTGCCGTCACTAACACTGAAATCCCCATGCTCAGATAGAAATCAAGCCCCTTCTTAAGCAAAAAAGGTAAGCTGATAAAAAAAACCAGCGAGGGGATAACCAGCCAAAAAATACTGGCAGCCAAATCGACAACTTTTCCGGTATCTTTGGTGTCAATATAAAGCCAGAGCATCGCTAAAACGGATATGAGCGGCAGCGAGGCCAATAAAGCGCCAAGCAATGAACTTCGTTTCGACAGTTCCGATATAGCCACGATAAGCAGGCTGGTAATAATAACTTTGATTAGGGTGTAGCTCATTTTATGCCACCGTTATTCCCATCTCGCTTTACAAATCATACCGTTTTGAAACGGCAGAAGACCTTGCTAATCAAGGGCTAGCCGGTTTTACAAAAACAGACGATTTGTCGCTAAGATGAGGAGCGTATTCAATGCGGTTTTGACCGCGTTAATGTAAAGACGCGATACGTCACGTTTCTACGAAACGAAGTAAGACTTATTGAGCAGGAGGCGCGCGAGGGGATAACGATGGAATAAACAACCGACAGACAAACTGCGTGGCTTGCGGAGAAAAATTGGTATCGAAAGGGGAGATTGCGGCGTTAAATACTAGCGTCTGCTGATGCAGATAGTGGCTGTTATCCCGATCTGCAAGCATATTAACTTGCTTATCTTTCATTCCGGCAGCGACACCCACTACGATGCCTTCGGAACTGAGATCATGACTCACTGCCTGAAATGCGTGATCGTCATGATCGTCATGATCGTCATTATGCATTTCAAGACCGTGGACATGCAGCCCGAAGCCTGGCACTTTCTCTCCGGCGTGCGCATGCACCAACGGTGCAATGAATTGCAGTATCGCCAGAAAGATAACGGTGAATTTGCGTAATGTTGTCAACATGGCGCCAATGCTAAGCGATTAACCCGTAATTAACAACTTGTTGTTTGCGGCAAGATGCATAGAGCAAATAAACGGGCTCTGCATTTCGCACCGCTGGAGCGATGCAGGATGCATTCCCACGCCGGAGCGTGGGAACGATACAACACATATCGAGTATCCTACAACCTGCATCAAGCATGCAGTTTTTTGTAACGGATCGATGACAGCACCGACAACCCGATCAATACCGCGCCCGCCAAACCGGTGATAATTTCTGGAATATGATAAGTGATGCTGAGCAGCATAATGCCCGCCAATACGCCGATCGCATAATGAGCCCCGTGTTCCAGAAACACATATTCATCCAGCGTACCTTTACGCACCAGATAAACCGTCAGACTTCTTACAAACATCGCGCCGATAGCCAAACCCAGCATGATGATGACCACATCCTGGGTAATTGCAAACGCACCGATCACGCCGTCGAATGAAAACGACGCATCCAGTACTTCAAGATAAATAAAGCTCATCATGCCGCTTTTTTTAAGCACCGCCACCACCTGTTCGCCTTCTTCTTCATTCTCGAACAAGGCCGCTAAACTGTCGACGATAACGAATAAAATAACCCCCGTTACACCGGCAACCAGAACATCCAAACGGATTTCCTCAGGCAGATAGTTTTGGATGATTAACAGCGGCGCTAAGGCCATGATAATTTCAATCGCTTCAAGCTTGCCGAATGAAGCCATTTTTTCTTCTATGTAGCCCAGCCAATGTAATTCCCTGGCCTCGTCAAAAATAAACGAATAAAACACCATCAGCAGGAACATGCCGCCAAATGCCGCAATTTGCACATGCGACGCTTCCAAATGTTTGGCATAAGTCGCGGTATCGTTTAAGGCCATATCGGTGACGCCCATAAACCCGATACCGGTAGCAGCAGCGACAATTACAATAGGAAACAACAGGCGCATACCGAAAACGGCCACCAAAATCCCCCAGGTTAAGAAGTATTGCTGCCAGCGGTCATCCATGCGCTTTAGTATTGATGCGTTAACCACCGCATTATCGAATGACAAACTGACTTCGAGGATGCCCAGAATAGAGGCGATAAAAACGCCCATTATTCCACCCCAATAAAATGCAGCCGCCAGGCAAATCGCAGTGACAATAAAAGAAAGACGAAAATGTTGCATAGTAAACTCGCTAAAGATTTGTGATTTTTGTTAGGCAACTATAGGTCTATTTAATTTAAAATCAACATTTATCCTGAGAAGAGCGACACTTTACTGCTTGTAAGTTTCGCCGGGTATTTTTAACCGTCTAAGCGTTAAAGCCGGCTGCAAAACCCATTACAGCCTACGAAATGAATAACCGGTGTTACCTTCCCTTTGTCGCAAAGATTCACTGGTCTTCAGCAGCAATGACCAAAAATCGCCACGCGTATCACTGACAGTTTCCGCAACTGCTCCCATGCATTGCTCTGCCGCCCCTATCCTTAGTGGCGCCTCTCCTGCCTTCATGCAGTCGAACGCAGATACAATAAATACGCTTTCCTCGAATACATGGCTTACTAGGCAAGTAGTTTATTAGCGGTTATCATGGCAACGGCACCCGTCGAATTATTCTGAAAGTGTGGATTGGTCAATCGGTGCACTACGTAATGAATCAGCAGTCTTTTACTATTTTTTTTGGTAGCGCCCATAAAACGAATAGCGTTAAAAGACTTTTGGTTGTTTATTCATTTAGCCTTTGCACTCTATACAAGGAGATTGATTTATGGCTGTTTCACTCACTAAAGGCGGCAATATCAGTCTGTCCAAGACTGATCCGACCCTTAAAAACCTGATTGTCGGTCTCGGATGGGATGCAAGACCCACCGACGGCGCGGATTTTGATCTGGATGCCAGCGCATTTATGGTCAAAGAAGACGGCAAAGTCAGATCCGACAATGATTTTATTTTCTACAACCAGACTAAATCCGCTTGCGGTTCGATTGAGCACACCGGCGATAACCGTACCGGTGAAGGCGAAGGCGACGACGAGTCGGTTATTGTGCTGCTCGACAAAATACCGGCCGATATTCAACGCGTGGTTTTTACCGTGACCATACATGACGCCGAATTGCGCAAACAGAATTTCGGTCAAGTCTCGAAAGCTTATGTTCGGGTGGTTAATAAAGAGTCGAGCAGCGAAGTCGCCCGCTACGACTTGAGCGAAGATGCCTCCATTGAAACCGCGATGATTTTCGGTGAACTCTACAAACACGGCGCCGAATGGAAATTTAAAGCCGTCGGTCAGGGCTATGCCGGCGGATTGGCTGCATTAGCCCGCCAATACGGCATTAGTATCTAGTACCTTTATCTTAACTTAGCAATCAGGAGAGAATCATGGCAGTATCACTTACCAAAGGCGGCAATGTTAATCTGAGTAAAGAAGCCCCGGGCTTGAATAAAATCGTCGTGGGCTTAGGCTGGGATGCCCGTGCCACCGATGGCGCAGCATTTGATTTAGATGCCTGCGCTTTTCTGGTCAAAATGGACGGCAAAGTTCGCTCGGACAGCGATTTTTGTTTTTACAATAACAAGGTGGTCGGCGATGGCGCGGTTCAGCATCAGGGCGACAATACAACCGGTGCCGGCGAAGGCGATGACGAGGTCGTCAAAGTTGAATTATCCAAAGTACCCGGCGAGCTGGACAAAATTGTATTCTCTGTGACTATTCATGACGCCGAAACGCGTAAACAGAATTTCGGTCAGGTCAGCCATGCCTATATCCGTATCTGCAACGAAGACGGCGGCGCAGAAATCGCTCGTTACGATTTGAGCGAAGACGCATCAATCGAAACTGCGATGATTTTCGGCGAAATCTACCGCGTGGGTACAGAGTGGAAGTTTAAAGCTATTGGCCAAGGTTTTGCCGGTGGACTGGGGCCTTTGGCCGCTTCTTTCGGCGTTAATGTTTAAACCGCCCCTACGATTGTTTATTTTGAAATTCAAAATCATCCAAAACCCTGCTGTCATTTAACACAGCAGGGTTCATTTATCGAGGTAATGTGTATGGCTATTAATTTACAAAAAGGGCAGAAAATTTCTTTGTCCAAAGAGTCCGGCGATGCGTTGAGTAAGGTCGTCATGGGCTTGGGCTGGGATGCTAAGCAGGCGCCTTCCGGCGGAATTTTAAAAGGCTTGTTCGGTGGCGGCGGTAAAAGCGATGCTATCGATTTGGACGCTTCTTGCGTATTGTTTGACGATCAAAACAAGGTCGTCGATATTATTTATTTCGGGCAGCTGAAAAGCCGCGACGGCAGCATTTTGCATACCGGCGATAATCGTACCGGCGCCGGTGACGGCGATGACGAGCAAATCAAGGTCGATCTGGATAAAGTGCCTGCCAATGTTAAATCGCTGGTATTTACCGTTAACTCCTTTTCCGGCGAAACTTTCGATCAAATTGAAAATGCGTATTGCCGTATCGTCGACAGCAGCAATAATTCGGAAATTGCCCGCTACACCCTGAGTTCGCAAGGTTCCCATACCGCGCAAATCATGACGAAAATATATCGGCATAACGGCGAGTGGAAAATGCATGCGATAGGCGAAAACGGCACCGGTCGAACCATTGAAGCCTTGTTGCCGCAAATTATCATTCATTTGTAGGCATTAATGAGAATTTGGTTTAACCAAACATTTTCAACCATACACGCCGTCTTTAAACATCTTCGCCAGCCGGTTCCGGCTGGCGAAATCCCCCCGATTTGCACTCACACCCCGGCTCATGCCGCCGCCTTTTTGGCAGCGGATGAATTTATCCTTCCCGCGCTCCGGCGTGGGAACGATACAACTTACGAAATGACTCCACAACAAACCATGCCAAAAACAGTAACCGTAGAATTGGACACCGGAACCCTGCATCTCGACTTGGAACCCGGACACATCCCGCTGAACCGCTTGCTGGGTTTTGCAGCCAGAGTGAGCAGCAAGCGCAAGTTTTTGCTGGTCAGCAAGGTCTTGGGCAAGCATTATCCGGTATCGCCAAAACTGATGAGCTGGACTTATCGGGCTCTGGCTAGAAGGGTATTAAATCGCGGCACAGGCACCGGTTCGCTATGGATCGGCATGGCAGAGACCGCAACCGGATTGGGTTACGGCGTATTCGAGGCGGCCTGCCGTGAAGGTGCAGAGCAGGCCCTGTTTATCCAGACCACCCGTTATCACCTGGACGGCATCGAGCGGCTTGAGTTTGAAGAAGCGCACAGTCACGCTACTGACTTTTTTTTGTATTATCCTGAGCAACCGGAACACCGGGAGCAGTTTTTAACGGCCGAAACGCTGGTCTTAATCGACGACGAAATCAGTACCGGACTTACCTTTTTACGCCTGATTAAAGCCTACAAAGAAGTTAATCCTAATTTGCGAAAAGTATTTATTGTCAGTTTGGTTAATTTTGCCCATCCCGACGACCGCGCCGCTTTGGAAGACCAAGCCGGTGTAGCGGTAGAATGGGTGTGTTTCAGGCAGGGCTTATTGCGTTTTGAGGACAGCCGAAATGCGTCTATTGACAGCATCGCCGTCAATGTATCGGGTAATGGCGAATGTAAAAAATCGCTATTGGCCTGGCCGGGACGCTTAGGTTTGGATGCGCCGATTAGCTTGGAAAATGATGTGGTCGAGCAGTTATGCCGGAGGGGATTCAGCCGTGATGAGCGTCCGATTCTGGTCTTAGGCACAGGCGAATGCAACGCCCCCGCCTACCTGCTGGGCCGCGAATTGGAAAACCGGGGCTTTAGGGTCAAGGTGCAAAGCACCACGCGTTCGCCGATTCATCAAGGTAACGCTATCGGCTCGGTATGCCAATTTGAAGACAACTACGAGGACGGCATCCCCAACTTTATTTATAACCTGAACCCGGATGATTATCGGGACATTGTTGTTTGCCATGAAACGCCGCTGTGTGACGCACTCAATGACCTGCTGCACGCATGGCAAGCCATTAGCGCAAGATTCGAACTACAACCAGGCAACACTAACCATGCAAAGCTACATTTTTTTAGACCTTGATGACACCTTGTTCCAGACCTTAAGAAAATGCGCGCCCGGTGTAAATGATCAACCGCTACAGGCGCGAGCTTTTTTACCCGACGGCTCGGCCAATTCGTTCGCCACACAAAAACAGCAGTGGTTGTGGCACTGGCTGGCCAAGGGCTTTAAGATCGTGCCGGTCACGGCGCGTGATGTTCACGCCTTTGAGCGCGTCAATCTGCCGTTTCAGGAAGAAGTGATCTTGAACCACGGCGCGGTGATTTTGGATAAACAGCGCACGGTTGATAAGGTATGGATGGATAACATCAGGCAAACCTTGCCGGCTTACCAGGAAAAGTTATTGGAGGTGTGGGCGGAAGTTGAGCTTTATGCAAAACGCCGGCCCGGTTTTAAGCCCAGACTGGTCGACGATTTTGGCATAACCTGGTACGGCGTGATCAAACACAGCGACGGCACCGAAGCGATATTAAAAACGTTGTTGGATGAGGTTATCAAGTCGCATCCGCACGTTGTCGACGGCAGTCTGTATTGGCATTTGAACGGCAACAACCTTGTGCTATTACCGAAAATCATCAACAAAGAAAGCGCGGTCAGTTATTTGCTGGAAGGCTACAAACAGCAGCATCCCGAAGTATTGACCTTTGGTGCGGGCGACAGCAACACCGACGCAGCGTTTATGGCGTTGTGCGACTACGCGTTAATTCCCAAGAATACCCAGCTGTTTCAAGCGCTGGCTTTTGCCGAAACCACATAAATGACTATTCCTTTCACCGGCAGTTACAGCGCTGACGATGTACAGTTTTTATTAAAACCGATGGCGTTGGAGAATACGCCCGTCGATATCAAGGAGGCCTTAATCCAATCCGGCAAACAACATTATTCGCAAATGCTGACTCATGAGTCCTTGCCGCCGGAACATTATTTACCGCTGTTTTATCAGGCGATAGCCTTAAATCAGCAGCGCATGGCCGAACATGTGCTGGTATTGGCCGAACGCATAGTCGCCACGCGTCGGCATGGCGTCACCCTGGTTTCTCTGGCGCGTGCCGGAACGCCTGTCGGCGTGCTGCTTAAGCATGCGCTTCAGCGCTATTTCGATACCGAGGCCAGCCATTACTCCATTTCGATACTGCGCGATACCGGCATAGACCAAAATGCCTTGCGCTTTATTTTGCAAAACCATGCCCCGGAATCGCTGGTTTTTGTCGATGGTTGGACCGGGAAAGGCGTTATTGCGCGGCAGTTGGCCGCCAGCCTACAGGCTTTTGCCGCAAGCGATGGCGTGACCATTCCGGCTGAACTGTATGTGTTGGCCGATTTATCAGGCAGCGCTGCGGTTGCCGCAACGTCCGAGGATTATTTGATTCCCTCGTGCATCCTGAATGCCACGGTATCGGGTTTGGTCAGTCGTTCAATTTACGCCCCTGATACGGCCGGCCCAACCGATTTTCACGGTTGCGTTTATTACCGGCAGTTTGAGCCGCACGATCTGTCCCGTTATTTTATTGACACGATGCTGACTTGCATTGAACAGGCGCGGCAACGGGGCAATCTAGTAGATGACGGTCATGACCGGCTAAAATTGCAACAGATTTCCCAAGCGCTATTGGGCTGGATTGCAACACATTACGGTGTCAATCAGCACAATTACATTAAGCCCGGTATCGGCGAGGCAACACGGGTTTTATTACGACGCGAAGCCAAGGTATTGCTGTTACAGGATAAAGATTGTGCAGCCACCCGACATTTGCGCTGGCTGGCCGAGTCGCGATCCATTCCCATCGCTATTTTTCCCGATCTGCCGTACCGAGCGGTGGCGTTAATCAAAGAGTTGCCATTATGAATACACCACAAAAAAAATTTTCACCCTGGTGTTTAGGCGCGTCACTGTATATGCCCGCGCATCGCCTCGACCTGATGGATTGCGCCAATGGCGAAAAACTGTCAGCCTTGCGTTCGATGATTTTTTGTACCGAAGATGCGGTATCCCATAGCGAGCTAGACAGCAGTCTGCGTCATTTAGAACTTTGCTTGCAGGGCTTTAGGGAGACGCCGCAGCGCTTCCGCTTTATTCGCGCCAGAAACCCTGAAATTCTGGCACGGCTGCTGGCGTTGCCCGATATTGAAAAAATCGACGGCTTTGTGTTGCCGAAATTTAATGAAACCAATTTTCACGCTTATTTCGATCAATTACAGGGCACAGACTTCAAGGTTATGCCGACGCTGGAAACCAAGGATGTTTTTGATGTCGGCGCTATGACTGAACTGCGTCAGGGTTTAGAACAAGACGCTGTTTTTGCACGGATATTCATGCTGCGGATCGGCGGCAACGACTTGATGAATATCTTAGGCATCAGAAGGCCAAGGTCTATGACTTTGTATGAGACGCCGCTGGGCCATGTTATTGCGCAACTGGCGACCGTATTTAAGCCTTACGGGTTTTCATTGTCGGCGCCGGTGTTCGAATATCTGGATGACAGCGTCACGCTACAAAAAGAGATTCGGCTGGATTTGGCGCATGGCTTGACCGGTAAAACCGCTATTCATCCGACTCAGGTACCGGTCATTGAAGCGATGTACAGCGTCGATAGTGGGGACTACGAAATGGCGCTCGCCTTGATTCGAAAATCGTCCCCTGCGGTATTCAGGATGCACGACGCAATGTGCGAACTGGCGACGCACCAACAATGGGGGCAGGATATTATCGATAGACAGCGGTGCTACGGCGACCAGGTAGCGCTCGACTTGCCGGAATATACCGGAGCGCTTGTTTAAAATAAAAAGGCAACAAATGGATCGCGCTTACGGCTAGGGTTAAACTATGTCGCGGGCAGCAAGTAAAAATCACAACAACACACTTAACATCAGGAGAACACCATGAGTTTCGATAATTTTCTAAGTCAGTTAAAAAGCAAAGCCAATGAGTTAAAAACAGAAGCTTTAAAATACAAGAACAAGGATTTTCTGAATGCCGCGATGGCGGGTTCCGCATTGGTCGCCATCGCCGATGGCAGCGTTAGCTCGGAAGAAAAGCAAAAAATGATTAAGTTTATCGAAAGCCATGATGCGCTGTCGATTTTCACCACCAGCGACGTGATCAAGGCTTTTCAGGATTTTGTCGGTCAGCTTGAATTCGATAAGGACATTGGTGAAGCCAAGGCTTATGAAGCCTTAGGCAAGATGAAATCCAACGCCCAAGCCTCGCGCCTGTTGGTGCGCATGATTATCGGCATTGCCTCTTCGGATGGGGATTTTGATGACGCTGAAAAAAAGGTGGCTATTAGAATAGCCAAGGAATTGGGGATTGATCCATCGGAATTTGAATTGTAAACGGATAAAAGTGCTGAGGTACGAAGCGCATCACTCGCGAAAGATGCGCTTCACGTTGTTCGGCACATCCTACGTACTTACTCTGTAAGCGGTCGATATTGAAAGCTGTTTTACCGTGTATTTAATTTAAAGCTGATAATTATAATCTGAACAGTGCGTAGGATGTGCTGAGGTACGAAGCGCATCACTCGCGAAAGATGCGCTTCACGTTGTTCGGCACATCCTACGTACTTACTC
>JAURVK010000009.1 GCA_030655535.1 Methylobacter sp. | reverse complement strand
GATGCGACAACGCCCGCACCTACTGTGCGACCACCCTCACGGATTGCAAAACGCAAACCATCTTCCATGGCAATCGGTGAAATCAGCTTTACTTTTACTGAAATGTTATCACCAGGCATCACCATTTCAACGCCTTCCGGCAACTCTACAGCACCTGTTACGTCGGTAGTTCTAAAATAGAACTGCGGACGATAGCCATTAAAGAAAGGCGTATGACGACCACCCTCATCTTTTGACAAGATATAAATTTCTGAGTTGAAGTATGAATGCGGCTTGATGGTGCCTTTGTGCGCCAATACCTGCCCACGTTCGACATCATCTCTTTTTGTTCCTCTCAACAAGATACCGACATTGTCGCCCGCCTGACCTTGGTCCAGTAATTTGCGGAACATTTCCACGCCGGTACAGGTTGTTGTCACTGTAGGTTTAATGCCGACAATTTCAATTTCCTGCCCAACTTTAACGATACCGCGCTCAATACGACCGGTCACTACGGTGCCGCGACCTGAAATTGAAAATACATCTTCAATAGGCATCAGGAACGCACCATCTACCGCTCTTTCCGGTAAAGGAATGTAGGTATCTAACGCTTCTACCAATCTAATTACCGAAGGAACGCCGATTTCGCTGGTATCGCCTTGCAATGCAAGTAAAGCCGAACCTACGATAATTGGCGTGTCATCGCCTGGGAATTCATACATATCCAGCAGCTCGCGGATTTCCATTTCTACCAGCTCAATCAACTCCGCGTCATCAACCATGTCCGCTTTGTTTAAGAAAACCACAACGTAAGGCACGCCTACCTGTCTTGATAACAGGATGTGCTCTCTTGTTTGCGGCATTGGCCCATCAGCTGCCGAACAGACTAAAATAGCGCCGTCCATTTGCGCGGCACCGGTAATCATGTTTTTTACGTAATCGGCATGGCCCGGGCAGTCAACATGCGCATAATGACGCACTGCTGATTCATATTCGACGTGCGAGGTGGAAATAGTAATACCGCGCGCACGTTCTTCAGGTGCATTATCAATCTGATCAAAGGCCTTAACCTCTCCACCCTGGAGCTCAGCCATTACTTTTGTTAAAGCAGCGGTTAAAGTAGTTTTACCATGATCGACGTGTCCAATTGTGCCGACGTTTACGTGGGGTTTGCTACGTGAGAATTTTTCTTTGGCCATAAAATATACCCTTAACAATCAACACATGGAGCTCATAACCGGATTTGAACCGGTGACCTCTTCCTTACCAAGGAAGTGCTCTACCTACTGAGCTATATGAGCTTAATTTTACGAATATGGAGCGGGTGATGGGAATCGAACCCACGTGATCAGCTTGGAAGGCTGGAGTTCTACCATTGAACTACACCCGCGGATACTTTAAATTAGATGGTGGAGGGGGGAGGATTCGAACCTCCGAAGGCAGAGCCGGCAGATTTACAGTCTGATCCCTTTGGCCGCTCGGGAACCCCTCCGTTACTGAATAACCCGTCTATTATCTTTTATTAACCTACCGATGTCAACAACTGATTTAATTATTTAACTGCTAAATGCGCGACCTTTAATTAATACAATTTTTAAATGATCGCCATAAAACACATCAAATAACATCAACCCCAAATAAATCGATAATTAACGACCGTATAATAATTACTTTATCCCGAATTCAATTTATTCATCACTACCGACATATCACCCGCAACCATCTGCCCCACATAGCTACGAGCAAGATCAAAAGCCGACAACATTGAATTCAGCTCATTTTTAGAAGGATTCGACAACACAAAATCTGCAACAACTTTTCCAACCGGAGGCCGCCCGATGCCTACCCTTAAACGATAAAACTCTTTTGACCCAAGATGCGCAATAATGTCCCTCAAACCATTATGCCCAGCGTGACCTCCGTTTTTTTTTAACTTCACCACGCCAGCATCGAAATCCAGCTCATCATGAATGACAAGTATTTCCTCCGGAACCAATCTATAGTAGCGAGCAACCTTACCCACAGCCTGACCGCTTCGATTCATAAAGGTAGTCGGCTTTAACAGCATTACTTTATTGCCCGCAACCCTAATTACAGCCAACAAACCATCAAATCCGGACTCATTTACCCAATCACAACCTGAATCGGATACCAATTCATCTAAAAACAAAAACCCGGCATTGTGCCGGGTTTTTTCGTACTGCCGACCAGGATTTCCCAAGCCAACTATAAGCTTTATCATGCTAAATTATTCAGACTCTTCCGCAACATCATCTTTACTAGCTTTTGAAGCCATCATAGACGCAACAGGATGATCATGCTCAGGACCTTGCGCCAGAGCCACAATTTCAACGCCTGCAGGCATAACAATATCCGAAAGATGCAACGAGTCACCAACATCCAGACCAGTCAGATCCACTTCAATATAATCAGGCAGTACAGACGGCAAACAGGTAACTTCAACATCAATCATGGAATGAGCCACAATACCACCCTTCTTACCGCCGATAGATGTATCCTCATTCATAAAATGCAAAGGCACATGCACTTTTAGCATCTCCGCCATATTTACCCGAAGGAAATCCATGTGCAAGACTTGAAATTTAGCAGGATGACGCTGCACAGCCTTCAGGATTACTTTCTCTGTTTTTCCATCGACTGTAATATCCAAAACGTGCGAATAAACCGCTTCATGCGCAAGATGTTTAATTACTTCATTATGACTTAGCACAAGCATTTGAGGCTCGCTATGGCCACCGTATATTACCGCAGGCACATTACCTTTATGACGCGCTCTTCTGGCTGCGCTTTTACCTGATTGCCCACGACTTTCGGCAACAAACTCAAATACGTTAGACATTTTTCTCTCAACCCCGTGCCATTAAGCACAACAAATTAAATTTTATCAATCTACATAGAGCGAACTAACTGACTCACCGACAGCTATACGTCTAATGGTTTCAGCCAGCATTTCTGCAACACTTAACTGCCTTATTTTACCCAACTCAGCCGCTTCACGGCTCTGCGGAATAGTGTCGGTAACAACCAATTCATCAAGCTCTGAGTTATTTATATTTTTTAAAGCAGAACCGGACAACACCGCATGAGTACAATAGGCAACCACTTTGATAGCACCATGTTTCTTCAATGCTTCCGCCGCATGACACAGCGTTCCTGCGGTATCAACCAAATCATCGATCAACACGCAAGTACGACCATCCACATCGCCAATTATATGCATAATTTCTGCTACGTTGGCTTTTGGCCGACGCTTATCTATAATCGCAAGGTCGGCATCGTCCAAGCGCTTTGCAAGCGCCCTAGCCCTGACAACACCACCAACATCCGGTGAAACAACAATCAAATCTTTATATTTTTGCCGCCACACATCACCAAGAAGAATGGGTGACGAGTAAACATTATCCACAGGAATATCAAAAAAACCCTGAATTTGATCAGCATGCAAATCAACGGTCAATACTCGATCCGCACCTGCTTGCTCAATCATTTTTGCAACCAGCTTCGCGCTAATGGGCACACGCGCCGAACGCGACCTTCTGTCCTGCCGCGCATAACCATAATAGGGCATCACTGCTGTTATCCGTGATGCTGACGCTCTATTTAGAGCATCCATCATCACCAGCAACTCCATCAGATTCTCATTTGTTGGCGAGCAGGTCGGCTGAATGACAAAAACATCCTTACCACGAACATTTTCTTCAATCTCTACCGCGACCTCTCCATCACTAAATCTTCCGACGGTCGCCATTCCGAGGCGCATATTGAGCTTCTTTACTATACCCTCTGACAAAGCCAAGTTAGCATTTCCAGAAAACACCATCACAGAGGTGTCACTCATCAAGCACTCCCAAATAGAATTCAACTTAGCGAGGTAAATGGCTGGGCCGCAAGGATTCGAACCTTGGTATGCGGAGATCAAAACCCCGTGCCTTACCGCTTGGCGACGGCCCAATAATTATGATATTCAGTTACCAGCCTTCAGCTTTGAAAACAAGGGAGATTCATTTACGCCTTTCACCAGATAAACCTGCCATTTCTTTTGAAGTGACCGATATGTACTGACTGCGGCTTTTTCCGAATCAAACTGTGCAAAAACACAAGCCCCTGTTCCGGTTAGCCTTGCCTCAGAAAATTCAGACAAATCAACCAAAGCATCTTTAACAGGTTGGTAACGTTCGCGAACCACCCCAAGACAATCGTTTTGGTGCTGACCCGCTATAAAGTCGGCTATTCTGATTGATTTACTATTCCGTGTCAAATCTTTAGCTGAAAAAACTTCTTTCGTATCCACATGACAATCCGGCTTTATTAATACAACCCACTGTTCCGGAACATCTATTCTCTCAAGCTTTTCACCAACACCTTCCGCCCATGATGAATAACCATACACAAACACCGGCACATCCGCTCCCAATGTCAAGCCCAGCTCCGCCAACCTTTCCCTTGATAAATTCAGATTCCATAGCTCGTTCAGTACAACCAACGTCGTTGCCGCATCTGAACTACCGCCACCAAGCCCCCCTCCCATAGGCAGGTTCTTTTCGACCTCAATGCACACGCCTTGCTCACAGCCAGTTTCTGCTTTTAACAGCTTTGCCGCTCTGATCGTCAGATCATCGGCTTCAGGTACACCGGGTATTGTTTTTTGCAAACTAACTACCCCGTCACCCACAGGATGGAATGTTATCCAATCACATAAATCTATGAATTGAAATACCGTCTGCAGCAAATGATAACCATCACTTCGTTGTCCGGTAATTCGCAACATTAAGTTCAATTTTGCCGGCGCAGGCCACCTTTCTGTCCATGCAGCCTGATTAATTTTTTTTAACGTCATTTACAACCCAGTGATCGATAACTAACTTTAACTTGACCTGATTATTCATAACCGTCATTTTGTGCGGCATAGCGCCATTATCAACCGGTTGCATTTGCTTATATTCACTCAGCCATCCGGCCTGATTAAAGCCGGCATCGGTCTCTTTGTATGAGAGCGAGGGTTCCGGCAAACCTACCACCCAATACCGCAGAGACAGCACCGGAACAAGCATGCCCAATTGCTGGTTAATAAACTCTTCAGGCTGCGTTGATGATTGCACATCGCCCCCACCTCGATCTATGGTGACAACATTACCTGCTAATAAAATAACAACGGCTCCTTGACCCATGGGGCCGGATAACCTTATTTTCTCTGCATCAGGACTATGATCCCAGCTTATATTGGCCGACCAGGAATCGCCTTCCCCCGTCAATGCCAATCGCCCTTCAAACGACCAAGATTCCAACTCATAAAGATGGAGCATTGCCGCCCTTGAATAACGCACATCCGGCCCAACAGGAATAACAGAGCAAGCCGACAATAAAAATATCAGCCACCCACCGACCAACAACCCTATTTTAAAACGCAGCACCCTATTCTTCACCGCTCAATATTCTCTTTTGGAATCCCAGTAAATATTCATCTTCCGGTGCTTTTTTAATAGCTTCATTAAATATTTTTCTGGCCTCCTCTTTTCTACCCAAGCCCCACAACACCTCGGCAAGATGAGCAGCTATCTCACTTTCCTGTTGCTTTGCATACGCCCGCTCAAGATAATCCTTGGCTTGCTCAAGCTTTCCCAGTTTGAACTGTAGCCAGCCAAAACTGTCCAAAATTACCGCTTCATCCGGCTGTAATTTAAGCGCATGCAACAGATATTTTTCTGCCTCGAGATAACGACCCGCATTAGCTAGCAAGCTATAACCCAATGCGTTTAAAGCCTCAGCGTCATCAGGATATTTGGCTAATATTTTTTTCAGATCAGCCTCCAGCACATCCAACTTATTAATCCGCTCCGCCATTAACGCACGCGCATATAACAAGTCCCTTTGATCCGGCTGACTTGCCAATGCACCACTCAATAGCTCAAAGGCCTTTTCATATCGCTTTTGCTGACTGAACAACCCGGCCTGCATCAAAATGATACGCAGCCTCTGTTTTGGAAACTGACCCGCCAACAGACTCAACCGCGAATCGGCCTTCTCAAATTCATTGTCTTTTACCAGCAATGATACTGCGGTAATCTCCGAGTCAAAAACCAACGGCCCGTCAGTTACTTTATCAAACCATGCCAGCGCTTTTTGCGTATGCCCACGCTTTTCTTCTATCTTTCCCAGATAAAAACCAGCCTGATTTTGCCATTCAGGCTGATCAAGTAATCGTTTAAAGATGTCCTCCGCTTTCTCGTCACGATCCAACTGCAAATGCACTAATGCCAGCGAAATCAGACTCTCGGCATCCTTCGGATTAGCCATAACAATGCCAAGATAAACCTCACCCGCCGCCTCGTATTCAGTCGCTTTTATTAACACCTGAGCCAGCAGTTTTTTAAACTTGTCATTTTCAGGATATTTAACGGATGCATTTCTCAGCAGGATTTTTGCCTTATTCAAATCCCCCGAAATTACCGCTATCTGGGTCTGGAATATTAATGCCTTATCCCAGCCAGGCTGAACACTCAAAGCCTGCTGCACTTTCTGTTCAGCAAGCGCATTATCTTTCATCTCCATAGCCAACAACGACTGCACAAAATAAACCGCAGCCTGATCAGAGTTTTTCACCGCCAAGGCATCCAGCACCTCATAAAAAAAATTCGTCTTACCGTCTCTTTGCAAAACATTAACCAATTCAAGCACCGTCTTTTCAAATCCAGCAGGATCTGTCTTCAACACGGCATCCAGATGATCAACAGCCGCCTGTTTATTGCCGACTCTTAATGCGGATAATGCGGCTATTTTTCTTGCTATTGGATTTTTAGGATCTTGTTTTAGCCATAAAGAAACCGCCTCATCCGTTTTATTGCCATCCTTCATATACATGGCAATCTTTGCCGCTCTTTCAGCAAATCTGGGATCGTTAACACGCTTGGCGGCCTCCATATAACCCTCCAACGCAATGGCATATTGCCCTCTTTGTCCCGCAAGCTCTGCCGCCATCAGCATGTACATCACGTCTGGATCTATCGATGTTTTTACTTCACTTTGTTGCGTTTTTTCCTTAGGCTCGTCTATTTTCACAGGCTGAACCGCTTCTTCCTGCGCACTCGACTTCTCAGGCGAACTGGCGCAACCATTAAGAAACACGAGGATTATCACCGAAAACAATCTAAAAATTAACACACAGTCGTCCTATTTAATTGCCCACACATATTTTGCCATAGATTATCAGAAAAACCAGTTGAGTCAGGCAACTGGTTTATTCCATTTGGATAAAGCCATTATATTTCTTAGAATATACTTACATAATACAGTCGTTAAGGCTCAAGGTAAAAGGTTAGCCATTTAAAAACCGACCTTGAACCTTGATCTTTGGATCTTTTTACCTTGAACCTAATCACATGACACTTCTTGCAGTTGGGATTAATTATAACACCGCACCGGTCTCGATCCGTGAGCGCCTTACATTCCCTGCCGAAATCCTGGAGTCCTCGTTGCAGGAATTGTGGCGCATCAAAGAAATCAGCGAAGCCGCGATACTGTCCACCTGTAACCGCACCGAGTTTTACTGCACCTCAACCACAGCAAACAAACAAATCCTGATTGACTGGGTAGCCCAAAGCAAACAAATCAATGCCGCCGATTTTACGCCTTATCTGTACTGCCATACCGATAGCGAACTGATCCGTCACATGTTCCGCGTAGCATGCGGCCTGGATTCGATGATTTTGGGAGAGCCGCAAATTCTTGGGCAAATGAAAACGGCTTATCAGACCGCCTATGATGCGGGGACCTTGGGCAAGCGCTTGGGCAAACTTTTTCAACATACCTTTACTGCAGCCAAAAAAGTGCGCACCGACACCGCTATTGGTTCCAGTCCCGTATCGGTTGCCTTTGCCGCTGTGCAACTGGCCCAGCAAATTTTCGACAAACTCAGTGAGCAGACCGCCCTTCTAATAGGCGCAGGCGAAACCATCGAACTGACCGCGCGACATTTGTCGCAACAAGGCATCGGCCGTATTATTATTGCCAACCGCACCTATGATAAAGCCCACGCCTTGTCCATGCAGTTTAACGGCTACGCGATCGCCTTATCCGAACTGCCTGTACATCTGGCCGAAGCTGACATCGTTATCTCGTCTACCGCAAGCCAACTGCCGATACTGGGCAAAGGTCGCGTTGAAAGCGCGCTAAAAAAACGCAAGCATAAACCGATGTTCATGGTAGACCTTGCCGTACCCCGGGATATTGAGGCCGAAGTTGAGCAACTTAGAGACGTGTATCTTTACACCATCGACGATCTGCAAAACACCATAGATAAAAATATGAATACCCGTCGACTGGCTGCCGAGCAGGCCGAAGAAATAATCGATACCCAAGTCGACTATTTCTTAACTTGGTTGCGCGCCCAAGGCGCTCAATCGACCATTCAGGATTACCGGAAGCAAGCCGAACAATCCCGTGATGCGGCCTTGCAAAAAGCCTTAGGCTTACTAAAAAGCGGCGTCCCCGCAGAACAAGCCCTTAACCGACTAGCCCACAGCCTGACCAACAAACTCATCCATACTCCCAGCACCCAAATCAGAGCCGCCGCCGAAAACGAACGCCACGATTTGATTGCCGCCGCCCGCGAAATTTTTAAATTAACTGACTCTTAATGAAACAATCCATACAACATAAACTCGAAAACCTGTGCGAACGCTATGATGAAATCGCCGCCTTACTTTCAGATCCTGAGGTACAAGGCAATCAAAACAAATTTCGCTCCTTAAGTCAGGAATATGCCCAGATCAATCCGCTGGTCGACTGCTACAAACGCTATCAACAGACTCTGGAAATACTAGCATCGGCCAAGGAAATGGCCAATGACAGCGACCCGGAATTAAGGGAAATGGCCAAAGAAGAAGTGAACGATGCTGAAAACCGGCTGGATGCAATCGATCATGAACTGCAAGTACTATTGCTGCCTAAAGATCCCAACGATAATCGCAATATTTTTATCGAAATCCGCGCCGGAACCGGCGGCGATGAAGCGGCGATTTTCTCCGGCGATCTTGCCCGCATGTATCAGCGCTACGCCGAGCGCAAAGGCTGGCAAACAGAAGTCATTAGCGAAAGTCACGGCGATCATGGCGGTTACAAAGAAGTCATACTGCGCGTTGCCGGCAAGGATGTTTATTCCCAGTTAAAATTCGAATCCGGCGCACACCGGGTGCAGCGTGTGCCTGAAACCGAGTCGCAAGGCCGCATCCATACTTCGGCCTGCACCGTCGCGATCATGCCGGAAGTCGACGAAGTCGATGCCATAGACATAAACCCAGCAGACCTTAAAGTCGACACCTTCCGCGCCTCAGGGGCCGGCGGGCAGCACATCAATAAGACGGAATCTGCGATACGCATTACCCACATGCCAACCGGCGTAGTGGTGGAATGTCAGGACGAGCGCTCACAGCACAAAAATCGCGCCAGAGCCATGTCTTTATTGGCATCGCGCTTGCTGTCCGCCGAACAGGAAAAACACCACGCAGAACAATCGGCCACCCGAAAACTGCAAGTCGGCAGCGGCGACCGTTCCGAACGTATCCGCACCTACAACTACCCGCAAGGACGGTTAACCGATCACCGCATCAACCTGACCTTGTATAAACTCGATGACATCATGCAGGGTGGACTGGAGCATGTCCTGCAACCCTTGATCAGCGAACACCAAGCCGAACTGCTGACCCAATTGGGCGAAGACTAAATCACATGCACAGCATAAAATCCATGCTGCGCGAGGCCACCGACGCACTGACCCCCGTCTCCGACTCAGCCTTACTGGATGCAGAAGTTTTACTGTGCCTGGCACTTAACAAACAACGCTCCCATCTTCGCGCCTGGCCGGACAAACAACTACAGCCCGAGCAACTGACTGCGTTCAGGGCGCTGCTTGAACAACGCCAAAAAGGCGCGCCCATCGCCTATATCACCGGCAACAGGGAATTCTGGTCGCGGGATTTTCATGTATCGCCCGACGTATTGATCCCCAGACCCGACACCGAACGACTTATCGAACTCAGTTTAAAATTGATACCGGCAGATGAACCGTTCAAAATCATTGATCTGGGTACCGGCTCAGGTATTATTGCCATTACGTTGGCTGCTGAACGTCCTCATGCACAGATCACCGCCACCGATGTTAGCGTAGCCGCGTTACGCATCGCCCAAATCAATGCAGACAAATACCACATCAACAACGTTCAGTTTTACCAAAGCAACTGGTATTCCGGCGTTCCCGATACCAAATTCAACCTCATTATCAGCAATCCGCCTTATATTGCGGAAGATGACAGTCATCTACAGCAAGGCGATGTCCGGTTTGAACCGCAATCGGCGTTATGCGCCGCAGAGCAGGGACTTGGCGATATTAAAATCATCGCCACCCTAGCTCGCAACCACCTGGAACAGGACGGACACTTGCTGATTGAACATGGCTACGACCAGCAGCAACAAGTGCAAGCCCTATTTAAAAATTTGCATTATGATAAGGTGCAAACCTATAAAGACTTATCCGGGCAACCCCGGGTGACTTATGGCCTATGGAATCCTTAAATATTATGACCCAAGAACACATCCAAATTCCGCGCAAAATAATCAATCAGTTATTGCATCATGCGCAAATCTCGCCGGATCTTGAAATATGCGGACTTATCGGCGCTAAAAACGGCCTGCCGTGCAGCTGCTATCCCGTTAAAAATATCGCAGAACACCCACAGCTGAGTTTCCAGCTTGACGCCGCCCAACAAATCTCAGCCATGGCTAAAATGCGAGAACAGGATGAACAACTATTTGCCATCTATCATTCTCACCCGAGCGCACCGGCAACACCATCAATCACCGACCTAGAGCTCTCGTCCTACCCCAATGCGCTTTATCTAATCATTTCACTCAATACCAAAGGCATTTTAGAAATGCGCTGTTTTAAAATTGATCACAAGTCCGCCCAGGAAATAGCGCTGTCCTTAAGCGACGACGAGTAACTTAAAATCAGTGATACCCAATTTTTCGTGGGTAGTTCATGCCAGTAAGCTGACAAGAAGCCTTCTCATCGCTCGAAGAAGACCTACGAGTAGAAAAACATAAACGCCATAAACCGATCGATATTATCTATCTGTGCCGTTATCAGTGGAACTGATTGGTGGGAGGCCATTGATCAAGTTGATAAAAACAAACAGATCTGGCTGCGAAAAATCACTGGGTATTTCTACCGCTTTACAAATATTTCGTTGCCGAGCCAATGCGGCACAATATATTGGCCAGAGCCTTATCCATTTATCAATCTGCCGATTCAGGTAGCTGATGCGCTGGTTACGTAACTTTGCTTTATGTGCTGGAATTCGGTAATCAGTTCCTGTAATTGGCTTAAGTTTGGGGGCTTCATCAGGTAATGATCAAATCCGGCTGATTCCGCGCTAAGACTATTTTTCTTCTGATCATAACCGCTCAGGGCAATGATCCACATCCGCTGGGTACTAAGCTGTTCGCGTAGCTTTCGGGCGACTTGGTAACCGTCCATGTCGGGTAGTCCAATGTCCAGCAGGACGATATCCGGCTCAAAGCTCTGTGCAGTGGATATGCCCTGTGTTCCGTGGTATGCGATCTCCACTTGATGCCCCAACGTCTCAAACCATAAAGCAAGGCTATCCACAACATCAGGATTATCGTCGATCAGCAAAACCCGCAGTCCCATATCAGTCTCTCTGTATAACCCCTGCGGAATCAACGGCTCCATCTGAACCGTTGCCTCTACGAGTCTGGATAGCTGAACTACGAATTCCGATCCATGATTGGCTCCTAAACTGTGCACAGTGATTTGGCCGTCATGCAGCTCAACCAACTTTTTCACCAGGGTAAGCCCAAGACCCAAGCCACCTTCTGAACGGTCGAGTCCTCTTTCACCTTGGATGAATAGATCGAAGATATGGGGGAGTAACCGAGGTTCTATGCCCATGCCGTTATCCTGAACGCGAACGACTACCGACAAATCGTCGACGCTGACGCTCAGATCAATACGGCCACCCTCACCGGTATATTTAGCGGCATTATTAAGCAGATTGGTAAACACTTGGGTGAGACGTACAGGGTCGCCTTCCAGGTAGATGGGCTGTGCAGGCAATTCGAGATTGAACGTTTGATGTTTCGTCTGGGTTAATGTCTGCACCGATTCTGCCGAGTCTTTGAGCAACTGAGCAAGCTCGACAACTTTCCGCTGGATTTTCACCAATCCGCGGGTGATACGCGAGACATCCAATAGGTCATCGACAAGTTGGGAAATATGGGTCACATTACGGTTAAGTACCTCACATGCCCAGGTAAGCGTCGGCTCATCGAGAGGCTGTGAGCGCATAAGCTGCGCCACATTACTTATTGGGGTGAGCGGATTGCGCAGTTCGTGGCCCAGCATCGCCAAGAAAACATTCTTGCGTTGGTCGGCGTCCTTCAGCATTTGCTCCGCCTGTTTGCGCTCGCATAGAGCCTTATCCAGGTTAGCGTTGGCGGAGTTGAGGATGGCGTTTTGTACCTCCAACTGCTCCGTGCGTCGGGCCACCAGATCTTCGAGGCGCCGACGATAATAGAACAACTCCTGCTCGGTTTCCTTGTCCTTGGTGATGTCGACCAGTACGCCTTGCAGAAACAAGGTTCCGCCGGCCTCGTCGCGCACCACGTTGGCCTCGTCCAGAAACCAGCGGGGTTGTCCATCGCTCTTGACCAGCCGGTATTCACAACGTAGCGGGGCATGGTGCTCGTAGGTTAATGCGTAGGCCTCGATTACGATTTGACAGTCGTCGACATGAACCCACTTGAGCAGGCCCTGCGGATCGTCGAGCCAGTCCTCGGGCGGAAAACCCAACTGACGAATCTGCGGACTGAGATATAACAGTTTTCCCGGACTTTCCAGCGAAGCGATGTAGGTGATGGCCGGAATTTGTTCCACCAGCGTGCGATACTTGGCCTCGGCCTCGCGCAGTTGCTCCACGGCCTCGACCTTATCCTGAATAATCTGCTGCTCGCGTAGCGCACGGAACACCACGGCCGGCAGCCATTGCAGGGATTCCCGATCCGAACCTTTGACCACATAGTCGCGCGCGCCCAGCTTGAGCGCATCGACCGCAACCACGGCGTTATCCGACCCCGTCAGCATCACCACCGGCATCGGCAGTTCGCCGGTTTCCTCGGTGAGTTCGGCAAGAAATTCCAAGCCATTCAAATCCGGCAGATGGTAGTCGAGCAGGATGCAGTCAATCTGCTGAGTGCGGGCGAGTTTAAGGCCTTGATCGCCGGTTTCGGCCTCGAAAATCACGAAGTCGCAATCCGGATGTTGCGCTAGGGCACGCTTGCAGGCCAGGCGGTCGATCTGGTCGTCCTCCACCAATAGCAAACGAATGGTGGCCTTGTTGAGCACGGTGTTCATGCGGGCGACTCGCTGATGGTCCAATAAGCGTCGATAGTGCGGATGATCTCGACGAACTGCTGATAGTCCACGGGCTTGCGCATATAACCCGCAACGCCGAGTTCGAAGCTTTCCACCTTGTCTTTTTGCTCATCGGAGGTGGTGAGCACGACGACCGGTATGCGCTTCAACTCGGAATCCACCTTGACCGCCTGTAGAAACTCGATACCGTTCATAACGGGCATGTTGAGATCCAGCAGGATCAGGCAGGGCCATTCCCTCGCCGGATCACGCAGATAGGCCAGCGCCTCCTCGCCGTTTTCCACATACTCAAGTCGATTGGCGACGTGCAGCTCTTTAAGCGCCCGCCGCACGACCATGGTGTCCACCTGGTCGTCTTCTATCAGCAAAATGGGTTTGTTTATCGGATTCATGATTAAATTCTTCCTGAAGGTTTATCGGATATTTTTCGATAGGGTGAAGAAAAAGGTGCTGCCCTGGCCGGGGGTAGACTCGACCCAGACCTGCCCGCCACACTGCTCGACGATTTTCTTGACGATAGCGAGGCCCACGCCGGTGCTTTCCACCCGATCACGTGGATTCAGCGTCTGGAACAACTGGAAGATGCGCTCGAAATGACGCGACTCGATGCCGGGGCCGTTATCGGCCACGCTGAATTTCCAACTTTCGCCTTGGTCGATGCAGTCGATTTCGATCCGGCCTTGGGGTTTGTCCAGATAGCGGATAGCATTGGCGATGAGATTCTGCAGCACCTGTTGGATGGCGGTCTTCTCCGCCCGGATCGTCGGCAACTCGGGCGCGACCGTGACGGCAATGTGGCCGGGCGACGCCAGCGAGTCGATCACCTCATGCAGTAATTCGTTGAGATCGACCGCGACGGCCGCCTCGTGTATCCGTCCGATACGCGAATAGCGCAACACGCCGTCGATCAGACCGTCCATACGCCGCACCCGCTGGATGAGCAGACGCAGGTGTTCCTGGCCTTCTTCGTCGAGCCTGTCCTGCTGGTCGGCGGCGATCCAGTCGGCCAGCGAGCCGATAGCGCGCAGCGGCGCCTTCAGATCATGGGAGACCACATAGGCGAAGTTTTTGAGCTCTTCGTTGGCGCTTTCCAGTTCATGGATCATGCGCGCTTGCTCCGCTTCCAGCCGCTTGCGTTCGGTGATGTTCAAGAAAGTGAGCAGAGTGAGATTCGACCGAGCGGATTTCCCTTCGATCACGCGGGCGCCGATCAGCACGGCGCGTCTGCCGATGCCGGGGAAGTCGTGCTGCAACTCGAAGGCCTTGCTCCTGCGCTCTTGCGGGAGAACCTCGGCCAACATTTGGCGCAGAGCCAGAATGTCCCATTGCCGCTGATGCAGTTCAAAGAAGAGCTGCCCTAGCGTTTCCTCTTCCGTGAGCTGAAACACCTGGTAAAAAACCCGGTTGGCGGAAACCACCCGCTCATCGGCATCCAGTACCACCAGTGGCTCCTGCATGGTATCGACAATGCTTTCTGCGAACTCCCGCGCCCCCGCGAGAGCCTGTTCGGCCTGCTTGCGCAGAGTGATGTCGTACACCGTGGCCAGCACCTGTCCCTCTTCGAGAGGACTGAGACTCACGTCCGCGACAAATTCGCTGCTATCCCGGCGCAAACCAAAAATTTCGAGCCCGGCGCCCATCGTACGGCGGTTGGTCTGTGTGGCGTAAGCGGCGCGCTTGTCGCCGTGCGCCGCCCGCAAACGCCGCGGGATCAAATCCTCGACAGTGAGTCCGATGAATTCATCCCGTGTATAACCAAACAAGCGCTCGGCAGCAGGATTGGACAGCAGGATACGTCCGTCCGCGTCGGCGACGAGCATGGCGTCCGCCGCGATGTCCATCAGCCACCGAGCATTATGTTTGCTCAGGATGTCTTGTGTTCCGATTGTCATAAAGGGCAGTCCACCAACTTCTGGTTATGAGATGATCGAATTATACTTTACACCGTCGTCACGCAAATGGGAATTTATGGAGGGGACAGATGCATCCATCCGGTTCCTGGTTCGTTATTTAAGTCCCATAGCTTTCTCCAGTAATTGACAAGGTTCAGCAGAGCTGAGCACCTAACTGCATTTAAATGGTAACTGCTCAGCCATCAATATAATAATAGAACGCAGATGACGCTGACCATTAAGATCAAATAAGATTTTTTTCGAGTTATCCGCATTTATCCTATTTATCAGCGTCATCTGCGTTCCATTTTTCTAACTACCGAGTAGTTACTTTAAATGTATATTAATTTTCAATCGCAGGCGCATAAGGCCATACCAGCAATCATTTGGATAATACCCTATAAATAAATATTTTCAGCAACTATTAATACAAAACAAGAGTACAGCTCTGAAACATCTTGAACAACTCAGGTAGGGTGGACACAAGTCTTTTGTGCTCAAGCGGAAACTTTTTAATTAGGTTGGGTTTGGATGGACTGTGCGAACCCCAAACCTATTTAAAAATACCAATTGACTGACTGGTTTTGGTCGTTATGCACAGTAAAAAATCCCGACAGATTAAGCGGACCGTGGTTTGCAGCTCTCGACTCTACATAATTCGTTACTGTGCATAATGACCGATAACGGACAATTTATAGCTTCCGATATTGTTAGCCGAGAGCTAAATTAGGCATCTACAATGTCAGGTTAAATTCAATGACGCCTTAGCTGCGCGTACGACAGGTCAAATGCTTTGGCCTTAAGCCCGTTAACAGCAATGTTGCGGTGTAAATGGCCAAGCCTAAGCCTATCCATTTGATCAGATTGATCGCGCGCGCTGTGGAATTCCAGTCATTCCACCAGGCCGTGTCGACAAAATAAAAGAGGCCTGCCGACATTGCTCCACCGGCCAGCGATACCCTGGCAAAAAACAACCACCAGCCGTTTTCCGGTTGATACACCTTGTCTTTCTGCAATTTTCTCAGCAACAAGGCCGCATTAAAAAATGCGCCCAAGGATGTCGCCAAAGCCAGCCCCGCATGTGCCAGCGGGAAAACCAGCGCCAGATTCAGGCCTAGGCTGATTAGCATCGCGTAAACCCCGTAGCGTACCGGCGTTTTCATGTCGCCGCGCGAGCTAAAGCCCGGCACCAGCACCTTAATCAGGATAAAGCCCAGCAATCCCAGCGAATACGCCTTCAGGCTCTGCCCGGAAAAATGCACATCGCTGACGCCGAATTCATTATATTGAAACAATGTCGACAGCATCGGCTCGGCCAGTATCACCAAGCCAATGGTAGCTGGCAACCCGACCAGAACTACCAGGCGCAAGCCCCAATCCAGCGCATTTGAAAAAGAGACTGTATCTTCCGCAGCATGACTTTTGGATAAATTCGGCAAAATGACCGTTGCCAAGGCAATGCCCAAAATACCCAGCGGAAACTCCACCAGACGGTCGGAATAATACAGCCAGGACACGCTGCCTACGGTCAAGAACGAGGCTATCAAGGTATCCAGCAACAAGTTGATCTGCGTCACCGAGACGCTAAAAATTGCCGGCAGCATCAGGCTTATAATCCTTTTAACGCCCGGGTCATCAAAGTCCAGTCTTAATCTCGGCATCAGACCCAAGCGCATCAACGCGGGGAACTGAAACAACAGCTGCACGATGCCCGCCGCAAAAACGCCCCACGCTAAGGCCGTAACCGGCTCGTCCATCAATGGCGCAAGCCGGATTGCGGCGGCAATCATGCAGATGTTCAAAAAAACCGGCGTTAATGCGGGAATCGCAAATTGTCCGTGTGCATTTAAAATGCCGCCGGAAAAAGCCACCAACGCAATAAAAAACAAGTACGGAAAGGTAATTTGCAGCAATTGCACGGACAGCTCGTACTGGGTTCCTTGCCACATAAAACCGGGAGCCAGCAGCATGATAAGCACCGGAGCGGCAACGACACCGATCACCGTAATCAGCAGTAAAAATACGGACAGGGTTCCGGCGGTTTTATCGATAAACTGTTTCAATGCGACTTTGCTGCCACGTTCTTTGTAATCGGATAACACCGGAACAAAGGCGTGTGCAAAAGCGCCCTCGGCAAATAATCGCCGCAAAAAATTGGGAATCTTGAACGCCACAAAAAAGGCATCGGTTGCCGAATCCACACCGAAGAAATGTGCAATCAACATATCCCGGATAAACCCGAGTATCCGTGAAATCAGAGTCATGCTGCCGACAACTACAGTCGATTTAAAAAGCTGCCTGCTCAACACCACTCCTGTTGCAATACGTCAAAAAAGTTTGACAATAATATCATTTATCAAGATAATACTCGATTAATTCACTCACTACCAAGAATCGAGACACTATGGCTAATACAGCACAAGCTAAAAAGCGTGCGCGACAAGCGGAAAAAAGCCGTATTCGCAACGCAGGACAACGTAGCAACTTACGCACCTTCATCAAAAAAATCATTGCCGCAATTAAGCTTGGCGACAAAGAAAAAGCGCAGGCTGCCTACAACACTGCCGTTCCGATTATCGATTCTGCAGTTACCAAAGGCATTATTCACAAGAATAAAGCCGCACGCGGTAAAAGCAGACTGAATGCAAAAGTAAAAGCTATCGCTTAATCGCTTTAGCATTACTCAATAAAAAAGGCCGGACTCATTGAGTTGCGGCCTTTTTTATTGGGTAGCTAAGGAACAGGCACGAAATAAAGTGAGCAAGTTTCCAATAGCCGGAGTGCAGGCATCCCGTGCAAACGCAAGCAAAGCTTGCACTCCCGCTACAAACTTATGGCGCGAGTTGTTCACGTTATTTCATACCCATTCCTAAGTGCGTTAAATCAACACCAGATTATCCCGGTGTATCAGCTCGGAATCATCGAAATAACCCAGAATACCTTCAAATTCGGAACTGCTCTTGCCCACTATTAATTGAGTATCGGCATTGCCGTAATTAATCAGTCCACGCGCAATTTCAAAGCCGCCCTCATCGACACAAGATACCAACTCGCCGCGCTCGAACCGGCCAGACACTGTTTTAACGCCGACCGCCAGCAGGCTTTTGCCTTCGTTTTTCAACATCCTGACTGCGCCCGCATCCAGAACCAATCGCCCCTTGACCTGCAACTGCCCGGCAAGCCAACGTTTTCTGGCCACCATGGGCTCTATATCAGGCAGTAAATAGGTACCCAACTCGGCCCCGGCAATGACAGCGGTAATCACATTATCGACCGCGCCCGCAGCAATCACTGTTGCCGCGCCGGATCTGGATGCCAGCCGCGCCGCCCGAACCTTGGTGCACATGCCGCCCCGACCCAAGCCGCTACGACTATCGCCAGCCATGACATCCAGCCGGTCATCGTTAACACTGATCTCTGAAATGAGTTTCGCATCAGGATGCAAACCGGGATCGCCGGTAAACAAGCCCTGCTGGTCGGTCAAAATGATCAGCAGATCGGCCTCGACCAGATTGGCCACCAATGCAGCCAGCGTATCATTATCGCCAAAGCGAATTTCTTCGGTCGCCACCGCATCATTTTCATTAATGACCGGCACCACGCCAAACTTGAGCAAGGTCAGCAATGTGCTTCTGGCGTTTAAATAGCGCTGCCGGTTCGACAAATCGTCATGCGTTAATAACACCTGCGCCGCATGCAACTGATGTCGCTGAAAATTATCGTCAAAAACACGCACCAAGCCCATTTGCCCCACCGATGCCGCAGCCTGTAGCTCATGCAAAGTCTTGGGCCGCACTTTCATGCCCAAGCGGCACATGCCTTCTGCGACGGAACCTGAAGAAACCAGTATCACATCGACAGATTGCTGCCGTAAACCGGCCATCTGCTCAACCCAGGCAGTGATGGAGACCTTATCAAGCCCTAATCCGCCCTTGGTCAATAAAGAACTGCCTATTTTGACGACAACCCGTTTAACATTGGCAAAATCAGCCCTGCTCACTTTTTTCCCGCCGTTGCTGTTCCAAAAAATTCATGATGGCGAACATCAACTCTCGGGTACCGCTGCCGTTAATGGCTGCAATTTTAAACACCGGCCCCGTCCATTCCAGCTCATCGACAATAGCCTGACAACGCTGCTCGACTTCTTCCTCAGACAGCCGATCTATTTTATTCAGCACCAGCCAACGTGGTTTGGCGGCCAGCTCATCGCTCCATTTTTCGACTTCATGAATAATTTTTTTAGCCGCCTGTACCGGCGACTCCATACTTTCGTAGGGCTCAACATCAATCAGATGCAGCAACAATCCGGTACGCAGCAAATGCTTCAAAAACTGCAAGCCGAGACCCGCACCTTCGGCCGCACCCTCAATAACACCGGGAATATCGGCAATAACAAAGCTGCGCAAATCATCAACGCTAACCACGCCCAGATTGGGATGCAAGGTTGTAAAGGGATAGTCGGCAACTTTGGGCGTTGCCGCCGATACCGAGCGTATCAAGCTGGATTTTCCGGCATTGGGCATACCCAGCAAGCCGACATCGGCAATCAACGTCAACTCCAGATTAAGCCTGCGGTGCTCGCCTTCGCTGCCTTTACTGGCCTTTTGCGGCGCCCTGTTAATACTGCTTTTAAAACGCGTATTGCCCAAACCATGAAACCCGCCTTGGGCGACCAGCAGCGTTTGATCGACTTTGGTTAAATCACCGATGACCTCACCTGTTTCCGCATCGGAAACCTGAGTCCCCAGCGGTACCGGCACATAGCAATCATCGCCTTTTCTACCGGTACAATTCCGGCTCATGCCGTTTTGTCCGCGTTGCGCCCTGTGTACGGCATGATAGCGAAAATCCACCAGGGTATTTACATTCTCTGCCGCAATCAGATAAACACTGCCGCCATCGCCGCCATCGCCGCCGTCCGGGCCGCCCATGGGAATGTATTTCTCGCGCCGAAAGCCGATAGTACCATTGCCGCCATCGCCCGCCTCTACGCGAACTTCTGCTTCGTCAACAAATCTCATAAATCACACGCCGCCAAACTTCAAACTCAACCGATAAAAACAAAAAAAGCCCCGCCATGAACGGCGGAGCTTTTTTAAGTTGTCGGGTTAAACTAAACTAACCCGACCTAACTGCCTCGCCGTATTATAGCGCGATACAGCCGTATGTCTTATGCAGCAACAATACTGATAAATTTGCGGCTATGAGGCCCTTTGACCTGAAAAACCACTTTGCCATCAGCCGTTGCAAACAAAGTATGATCTTTTCCGCAACCTACGTTATCACCAGCGTGAAACTTGGTTCCACGTTGACGAACAATGATAT
>JAURVK010000082.1 GCA_030655535.1 Methylobacter sp. | reverse complement strand
TTCGCGCCCACAATATAGTAAACTCTTAACTTAATGGCAGTGGCGCGCTGCACCCTGAGTTTGAAAGATTTATATAAAAAACGCAACCCGCACTCGCTGTTCGCGGCGCAGCGCGTGGGAACGAGACAAAACGTGAAGGTGCGGCACGAGTGCAGGCTTCGCCTGCTATGCAAGCAAATGCCAAAAGTAGGCGCTTTAGGCGAAGCCTGCACTCCTGCCTTACACCTTAGGCTCAAAGGTCATCAAATACCCGCAATGATCGGAAACCCTGCCATAATCATCCTGTTCGGTAAACAAAACCGTCGCCGTCGTGACATGCAGCTCGCTGGTTTTATTCAAAAATATATAATCGATGCGATAATCATCGCTCAGATAATCTTGCCAGTGCGGATCGTTAACCCTGAAAATTTTTTCAAACACGCCCTGCGAATTGGCGGCCAAATACTGGTCGTCATATCGGTGGGCATCGACCACCAAATGATAGCCTGTCGATCCTGCAGTAATATTAAAATCGCCGCACAGCATCGTGGCGCAAACCTGGGCCGACTGCTTAACCTTGGCCCACTCGCACAGTCGATTAAACTGCTCGGCAAACCCATCTTCCCACCAGCTTAAATGCGCCGAAAAAACATTAACCCGCCCGATATAAGGCACCTTGATTTGCGCCATTACCGTTTTTCGGGAGTGAATGCTGTGGACATCATCGCTGTCCGACACATACTTGGCGTCCTGTTTGAGCAGCGGAAATTTGCTTAAAATGGCAACGCCTTCGCGGTACTTGTCAAAGCCCAGATGCGCCCAGTCGGTATGGATATGATAGGGCGCAACCAAGCGATCATTAATGATTTTGGCAGAATTGGACTCCCAGTCCCCTGCCCCGTCATTCCAAAGCTCAGCCACTTCCTGTAGACAGACAACGTCAACATTCAGCTCGTCAATCGCCTTGGCTATTTGGGAAAACTTATGATCCTGATTATCTTCCTGATAACAATGCAAATTAAGAATCAACACTTTCAGCGGCTCATGGCTAAGCGAGTAGTTTTTGCCGTAGTTATTGTCCCAAAAAACCTGGCCGTTGCGTTCAACGGAGATGCTGTATTGCAAGCGGAAAGACTGACCGATCCTAAGCCAGCCTTTCCAGATTGCAACACCGTACTGATTGGGGTTTCTGGCATTGCTGAGCGCCTCTTTGTCCCAGTAGTTTCTTTTAAAATGACAGGCGGTTTTATGGCTATGCCGCCAGTTATCGGTCGTCCAGTGCACGATTACCTTGTCGCCATCGTTGAATTTATCCACCGCCACCGTGATCGGAATGTTTTTTTGTCCGTCATCCAGCCGGGTCGCAAAGCCGATGTTTAAAATCGGCGCAGGACAAACTACCTTGATACCTGAATCAGCCTGGCTGGAATAATTTGCGCCCTGCCGATTATCCCAATACTCGCCCCCCGAACTCTGATAACGCAATCCGAACCGGATATTGCCGGGTAGCGAATTAGCCGGATCGAGCTTGAAATGAATTTGAGCCTGCCAGTATTCCTGATCATGATCCAGCTTGCTGTGAAAGCTTGCAGGCAAGGTTCGCCATATGCCGTCTTCACCCGACCAGAGAACATCGATCCGTTTATCGTAACTGACGTTTTCCACCCGCATAAAAAAAGTCAGCGTCTGCTGAACGCTGGTTTTTTTACGGGTAATCACATTTTCAACATACAGCAGTTGGATTTTGGCCAATTTTTGTCTCCGTCATTGCTACCCTGAAACTCAGGCCAAAAGGAAAGATATAGAATTCACTCCTCGTTCCCACGCAGAGCGTGGGAACGAAGTGAATTTTTTAAATCCCAAAACTTTAGTTACCAAATTTATTTTTTGTGGGCGCGAATTTATTCGCGATTATTAACACCTGCTGCGCTAATAAATTCGCGCCCACAGCATTCAACCATAACTATCTAGTAGTGCGGTAGAGCTTGGAAGGATTGTAATTTCGAAAATCAATGTCCGGAAAAACATTATCCATAATCTCCAGCGCCGTCAAATAACGCTCATTGAGCCTATTCTTGCGAAAACAGTCATGTAAATAGTTAAATCTGGCCAGATGATCGGTAACGCGTTTATTCGCATAGTCGATGGTCGTCCCCGATTTCATGATAAACGGCCAATCGGAAGCTTGCGCCAGCAAAATCGATCTGGCGGCCTGATTCAAGGCCCGCGTCTGTATCGGAGTCAGCGTTAATCCCTGAACATCGTACGCAAGTTTTTCCATCTCTAATTCGGCCTTATGCAGCAAGGGGTAAATCCAGGCATTGGTTTCATTGATCCAGTAACTGGAATAGCCTTGATCGCCCCAGCTTGATGCGGCGGGTGTAGCTACCTGCGGTGACGGCTGTTGCTTTAAATAATCTCCGCAACTGATTAGTTGAACGCCGCCGGTACTTGCGCTTGCCAATCTCAGCACACATTCCAGCCAATGCGCCCCTTCGAACCACCAATGACCGAACAGTTCGGCATCGTAAGGCGCAACTATAATGGGTTGCGGACTGCCGTCCATCGTAGCGCCAAGCCGATCGATTTGACGCTGACGTTTATCGACAAAATCCTGAGCATGTTCGCGCGCTTTTGCTAATGCCTGTCTCGGATTGTAAATTTCCTTAGGCAGATTATTGCCGGTCACGCGATGGTATTTAATGCCGGTGTTGATACGGGTTTTTCCATCGAGAATATAAGGCGCAATATAATCCAACTCCCGCTCAAAACCGATATCGCTATAGTATTCGCGGTAATCGAAATCCCCCGGATAGCCGCCCAATGCACTCCAGACCTGCTGCGATGATTCGGGATCGCGCGCAAATGCCACCACGCCATTGCCGCAGTCTATCGGCGCATAAACGCCATGACGAGGTCGCGAACTGGCATCCATAACACCGTGGCTATCGACAAAAAAATAGGCGATACCCGCATCGGCCAGCACCGTCTCAAGGCCGGGATAATAGCCGCATTCAGGCAGCCAAAAACCGCTCGGAGCGCTGCCCGTTGCCGCTTTAAACGTTGCGATACCGGTATTGATTTGATTGCGGACTGCGGTTTCGCTAACATTAAGCAACGGCAAAAAACCGTGAGTCGCGGCTGTCGTTATCAGCTCAAGCTTACCGGCGGCCTGGTGTTTTTTAAAAGCCGCCAATAAATCGCCTTGATAACGATCTTGATAAGTGCTTAACGCGTTTAGATAAAAGCGGCGATAGAGTCGCGCTAATTTTTGATACTGCGGCTGCTTGCGGGTTCTGATAATTTCTTTTTCAGCCAATTCCAGCCGACTGTGCAAATATTTCAGATAGCGTGTTTGCAACAAGTCGTCGCGCAACATAGATATCAGCGTCGGCGATAACGACAGCGTCAACCGGTAATCGACGTTATCCGCGTGTAAACGGTCGAATACACCGATCAACGGCAGATAGCATTCGGTCATGGCTTCGAACAGCCAGTTTTCCTCAAAAAAACTGTCATGTTCAGGATGGCGCACATAGGGAAGATGTGCGTGCAGAATAATACTCAGAAATCCTTTCCCTGAACGCGGTAGGCTTGTTGTCATCATGATTATCTGTTGACCCCTAGGCCTGAAGCATTTTTGCCCTGGCAATAGGTGAAGTCTTCATGATCTTGATACCAGGTCGTCCTAAGCGGGGCATGAATAATGTTCGAATGTACAATAGAGATAAAACCGTCATCTGCACCACATTTGCCTATGGCGGCTGAATAAGCCGTCTCATCAACCGGACCGGGTAAAGACACTTGTTGTTGAGTCATCGGGTTATCGATGGCTACGTCGAACCATGATACAGCCTTGACCGCAGCCTGTTCCTGGTCGGGTTGCGAATAAATTCTTAAGGTGAATTGCTCATTATCAGCCATAGAAATATCCCGATCCTTTCCCAGATTCCAATACGCATAAAGGTGTCCGGGATCAACCGGCAAAAGCATCAATTCGGAAGTGTTGCCGAACGGTTTTGGTGCAAAATCCCGACCGATTTCCTCGCCAATATCCAATAGTTCCCTGGGCGAAAGCCTGATTTTTTCATCAAGTTCCAACACCGGATTTGAAAAACACGGCGTAAAATCCCGACTGATTTCCTGACTGATTTCAAGCATGTCTTTCGCCGAAAGATTCACTGTGGAATTGTACTCTGCATACAAAAACGTCATCACCAACCTTAAACGTTACGATTACCCTATACTAAAATTTTTCCATACACTTATGCATTATTCTTAGGCTACTTTTACAGACGGCCATAGAAGTTAAGCATATTCAAGTATACGTAGTAAATTCCACAGGGTCTAGTACTGTATGAGTCCCACAATTAGCGGTGCTGCACAGCTTAGGAGGCACCTAATTTTGATTTTCGTGGATCAATTGATTTTTTTTGGTTAAGGCGATGCGCTAGAAATGCCCCGGTTACCTGGGTGACGACATCAATCTAAAAGTCCTTTTCGTATTGGACATCGGTCACATAGGCCTTGGCGCCTCCTCTTGCGGCAATTGCAAAAACCTAATAACGAGCTGAAAAAATTGGCCAAACGGTAGAAAAGGGCGGCCATTACTGGCAAAACGAAAGGCGTAAAGTCAAATAAACGATACGCAACGCACAGGCATCATGCAATTGCGGAAAACACCTATATTAGCCTGACTTTTCTCCGACCAACCGGGGCAGATCCGTTCCACAAATACGACAATAGTTTGCTTCCATTTCATGCCCGATTGTTCGGCATTTCGAACAAACCCTTCCGTCGACACGAGTATTCTGCCTTTTCATTTCCTGGGACAATTCCGCAGTAAATATACCGGTGGGTACGGCGATGATAGCGTAACCGATTATCATAACCACTGCCGAGATGGCCCGCCCCAGATCGGTTTGGGGCGCGATGTCGCCAAAACCCACCGTGGTCAACGTCACTACCGCCCAGTAAATGCTTACCGGTATGTTGTTAAAGCCATGTTCCGGGCCTTCAATCAAATACATGGCGGAACCGAAAATCACCAACAGCGTGGAAATAGTGAACAGAAATATAGTAATTTTGAGCCGACTGGCCATCAAGGCGTTGATTAGCAGGTTGGACTGATTGATAAAACGAACCAGCTTCAACACCCGAAATATCCGTAAAACTCTCAGGATGCGGATGACTTGGAGGTAATGTGAATCGGATATAAAAATACCGAGATAGGAAGGAACGATAGCCAATAAATCGATGAGGCCGTAGAAACTGGTTATGTATTTGATTGGCCTGTGTATGCAGAAAATACGAAGGATATACTCGACAGTAAATAAAGTCGTGAATACCCATTCTGCAGCAGCCAGTTGCTCTCCATACTGCCGGCTAATTTCGGCGACACTGTCCAAGGTAATCGTTAAAACACTGACCAGAATTAAGATAATCAGCGCAATATCGAAACCCTTCCCCGCCGGTGTATGGGACTGATAAATAACCCGGTACAAAGTGTGTCGCAATGCTTCTATGCGCGTTCGCATGGATAAAGATTCCTCATGTAAATCGGATTGCATGTCTGACAGTTTGGTCAAGGCTCGGGCTGCACACAGCGATTCTGATTATGACGTTAATTGCCTAAAATAGCAGTCCGACTTTCCCATGAGACCCGTTTATGAGCGGAACCGAAAAAGACGACAGACAAACCGTCTCCAAGTTAAAGACATTGAGTTGGCGGTAAAAAAACTATCCGGCAATGCCTGGTCGGCTTTACCGCCAAGATGCTTGATGCAACCCCAAAAGCCGCTACTGTTACTGCGATGAGTCGACCACTGAACACGATGGGCGTTATTGCATAAATCAAAGAGACTCTTCAAAGGAA
The DNA here is from genome assembly GCA_030655535.1 of Methylobacter sp. Taxonomy (GTDB): domain Bacteria; phylum Pseudomonadota; class Gammaproteobacteria; order Methylococcales; family Methylomonadaceae; genus Methylobacter_A. The sequence continues at coordinate 4,661 of JAURVK010000082.1, read as the reverse complement.
CCTCTTACCCGCCAATTACACTCCATTCAACAATCCCTATTCTCAAAGACCACGACAGTCCGGGCATTTACCGAATAAAGATTTTCCCGCACTGGTTTCTGCCGTTGCGAGTCCACAATATCCTGCGGTGACTGCAACGATGTGTCCAAAGACAGACACCATACGCGACCGGCAATAACCGGCAATTCAATGGTCACCTGTTGAGCTGACATATTCATCGCTACATGCAGGTCGGGTTCGTTACTTTCTACACCTGCCAGGGTAAAAGCCAGAACCCTGGCTTCCGGATCACCCCATAGCGGCTTGTTAAGTTCAGTGCCATGCCATTGAATTTCGGCTATGCCCCGGCCATTGACAGATTTACCGGTCAAAAAACGCCGCCGCATGATGGCCGGGTGTCTTTTGCGCAACGCTATCATCAATTGAACAAAGCGCAGCATATCGGCATTTTTCTCAGCCATATTCCAGTCTATCCAGGACAATTCATTATCCTGGCAGTAACAATTATTATTTCCGCCCTGGCTGTTTAATAACTCGTCACCCGCCAGTAACATCGGAACGCCATGGCTGAGTAGCAACATGGCGAAGACATTTTTCGCCTGTTTTCTGCGCAACGCCAAAATACTTGAGTCTTCGGTTTCTCCCTCAATGCCGTAATTAAAGCTTAAATTATTATTGCAGCCGTCCTGATTATTTTCGCCGTTAGCCTCATTGTGTTTTTCGTTGTAACTGAACAAATCGTACAAGGTGAAGCCGTCGTGGCAGGTGACAAAATTAATGCTGTTAATAGGCAGTCGGCCTTTGTCTTCATACAGATCGTTACTGCCGCAAAGGCGGGTTGCAAGCTCGTTGATCAAGCCATTATCGCCGCGTACAAAGCGCCGGATCACGTCCCGGTATCTACCGTTCCATTCAGCCCAGCGATAACCGGGAAAACTGCCGACCTGATACAGACCTACCGCATCCCAGGCTTCGGCAATCAACTTGGTTTTGGCCAGCCGCGCTGAAAGCTCGATACCCCAAAGCAAAGGCGGATCATGCAGCACTTCGCCTCCCTCCCCTCGGGCTAAGGCGCTGGCCAAATCAAAGCGGAAGCCGTCGACATGCATTTCCCTGACCCAATATTCCAGGCACTTAATAATAAAGTTGGCCACCAGCGGATGATTGGCGTTTACCGTATTACCGCAGCCGGTATAATCATGAAGAATGCTCTTATTAGTCGCATCATGATGATAAAAAATATCATCGCCTATGCCCCTGAAATTAATGATCGGACCATCGGCACCGGCCTCGGCGGTATGGTTAAACACCACATCCATAATAACGCCCATGTCGGCCTGGTGCAGCGCTTTGACCAGATCGCGAAACTCCTGTACATGAGTGCCCTGCTCCGGGGTGACGCAGTAACCTGGATGCGGACTGAAAAAACTGTGGGTACTGTAACCCCAATAATTTTTCAGCCCCATATCGGCCGTGTTCTTAGGAACGTCCTGTTCATCGAAAGCCATCACCGGCAACAGTTCAACGTGAGTAATGCCGAGTGCTTTCAGATAAGGAATTTTTTCAATCAACCCGGCAAAAGTACCCGGATGATCCACTTTTGAAGAGGGATGTCGCGTAAAACCGCCTACATGCAGTTCGTAAACAATAGCTCTTTCGCTACGAATGCGTAGCGGCACATCGCCCTCCCAATCATAACAATCGTCAACGACAACACAGCGCATCGCAGCGAGCTTATTATCGCCCGGCATACACGCAGCCTTGCGACTCCACCGTTTATGACTGACGGCGCGCGCCCAAGGGTCGATCAATTGTTTGTCTTTATCAAAATGCAATCCCGCTTCACGGACATGATTAGGCCCGTCCATGCGCCACGCATACCATGTGCCAACCGGCAATTCCGCCACATAAACGTGCCATGAAAAAAAAGTGCGGTTAATTTCTTCCTGCAACACGATGGTTTGAAAGGGTTCCTCGCAATCTGACGTATCAAAAAGCAACAGCTCCACATGCGTCGCATAGCGGCTGAAAATGGAGAAATTGACACCCTTGTTTTTAGCTCTGGAGCCCGAAGGGTAAGGATTACCCGGACTTAACTGGTATTCTTTTTGCATATCCTCGTCTCGCGCTTTGTCATTACAAAGCTTAATTAACTCGTTTGGGTTGTTTTCTACTGAAAACAGGAAGTCATCGTTGCTATTATCCAAAGCCAGCGGCTGCAATGCAATTTAAAGCTTACAGCAAGATCACTACAGAATATTCGCCATGAAACCAGCTCAATCCTCAGTTAATGCATTTCCGGCCGGTTTTTCCCGTATTTAGCAATGAAATAAGCCGCCTCTAAAAGCCAATTACATACAATCAGGAAACTATTAATCAATAATTGCAGGCATTGTCAACCAATAAGCGCGCATGTATAGTGTATTCCAAGCTGTTTAATTCGTTCCCACAACATAGCAAAGGAGCTTTAAAATGACCGATCTTCAAAGAGATATTCTAATAGGACTCATGTTTGCCGTTGGTATTTTAGGCTTTATTTCCGGCGAATTCATTGTTTCAACGATTATGTTTGGAGCGGCCGCCCTACTCAGCAATATGTTATTGAGTCGCAGATCGCACAACTAAGTTTTTTACTACCTCCTGGTATCCTACATCAAACAGGCTCTCTCCTGTTTGACCTCTCTCCCGGCGCTTGTATTAGCGCCGGGAGTTTTTTTTGCCTGAATTTTGCGCCGGTTCTGCCAGTTAACCCGTCAACGCCGCCTTCACGATAACGAATTTCGAGTTGGATGCAACGATCGAGTGCGCCCCAAAAAGACGGGCCAAGTAGCTGCGATAATCCAGATGCCGATTGCCGATCACCCATAATTCGCCGCCTTGACGCAATACCCTGCGCGACTGTTTAAATAAGCTGACCGCAATCTGATCGCCTACCGTATTTTGCTGGTGAAACGGCGGATTGCAAAGAATCAGGTCGGCTGACGCAGGTTCAAGTTCCATCAAGCCATCACCGACGCAAAAAGTCGCCGCACGCTGTTCTTTAAATACACGATAAAAATTGTCCCTGGCCGATGCCACAGCCATAAAAGACTCGTCGACAAAACACACGGTCGCCTCCTGATTACGTTCGGCAGCGATTAAACCGACCAGGCCGTTACCGCAGCCCAAATCTATAATGTCTAAGGCATCCGACCGAGAGGGGAGATGCTGAAGAAAAAAGCGCGTCCCTATATCGAGACTGTCTCGCGAAAACACGTTGGCATGGTTACTAATCAGGTAATCGGTATTTTCAAGCCGGTAACTGACCGGATAGGGACTAGGCGGTATAATCAACCCGGTATCAAGGGATGCAAAAATCAGCCGCGCCTTCTTTCTTGCCGGCGAGGTCGTCGTCGGCCCAACCAAGCGTTCCAGCAACTTCCAAACCGAAGGCGGCAGGGTTTTGATCATGCCCGCTACAATGACCTGGGTTGACGGTGTTAAATGCGGATGCAGGCGTGTCAACTCGTCTTCCAATAACGCCAGCGTCTTCGGTACCTTAATCAGTACCCGGTCAAAGACTCCCTCCAACGGCTCAAGGCTATGCAGCAAGCTGACGCTTTGCTCAGGCAAGTTATTTGCGGCCAGATTAAGCCGTGTCGCCTGCTGAGACAGATAGGAATCCGATATCGCCTGAGGCCTAAAAGCGCTCAAGGCCACAGCCAACGCGCCAAAACTGTCATTCACTATCAGAATTCGCGCAGCAGCAGGCAGAGTCAGTTCCTCTGCCAGCGTGTTAAGCAGATATTCGTCGGCTGCATCCCAGGCGCGCAGCAACTCTCGCGGCCGTTTTGGCAGGCGATTTAGTTCAAACTCGCCTTGAGCGACGATTAAACGATTAGACATGACGGTTAAGCGCGTGACATGAATTTTCCGCTATCGGTATTAATCTTAATCAATTCCTCAGGCTCCAGATATTCGGGCACCTGAACCTCCAACCCGGTGGTCAATCTGGCCGTTTTGGTACGCCCTGACGCAGTCGCCCCCTTAATGGCAGGAGCCGTCTCCACTATCGCCAACACCACGGAACTGGGCAGTTCAATACCCAGCACTGCATCGTCTATCAACAAGGCCACTATGCCTTCCAGGCCTTCGGTCAAATAGTCGATTTGGCCTTCCAAATCGGCACTACTCAAGGTGTACTGGCTATAATCCTCCATATTCATGAAGATATAATTATCGCCGTCTATATAAGAAAACTGCACCTTGGCCCGCACCAGATCGGCATCCTTAAAGAAATCATCCCCTTTTAAGGACTCATCCAGTTTTTGACCGGTTTTAAGGTTGGTAAAACGAATCTTGTACAGAGTCGACGCACCACGGGACGATGGACTTTTCGCATCGACCTGCTTAACCGCATGCGGTATGCCGTTTATTTCAACCACCATGCCTCTTTTTAAATCACTCGCTTTTGCCACGCAAACCTCTTCTCGATTAAACTTGCCGACAACATCCAGCAAGGGTTTATATTAAAAAAATACCCAGTAACCTAAGGAACAGGCACGAAATAAAGTGAGCAAGTTTCCAATAGCCGGAGTGCAGGCATCCCGTGCAAACGCAAGCAAAGCTTGCACTCCCGCTACAAACTTATGGCGCGAGTTGTTCACGTTATTTCATACTCA
>JAURVK010000179.1 GCA_030655535.1 Methylobacter sp. | reverse complement strand
GACGCTCCGGCATGGGAACGATCAAAAGGCTAAAAAATGAAACCAACACTCTTACAAAGCTGGCAAGATAGCAGTTGGCCGACCATCAAATCCAGCAAACCTCTGGAAACCGGCGACGGTGTGATCGACCAAAGAACCTTTAACACGATTGAAGTCGATGAGCTGTTCGACGCCGTCAATCACGCCTCAACGATTGCCGGGCAAGCGGTGTTATTTCGTTCGTTAACCCAGCCGCTGGATACGCTGGATCAGATCAAGGCCAAACAGCAAGCCGTTGAAGAACTGCGCAACAATCCGGCGCTCAAAGAGCAGCTTGAGCGTATCGTACAACACGCGATACCCGATGAAAAAAACTTTTATTTGCTGTTGTTCGGCGAATTTTTAGGCTCGTTTGGCACCGCCAGAGAAGAGCACGAAATTGAAGGCTACGGCTATCTGCAATATAAACGCGGCATCCGCTTTATGCTGGAGCTGGTCGATCAGATTCAAGCGGCAAAAGCCCCCCAAAGCGACTATCTAAAAGGCATTTTCGAGCAAATAAAGGCTTTTTCAGAGTCCAGACCTTATTCGCTGATGGAAGGGCCTGTTTATATTGTTGAAAATAACCTCCAGTGCAAGGAACAAAGGAAGGCGTCGTTTTCGCCTGCGATTATTTTTAAACCCCGGCTGTTCAAACCGCTGCTGATCACGCTGTTTTTCGGGGCCATCTGGGCGCTGGCGCATTTTTTTCCCACCGACATGTTCAAGGTTTCAGTTGAGGCTATCCCGACCGCGACTATTTTCCTGGTGCCTTTGTTGCTGGTTTATTTCCCGATTGTCGGCGGCTTTGATCGCGACAGCTGCATTATCCCGCTAAGAAATGAGTTTAAAAAATCCCCGGCGGTAGCCGAAACGTTAGATGCGCTGGGCAAGCTCGACGAATTGCTGTCGTTTATAAAATTTTCCGAGGCTTTCGGCGGGAGCCATGTGTTGCCCGAACTGATTGACGCGCCGCATCACCGAATAAATCTGGAAGATGCCAGGAACCCGGTTTTAGGCAAACAAAACCCGGATTATGTCGGTAACGATTTTGTATTGGACGATGACAAACTGGTACTGGTCACCGGCCCCAATAGCGGCGGCAAGACCGCTTTTTGCAAAACGGTCACCCAGATTCAATTGCTGGCGCAAATCGGCTGTTATGTTCCGGCCGAATCGGCAATACTGACCGTCGCCGACCGGATTTTTTACCAAGCGCCCGAGATCAGTCATCTGGATGACGGCGAAGGCCGATTCGGTACGGAATTGAAACGAACTAAAGACATCTTTCTGGCGGCTACTCCTAAAAGCCTGGTGGTGCTGGACGAATTATCCGAAGGCACGACCTTCGAAGAAAAAATGGAATCGTCGTCGAATGTGCTGAACGGCTTTTACCGGAAAGGCAACAGCACTATTTTAATTACCCACAACCATCAACTGGTCGATCATTTTGTCGCTCAGGGCACAGGCTTGCCGAGACAAGTCGAGTTTGATCATGACGCTCCAACGTTTAAACTGGTTGCAGGCATTTCCCGAGTCAGTCATGCGGATCGCGTGGCGAAAAAAATCGGTTTCTCCAAAGAAGACATAGACAACTATCTGGCGGATTCACAATGAAAATAGGCACCCCCTTATCAAACAGCGCAACCAAAGCCCTGCTGCTCGGCAGCGGCGAACTGGGCAAAGAACTGGCTATTGCACTGCAACGTTACGGCGTGGAAGTGATTGCCGTCGACCGTTACCCGAATGCACCGGCGCAACAGGTGGCGCATCGCAGCCATGTGATCGATATGACCGACACGGTCGCGGTCAAAAAACTGATTGCGCTGGAACAGCCGGATTTCATCATCCCGGAAATTGAAGCGATTGCGACCCAGGCGCTGCTCGACATTGAGGCGGAAGGCCTGTGTACGGTGGTGCCTAACGCCCGGGCGATACAGTTGACGATGAACCGGGAAGGCATCAGAACCCTGGCCGCCAAGCAGCTTAACATCCCCACCTCGAACTATGCGTTTGCCCAAAGCTTTGATGAGTTAAAGGCGGCAGTTGACGCGGGCATCGGTTATCCGTGCTTTATCAAGCCGACCATGTCGTCATCCGGCAAAGGCCAGTCGATGGTTAAAAGCGCAGATGGGCTTAAAGCCGCCTGGGATTACGCCAAATCCAGCGGGCGGGTGGATACCGGCAAAGTCATTGTCGAAGCAAAAATCGACTTTGATTTTGAAATCACCCTGTTGACGGTGCGCGCCAAAAATGAGCGCGGCGAAATCGAGACTCACTTTTGCGCACCGATAGGCCACGTACAGGAAAACGGCGATTACCGGGAAAGCTGGCAACCGCAAGCGATGAGTTCCGCCGCGATCAAAGCGTCGCAGGACATCGCGTTCAAGATAACCAACGAAATCGCCGGACTCGGTCTGTTTGGGGTTGAACTGTTTATCAAGGGCGATAGGGTCTGGTTTAGCGAAGTCAGCCCCAGACCGCATGATACCGGCATGGTGACCCTGGTCACCCAGAAACAAAACGAATTCGAATTGCACGCCAGAGCCATTTTAGGCCTACCCGTCGATACCGGCATGCACAGCACAGGCGCCAGCGCCGTAATATTAGGCGGCCTGGATGCAGAAGGTGTGGTTTACGAAGGGCTGGACAAGGCATTGTCTGTCCCGACCAGCGAAGTCAGATTGTTCGGCAAACCTGTAGCTTTTACTAACAGGCGCATGGGGGTTGCATTGGCTACTGCTGAAACTGTCGATGAAGCCAGAAACAGAGCGATTAAGGCCGCAACTATGATCGTTATCAAACCTGATAGATAGGTGAAGCCATGATGAGAATTCACGTCAGGCTATCCTGCCTGTCGCCCTTCGGGTTAATGCAAATCCGTTCCAGACAGATTTGTGCCGTTATTTTAATCACATTACTCATCTCAAACGAGGCGCTGGCCGACATCTATAAATTTATCGGTAATGACGGCCGCATCTTCTATACCGACAAGCCTAAAAACAGTCTGTACAAACGTATCATACGAACGAGGCCGGTAAATTATTCCGCAGCCCTGCCCTATATGGGCTCCAACAAAAAGAAATTCGCCGACCTTATTACCGAGGCGGCCAACCGGCATCAGGTTGATGTTAGACTGGTACACGCCGTTATCCAGGCGGAATCCGCTTACAATGCCGGAGCAATCTCCACAGCCGGGGCCGTAGGCTTAATGCAGTTAATGCCCGATACCGCAAGACGCTACGGCGTTGTTAACCGGAATGATCCGGTGCAGAATATTGACGGCGGCACCCATTATTTGAAAGACTTGCTTAGAATGTTTGATTCGAACTTGGATCTGGCCGTTGCCGCCTATAACGCCGGCGAAGGTGCGGTGATGAAGTACAACAACTCCATCCCTCCCTACCCCGAAACGCGCAATTACGTCAAAACGGTGATGGCTTTATATAACAGGCGCTCTTGAGCTGACGGCTGGTTTCTTGTTGGCGGCGGAGCGGTTGTTTGATTGTCTTGGATGTCGCCCGATTAAGAAAAACCAGTCTTGAAAGGAATTATGGCTTCTAACTTAAACCGGGGCAGTTAAGGCCCTTGTGGGAGCGATGCCCTCGTCGCGATGATGGCATCGCTCCCACATTGATATAACATCAACCCTGTAAAGCGCATTATTTGTAAGGCAGATTCGCCGCTAGGCAATCCACCGCAACTGCGACAGATCGTCATCGGCGTTGTGCGCATGTGGCGGTTTGCTGCCCCGACCCGTTAGAGCACGAAGTGAAACCGCCCTACGTGACTCATCAATTAACCTGGAGTTTAATCTTTGCCTGCGTAACATCAGATAATAACTTAACGAAGTTGTAACGCTATCCACTCTGTTTTGTAACATAAGCTATTTACTATTAGCGTCGGCTGCCAGCCAAATAACCCTATGCTATCCTGGAGTACATAATGAAAGTTACAACAACACTATTATCGCTTGCTATCAGCGCGATTATCCCTGCTCTTGCAATTGCCGATTCTGAAGTTCAAGGACCTATGGCGTTTGATTCTATTTCCGGTTCCGCCTACGGTCAGCAAGACGCTACCGATCTTAACACTACGCCCTGGATCATCCCAGAAGGCTATAGCCAATCTATCATTTCTGACGAAAACGACCTGAACATCTATGTCGGCACCGATTGGAACGACATGAACACAGTGAACGAAACCCAAAAACACGCGGGTCGTTATCTGTACCGCACCCACGAAGTTCGCGGCGGCGCCATCGGCAACGATGGCAATTCTCTACGTGTTGATGGTAACAGCGGCGGTGCGATTTCCGTCGTTGACCTGAAAACCGGGAAAGCCAAGGAAGTGGTCGGACGCGACGATTGGGAAGCGCTCGACGGTATCGTCTGGACACCATGGCACACGATACTGTTTGCGGAAGAAGTCATCGATTCTCTGCGCCCTGATCCGGATGCTCCGCTAGCCCAAAGCGGTCTGGTCTATGAGCTGAAACTGAAAGCCGGCGATCCGACAACAATGAAAAGCGTGACCGTTCTGCCTAAACTCGGTTCCCTGTCGCATGAAGGCCTGGAAATCGATGCCGAGGGCAATGTCTATGTCGTCGACGAAGATAGAAAAGGCTCGATCTACAAGTTCGTGCCGACTACTTATGGCGACCTAAGCGACGGACAGCTTTACGCGTTGAAAGTGAATTCAGGCAAAACCGGCGCGGCGGAGTGGCTAGCTCTGGATATGAACCAAGCGCAAATCAGCGCCCGCGTAGCGGCAACTGCTGTCGGCGCAACCCAGTTCTGCCGCCCTGAAGACTTGGAACGCATTGGCAAGACCCTGTACGTCGCGCTGACTTGCGAGGATGTCGATAACGCTACCAACATCCGTGGCCGTGGCGCAGTCTTGGCCGTAACACTGGAAGAAACGCCATCAGTCAAATATGTCGTTGCTGCCGGCAAGAATGCGCCGATCGAAAATCAGGCAACTGGCGTAACCGGCTTCGCGAAAGTGGACAATCTGGCCAGTGGCCCTGACGGCAAGTTGTGGATGGTGGAAGACAACGACTTCAGCGACATCTGGGTTTATGACCCAGCCTCTGAAGATGCCAACAACGACGGTTATCAAGACGGCGTACACCTGTTCGCTTCCTTGAAAGACAAACCGGCGGAAGGTACCGGCATTTACTTCGGTAAAGACCCTCGCACACTGTTCGTGAACGTCCAGCATTCTGGTACAGGTAACGACAAAACGATGGCAATCACTAATCGTAAATAATCCATTTTTTAGCTCAAGAAAACGGCACCTGCGGGTGCCGTTTTTTTTAGTCTGTTTTTTAACAGCTTTACGTTGTCATCCGATTCCAGGCAGTTATCGCACGGCAAGCCAAACTAAGGCCACCGAAGCGTAGCGCGAAACGGTATTTCCGGCTTGCCGTGCGATAACTGCAAAGCTAATGATCTACCCGTTTTTTTTGTGTCATGTTAAGCTCGACTGCATTTTCAGTCTCTCTCAATACCCTATCCACACAACAGAAACAGGAGTACAAAAATGGAATCGCAAGAGTTAGTTAAAGTATGGGATCTCCCGCTTAGAATTTTTCATTGGCTGCTGGTTGCCGGATTTTTTACCGCTTACCTGACTGAAGATGACTTATTAACGGTTCACGTCTGGGCCGGTTATCTGGTAAGCGGATTATTGGCGTTCAGATTAATCTGGGGATTTATCGGCAACGACTATGCCCGGTTCTCGAATTTCTTATGCAGTCCCGCCAAGTCGATTGCCTATCTTAAAGACCTGATCGCATTAAAAACCCAGCGTTACCTCGGCCACAATCCGGCGGGTGCGGCGATGATTGTATTATTGCTGGTCAGTTTATTAACGACGGTTATCACCGGCTTTGCGGTGTACGGCGCAGACCAGGCAGCCGGGCCGCTGGCGGCTATCGGCTCCGCTAACGAAAAAATGTGGGAAGAAGTGCATGAATTCTTCGCCAACTTCACGCTGGTTCTGGTGATTGTACATGTCGCAGGCGTCGCCGTTGAAAGCTATATACACCGTGAGAATCTGGTTCGAGCGATGGTGCATGGGTTTAAGAAGAAATAATCCCTGTACGAAAATGTTCTTAAATCAGATAGTGTCAGGCTCTTTTACCCTTCCTATTTAGCTAAACATACTCAACTTAAAAGACCTAATTATGGAATGGAACACACTATTAAACACTGACAAGCTGGGTCATACAGCAGCCAAACAAGAGCTTGGGCGTTCACCTTTTAATTCCGATCACGACAAGATTATATTTTCAGGCGCATTCAGGCGCTTGGCCAAGAAGACGCAAGTCCATCCGCTAGCGACGAATGATCATATACATAATCGTTTGACACACAGCCTTGAAGTTGCCTGTGTTGGACGCAGCTTAGGCATTAAAGTCGGCTATGCATTGCAGGAAAAAGGCCGTCTTCCTGGGGGATTTGTACCCACCGATTTGGGAGACATTGTCCAATCTGCTTGCTTGGCACATGATATCGGCAATCCGCCCTTCGGCCACACAGGAGAGGAAGCCATTCGCAACTGGTTTAAATATGATGGCAACCATCATTTGACCGGCCTTACCGTTGAAGAAAAACATGATCTCCTGTTTTTTGAAGGCAATGCCCAAGGGTTGCGCTTGCTAACTTCATCAGAATATCACCCCGATGACGGCGGCATGAGATTGACCTACTCAACGCTTGCCTCGTTTATCAAATATCCGTGGACTTCACTACCTAGTGCCGAAGGAAAACGTCCAAAATCGAATAAATATGGCGTTTTTCAGTCAGAATTGGCAATTTTTGATGAAATTGCCTTAGCGGTCGGCTTAGAAAAACAAGCAGGCAATAACTGGTATTGCAGGCATCCGCTGGTTTACCTAATGGAAGCCGCCGATGATTTTTGCTATGGCATTTTGGATCTCGAAGATGGCCTTGAAATGGACATTCTTCGCTGGGATGATATTTTTGATATATTGAAACCGGTGTTGAATCCATCGGAAATCGACAGCCTGGAAGCTGATTTGGCAAAAGCCTCTGCCAGGCAAAAACCCGCCCTCATTAGAGGAAAAGTTATTTCGGCATACATTGACGCGGCAACAGAGGCCTTTATTAACAATGAACGAGAACTCCTTCAAGGCAAACATGGCGATTTAATTTCCTTATGCCCTGCTAATATCAGAGAGTCTGTAGAGCAGGCCAAAAATACCGCAAAAACTAAAATATTTTCACATCCCAGAAAAATTGAACTGGAAATAGGCTCATACCACATCATATCGACACTGTTAGATATTATGTGTAGCGCCGCTATAGAATTGGTCGACAAGCCCTCTGAAATATCTTTTAGAAGCAGACGGGTAGTCGATTTGATCGGCAAGGACACGTTTGACCGTCGAATCAAAAAAGGCGAAAAATTAACGCCAAAATATCTGGCATTGATGCGCGTGATTGATTATATCAGCGGCATGACCGATAACTATGCAACGCATTTGGCAAAACAATTTAACGGCATGGGCGAGTCCCGATGAGAAAAGCCAAGTAGGATGGACACGGAATAGGGGAAGAAGTACATGAGTTTTTCGCCGACTTTACGCTGGTTCTGGTGGTTGTGCATGTTATAGGCGCAGCCGTTGAAAGCTATATACACCGCGAGAATCCGGTTCGAGCGATGGGGTTCGCGTTGCTCTACCCATCCTACCGCACTGCATAGTTTGTTAATCTGCCGTTAAGGAAACTTGCTCTATCATGAGTCCGATCTAAAATAATACCTAGATTGTGTTAATGAATGAATTAACGAATTTAGCAATGAATCAGGTTCAAATAAGGCCTTAGATCCGCTATTTTTATTGAACAATTAACTCGCGGTAATTTTAGACTACCATTTTTTTAAAATTTTTTATCTTACCAATCTAACTAAATTAAAGGTCTAAACATGAAATTAAATATCCTGCTGACAACTGGCATTATTAGCCTTGCTTTACTTAGTGGCTGTGATAAAGGCAGCGAACAACCAACGAACACCGCCGGTGAGAGTACAACCTTAGCACCAGCTCCTGAAGCAACCACTGCCCCTGCTTATGAAGAAACCACTGACCCAGATTCAGAAGCAACCACTGCTCCAGCTGAAACGGCTACTCCTGCTGCCAAATAAAACAGATAACTGACCGAGTTGTAAACTAACAGCGATTTATGGCTCTCATTCGCAATAAAAAAGCGGCTAATTTCTTTAGCCGCTTTTTTTAAGCCTTAATATTTGACCGATGCTTTGCTCACCTTGATGACGCGGGGTAATTCAACGACCAGCAAGGAAGGCGCGACGGCACGCCCTGATCTTTTAACGCTTACGGACGACTTGATAAGGACGCGTGACATATCCCAACGGAACGCTCCAGACATGCACCAAACGACTGAACGGAAAAACCAAAAACAAGGTCTGCCCCAGGAATAAATGCAATTTGAAGATAATGCCGATCTCGCCGACTTGATCCGCCGCGCCGCTGCGAAACGTCACGATACGCTGCGCCCATTCCGACAGCAGCAGCATATTGGCGCCGTCATAATGGTAAAGCGAAATCGGCAAGGTCAGCAGACCCAGAGCCAGCTGTACGCCGATCAGCAGCAGGATGAAAATATCCATGCGGCTGCTGGTGGCGCGAATCCGCGCATCGGTCAGGCGGCGGCGTATCAGAATAATGATGCCTTTCAAGCACACGCCGCCGAAGACGCCACCCGCAACCACGGCCAGGATTTGTTTGGCAGACGTCGACAGGCCCAAACTGTGATAAACCGAAGGCGGCGTCAACAGGCCGACGAAATGCCCGACGAACAGCAACAAGATGCCGATATGGAATAAGTTGCTGCCCTGTCTTAATTCGTCGGCACGTAAAAACTGGCTGGAACCGGTGCGCCAGGTGTATTGATCGCGGTCGTAACGCGCCAGGCTGCCGATAAAAAATACGCTGATCGCGACATAGGGGTAATAACCGAATAGTAAGGTATTGAGATAATCCACGATTGACTCCTTCTAAAGAGAACGATTTTGCGCTTTCAAATATTCATCGCGCGGCGTGAGGGTGATCGGGCTGACAGCGGCGGCTTGGCTTTTGCACGCATCCCCCGCTCCCATAAAACTGACGGCTTCGTCTTCCCAGATGTCATCCATGTAAACCACGGTTTCATCCTCGCCTTCGGTGGCGGCTTGTTGACGGATTTCATTAAGCGCTTCGGGTTCGCCTGCAAAACCCGATAGTGCATCGAAAATTGCGCAAAACCCGCTGCCGCGTTCGCTTAGCCTTGCGCCCAACAAACTGAGTACGGGCATCGCATCGTGCAGTAACTGCATTGCTTCGGCCTGTTCCTGTTGCGACAGAAACTCCAGAAATAACGGGATATAGTCCGGCAGTTCATGGGTTGACATAAAAAAGCCGTGCGTTTCGTACATTTGCAGCAGGTCAACCATGGCCTGCCCGCGGTCGCGGGATTCGCCGTGGACATGCTCGAAAATATGCAGCGACAAAAACCGTCCCCGATCGAACAGCGCCACATAATCCTCCTGGACATCCAGCAGGTCTGCGCCGCGATATAAATCGATCAGCGCCAGTACGGATTTTTTATGGTCTTGCTGCAACAGGTTTTCCTGCTCGACGACCGCCGCCATTTCGTCCAATGCTTCAAGCATCTCGGCTTCGGGATAACTCAGCAGTAGCGATAGAACTTTTAGGGTTTGCAGATTCATTTCAGCTCCTGCATTATTGCTCCCACGCTGGAGCGTGGGAGCAATAAGATAGTTAGGTTGAATGCTGTGGG
>JAURVK010000174.1 GCA_030655535.1 Methylobacter sp. | reverse complement strand
CCGTTCACCCACGAGAAAAAAGAAAGCTATAACAACGCCACCATTGATAAGTCGTTCTGGCATTTATATCCTGAAGACATTACTAAATTGGAACCGGAAGACCGGGAAAATCCAATTTGGAATGATGCCGGAGACAAGTGATTTAGGTAATTAAGGTTCAAGGTACAAGGTGAAAAGATCATATCCTTGAACATTGCACCTTTCTCCTCCCCATGCACATCGGCCCTTATCAACTTAAAAACAATCTGATTCTGGCGCCTATGGCCGGTATCAGCGACCGGCCGTTCAGGGAATTGTGCACGCAATTCGGCGCCGGTTTAGCCGTATCTGAAATGGTGGCCTCCAATCCGGCTTTGCGTCAGCACAAAAGAACGCTGCTAAAAGCCGATCATGACGGTGAAACCGGCATCCGTTCGGTACAAATTCTGGGTACCGACCCTCAGCTGATGGCCGATGCGGCAAGACTCAATGCTCAGCGAGGCGCTCAGATCATCGATATCAATATGGGTTGTCCGGCAAAAAAAGTGTGTGCCGTTGCCGCAGGCTCGGCGCTAATGAGAGATGAGGCGCTGGTGCAGCGCATACTGGATGCGGTCGTTAATGCCGTCGATATTCCGGTCACCTTGAAAATCCGTACCGGCTGGGATTTACACAGCCGCAATGCGGTTGAAATAGCCCGAATAGCTGAAAATGCGGGCATTGCCGCATTGACTATTCACGGCCGAACCCGTGCCTGTAAATTTAACGGTCAGGCCGAACACGACACCGTTAAACAAGTGAAACAAGCCATCAGCATTCCGGTTATCGCCAACGGCGATATTGATAGCCCGGAACAAGCGCAATTTGTACTTCATTCAACCGGCGCCGACGCCATTATGATAGGCCGGGCCGCCCAAGGAAATCCATGGCTATTTAGTCAAATAAGTCACTTCATCAACCACGGCAAACACCTTGAAAAACCGACGGTTACCGACATACACAGCATAATCATGAGTCATTTGGACAAACTATATAGTTTCTACGGCAATGCAAGCGGTGTTAAAATAGCCCGGAAACATATCGCTTGGTACTTTAAGCATCTTGAATCTGTAACTCAGGACACCAAAAGCAACATCAACCAAGCACAATGTCCATCCCGACAAATAGCGCTGATTAATTCGGCATTTAATCTTTTAACCACCGACAGTGCTGCATAATTATGACCGCATCCCAAAAAAGTGCCGAAATCATCAACATAGACAGCAAAAAAACCGCCGCCATTCCTTTATCTGCACATGTTAAGCAGACCGTGGAGCAATATTTTTTGCACCTGAACGGTCATGATGCGGTAGGTCTGCATGCGATGGTTATCGGCGAAGTCGAAAAACCTTTATTGCAAACGACACTGGAACACTCAGGCTTCAACCAAACCAAAGCGGCCAAAGCATTGGGTTTGAGCCGCAGCACCTTGCGCAAAAAACTGGAATTTTACGGCCTGTCCTAAAATTTCAACAAGCCGGGTTTTAACCGCTCTAGCTTTAATCGCCCTCACCTTTCATTGAAGAGACCTGCATGAACAAAAAAGTCACTCGCGCGCTGATCAGCGTATCCGACAAATCCGGTATCGTGGATTTTTGCCGTGAACTCCATCAATTAGGCATCGAAATCCTGTCTACCGGCGGTACCGCCAAAACACTGGCCGAACATCATATTCCGGCGACCGAAGTGTCCGATTACACCGGTTTTCCGGAAATGATGGATGGCCGGGTCAAGACTTTACACCCCAAAGTCCACGGCGGCATTTTGGCGCGTCGAGGCATAGACGATGCAGTGATGGCCGCGAACGGCATTAAGCCGATCGATATGGTGGTCGTCAATCTGTACCCGTTTGAACAGACTATCGCCAATCCGGACTGCGATTTTGCCGCCGCCATTGAAAACATCGACATCGGCGGCCCGACCATGATCCGCGCCGCCGCCAAAAATCATGCCGATGTCGCCATCATCGTCGATCCGGCCGATTACGCAGCGATTATTGCCGAACTGAAAAACAACAACAGCGGACTCGCGCAGCAAACCCGCTTCAATCTGGCGCTAAAAAGCTTTGAACACACCGCGCGTTACGACACCGCGATTGCAGCTTATCTGGGCAAGCTTCGCCGCGCCGGCGGTAGGGGCGTTCAATTTCCTGGAACGCTGAACTTGCAGTTTTACCATCACCAGACCCTGCGTTACGGTGAAAACCCGCACCAGAACGCGGCGTTTTACCGGGAAAAATCGCCGGCCAGCGGCACGATTGCGGCTGCCAAACAACTGCAAGGCAAGGAATTATCCTACAACAATATTGCCGATGCCGATGCCGCGCTGGAATGCGTCAAGTCGTTTAACGACCAGCCTACCTGCGTGATTGTCAAGCACGCCAATCCCTGCGGCGTAGCTCAGGCCGACAACCTGCTTGCCGCTTACGACCAGGCTTATGCAACCGACCCGACCTCGGCATTCGGCGGCATTATCGCATTTAACCGGGAACTGGACGAACACACCGCCGCTGAAATCGTCAAGCGTCAATTTGTCGAAGTGATTATTGCGCCGTCCATCAGCGCAGCCGCGCAAGCTGTGTTGACGACAAAACAAAATATCCGGGTGCTGGAATGCGGTATCTGGAACAGCGAAAACCGGGCGTCACTTGATTTCAAACGCGTTGCCGACGGCTTACTGGTTCAAGACAAGGATCTAGGCGAGATCGGCGCTGCCGATATTAAAATAGTCAGCAAACGCGCCCCGACCGAACAGGAACTGGCCGATTTGTTATTCGCCTGGAAAGTCGCCAAATTCGTCAAATCCAATGCGATTGTCTACTGCAAAAACGGCCAGACGATCGGCGTAGGCGCAGGACAAATGAGCCGGGTCTATTCGGCCAGGATCGCAGGCATCAAAGCCGTTGATGCGGGTCTGGATGTGCCAGGGTCTGCAATGGCTTCCGACGCGTTTTTCCCGTTCAGAGACGGCATCGATTCCGCTGCCGAAGCGGGCATCACCGCTGTCATTCAGCCCGGCGGTTCGATGCGGGATAATGAAGTCATTGCCGCAGCCGATGAGCATAATATCGCGATGGTCCTTACCGGCATGCGTCATTTCAGGCATTAATTGGTGAGGTTCAAGGTCAAAGGGCGTCGTATGCACCTTGAACCTTGAACCTTGAACCTTGAACCTTTAACCTTTAACCTGATCTTCTTATGAAAATCCTCATCGTCGGCAGCGGCGGCCGTGAACACGCCCTCGCCTGGAAAACCCAACAATCCGCCAAAGTCGAAAAAGTGTTTGTCGCGCCCGGCAATGCCGGAACCGCGCTGGAAGCGTCTGTTGAAAACATCGCCATCGCCGTTGACGATATTGCCGCGCTGCTGGCATTCGCCCAAAAAGAAGCTGTCGGCCTGACCATCATCGGCCCCGAAGTGCCGCTGGTTTTGGGTATTGTCGATCGTTTCCAGGAAGCGGGTTTGAAGTGCTTCGGCCCGACCGCAAAAGCCGCGCAACTGGAAGGCTCGAAGACTTTTTGCAAAGACTTCATGATCCGCCACCACATCCCGACCGCCGCTTTCCAATCCTTTACCGACCAGCAGCAAGCCATAGCTTACATCAAGCAACAAGGCGCGCCGATTGTGGTCAAGGCGGACGGCTTGGCGGCCGGCAAAGGCGTGATCGTCGCCCAGACCGAACAGGAAGCAATAGCCGCCGTCGAGGACATGTTATCCGGCAATGTGTTCGGCGAGGCTGGCAACCGCGTCGTCATAGAAGAATTCCTGACCGGCGAGGAAGCCAGCTTTATAGTCATAGCCGACGGCAAACACGCCTTGCCGATGGCGACCTCGCAGGATCACAAAGCCCGTGATAATGGCGACCAGGGCCCCAACACCGGCGGCATGGGCGCTTATTCGCCTGCTCCCGTCGTCACCCCTGAAATCCACGACAAGGTCATGCGCGATGTGATCGAGCCGACCTTGAAAGGCATGGCGGAAGACGGCCTGCCTTATACCGGCTTTCTCTACGCAGGATTGATGATTAGTGCCGACGGTTCGATTAAAGTGCTGGAATACAACTGCCGCTTTGGCGACCCTGAAACGCAGCCGATCATGATGCGACTGAACAGCGATCTGGTAGATCTTATCGAAGCCGCGCTGGCTGGAAATCTCGATAAGACCACCAGCGATTGGGACGAGCGCGCCGCATTAGGCATAGTGTTAGCAGCAGGCGGCTATCCCGACGCCTATCAAAGCGGTGCGGTTATTTCCGGCTTGCCTGGCGAGGAGCACGAAGACAGCAAGGTGTTTCATGCTGCCACTAAACAAGTCGGCAACGATCTGGTCACGGCGGGCGGGCGGGTATTATGCGCTTGCGCTTTAGGGCATGATATTAAAGAAGCCCAAAGCAGAGCCTATGTGCTAGCCGACCGCATCCACTGGGATAAAGTCTATTACCGCACCGATATTGGTTTTAAGGCTATTCGGTGAGTTTTTTTGGCATCCCCGTTTATTTATGCGGTGTGATTAAAATACGGTTTTTAGACAAATGCCAGAAATGAATGATACTGCTATTTTTAATAAATATTTCGAGATGATCCCTGCGATCTCCGACGAACTCAAGCATGAGGTATATAAGTTACGTTATCAAGTATATTGTGTTGAAATGGGGTTTCAAAATCCCGAAGAATTTCCTGAAGGAATAGAATTTGATGAATATGACCCGCATTCAAGTCATTATCTTATTCGCCATCGTGGGCTTGGAATTTATATCGCAACTACCCGTCTTATTCTGCCAGATGCCAATAATCGAGAAAAACCATTTCCAATGGAAAAACACAGCCAGATTGATAATGTTAATTTATTAAAAACCATGCCCCGGCATAATCTGGCTGAGTTGTCCAGATTTTGTGTGTCGAAAGAGTTTAGGCGAAGAAAAAACGAACAGCAATTATTGACCACTATTGACGCTGTTGATTTAGAGATTATATTTGAACAAGAAGAGAAGATGATATCTTCTCATTTGACACTGGCTTTGTTTGCATGTGCGATTAAAATGAGTTCTGAAAATAACATTCATTACTGGTACGCAATTATGGAACCTGCCTTGATGCGGGTTTTTTCGGCATTGGGCATACATTTTGTCGGGATTGGTCCATTAGTGGACTACCACGGGCTACGCCAACCTTGTGTGATTAAGGTAGATGAGCTTCTGGATAGCGTTGCTAAAAAAGATTTGAATTACTGGAATATGCTGACTAATAACGGGGAATTCCGTCCACGATAAAAAATACCGACTGCCGCTGCAATATTATATTAACATCCTGTAAATTGGACATATTCGCTTATTCTATTAAAAGCCAATCGCCGCTTCAATGTAAAAGCTTCTTCCCTGCAACGGGATATTTTGCGGCAATGCAGGACTGGCAGGCTCAAGATTATTAGCATCGAACATATTATGTATGGAAGCCGTCAGATTAAGGTGGTGTCCAAATAGTTTTTTGCCCCTTAATGTTAAATCTATCGTTTCATAATCTTTCAATGATCTATTATCGCCAAATGCACTGGTTCGGCTGCCAATCCAGTTAATCTGCGGCTGTAATTGCCACTGCGGTAAAAACTGCCAGCCGACTGCCGTATAAACATGATGTTCAGGTACGCCGGTTACCCGGCTGCGATTGGTGGTGTTACGAGCATTTTGCCATGCATAATTACCCATCACATTCCATTTTTCAGTGGCTTGCCAGTTCCATTCCAGTTCGGTACCGTAACCGTTTTGATTACCGCTATTTTGAAAGGTAACAGATCCTGCCGGTATCGCGATAAGATTTTTAATTTCATAATAATATACATTGACCGCCGTTCTCAGTGAAGAGAAAGGACGATAATCAATGGCCCATTCAACGGTATTAATGGTTTCCGGTTTTAACTGCTTGTTGCCTATGATAACCGGATTATTCTGGTTGCCTTGTTCCGAGAAGTTAGGCGCCCTAAAGGCTTTACCATACAACAGTTTGCTGGTCAGCTGTTCATTAATATCCCAAACCAGGGCGGCGCGCGGATTGATGGTGCTGCCAAAATCAGAATAGTTATCGAATCGCACGCCCGCTGTCAGCTGCCAGTTTTTAGCGAATTGCCATTCATCCTGCGCTACAGCAGACCAGATTGATCGATGGGTATCGGGTAAATAAACGAACTGTGTACCAGTCACATTAGTTAAAGTGCCGTTAACCACAGCGGGCAGCGGCATACCATAGCCGAAATTTCTACTATCACTGGTAGTAATTTCTTCATACCGAAAGCCCGTACCTAACCGTAACAGATGATTGCCCCAACCCTTATAGACTGAACTCAACTCAATTGATGGAATTTTCTCTATTCGCCCTAAATTATTATTGACACCGTTAGGAAATAAAGTCCTGGGTATTGAAGGATCAAGCGTATTAGCAATATTTCCAGTGCCCGGCAGGCTGGCATTATTTGGAAAAACCTGAAATGCCGCGTTAAAATCAGCCTGCAAATAACTCAAATGTGCCGTCAATTCCAAATCGTCAAACCAGTCTTCTGTGGAAAAACGCACATCCCCCAGATATTGTTCCCCGTTAGTCTTGCCGTTTGGATCCAGCGTTGCGTTAACACCAGCACGAGTGCCTGCGTTAATTGAATTAAATGCCCAGAAACCAATATCCCAATGCTTGCGCTGTAGATTAAGATGTCCATTGAGAGTTTCATAGCGCGTATTCATGGGACCGGGAGCATGAGAGGCGTGAGTCCCAAACGCATTATCTTTAGTGGTTTGAAGGTCAGCATTAAGAATCCTCCCATCATCACCGCTGGTATGCTGATATTGCAGACTGGTCGCGACATCCCAGCCGGCCCACTTGGCGCCGTGTTGACCCCAGGCACTTTGTGTGTCCCATTCACCCGCGCGAACGCCAACTTTCGACCCCTTTATATCAGCCGCTTTTTTGGTAATGATATTAATAACGCCAGCAAACGCATCCGCGCCATAAAGTGCTGACCCAGGCCCCCTGATGACTTCCACGCGTTGAATTGCTTCAACAGGCAGCTCCAAAGCGGACATCGTTGTACCACGGAACGGCGTAGTAATGCGCGTACCGTTTAACAATATCAGAAGTTGTGAATTGGTTGCATTCTGTATACCACGCACACTGTAATTATAATCGTATGTACTTCTTTGCAGACTACCATGCATGCCGGGCACTGTTTCCAGAACCTCATGCAGCTCGGTTGCGCCCATGGATTTGATTTGCTCGGCGGTAATCACGCTGGTCACTGCAGCAGACTGAAAAATAGGTTTTGACGTCCCTGTAGCAATAGCGCTAACAGGAATTGCACCCAATTCATCCAGAGACAGATCCATTAAGTCGTCAGCACTTGCATCGCATGAACTGAAGTAGCTAAAAGTCGCTAACCAGCTGACAATTATGGTAAATTTAACGTTCATTTTGAAGCCGCTGCAAAAGATTTTATTAGTTTAAGCTCATCCAATGGCACTGGTTTGCCGATACCGTAACCTTGCGCATAATCCACGCCCAGAACATTTAGCAAATTGAAGATTTTTTCATTTTCAACAAATTCGGCAATCGTTTTTTTGCCCATAACCTGCCCGACTTCGTTAATTGATTTCACCATGGCAAGATCCACTTTATCATCGAGTATATCCTTAACAAACAAGCCGTCAATTTTAAGAAAATCGACCGGCAGGTTTTTTAAATAGGCAAAAGAAGACAAGCCGCTGCCAAAGTCATCCAGTGAAAACAAACAGCCCCGCTCTTTTAATTGCGTAATGAATTGAATCGCATGGGATAAATTGGCGATAGCGGCTGTTTCGGTGACCTCAAAACAGATCTTATGTGCCGGAATTTCCCACTTGGAGAATTGTTCAGCAAGAAACGCCGGCATGGTTTCATCGGACATCGACAGGCCGGATAAATTAATCGAACACAACGATAGCTTATCCAGAAAATCCGGCTTCGTCGCTATCCATTCAAACAAATGACTGATAACCCAGCGATCCAGCGCGGGCGCCAGATTATAACGTTCTGCAGCCGGTAAAAATGCGCCGGGGGGAATAATACGACCATCATCGTCCTGATAACGAACCAACGCTTCAAAATGCAAGCCTTCCTCATGATGAGCAATTGCGACTATCGGCTGCCCGTACAGGTAAAACCTATTTTTCTCCAGCCCCTGCCGGATTTTTTCTACCCATTGCATTTCTCCCTGCCTCATCGCCAGCTCTTCATCATCAGGACTAAACACATGCACCCGATTGCGACCATTATCTTTTGCCGCATAACAGGCTGCATCGGCCTCTTTAAGCAGATCGACGGCATTACCGCTGGAACCGTTTATCGCTGAAATACCGATACTCACGCCGATGGTAAAGCCCCTATCTTCCCAGCCAAAACGGAAATCTTTAACCAAATCGCGTAAATTCTCACAGGCTCGAAACGCCTCATTTAATGAGCAATTGATCATCAACACGCCAAACTCGTCACCGCCCAGACGGGCTACAAAATCTTGCTTCCTGGTATGCTTCCTTAACAACTCACCCAACTGTCTAAGCAATTCATCGCCGGCAAGATGTCCGCAGGTATCGTTAACCACTTTAAATTGATCCAGATCCAGATAACACAAAATATGCTCCGAATTATCGGCATAAGCCAATGCGACTGCCTGCTTAATATAACTATCGAACTGACTGCGATTAGCCAAGCCTGTCAAGGCATCATGACTCGCCTGATAAGCAATATTTTCACTCAATAAGCGAGCTTCCGTTATATCTTCACCCACCAGCAATAAACTGCTTTGCTGATATTCAGCTTCGACCAATCTCGCTGTGGCCCTAACCCAAATAATCCTTCCTTTATTACAAATTTGTCTAAGCTCCTGTTTATAGACCAGTAAAGGACGCGTCAAGCAACATGCAACCAAATCATGCATGATAGGCAAATCATCCCTATGAATAAAATCAAAAATCGAACAACCTTGCACTTCGTCAACAGATAAACCCAGATATCGCGCACCGGTACGATTAACCGATAAAATACGACCGTCTACCTTCAGATTAAACACCATCGTCGGATTATCATCATAAAGCGCCAAATAACGGTCTTTTGCCAGCGTCAAAGCCTGGTTTTGAGCCTCAACAGTAGCAATCAAGCCATTAAAGGCATCAACCAGAACGCCTAACTCATCATCATTAACTTTAACCGCTCGCAACGAATAATCTTGTGTCTCGCTAATTTTTTTAACTTTATCGACAAGTTTTCTTATCGGCGAGGAAATAAGCTTCAACAGCGGAGTTGACAGGAAGAAGGTTAGTATCGATATCCCCGCCAACACTAAAAATATCAGCCCTATAAATTGCACTTTGCGCCAGTAAGCCGGAGTCAAATCGGCCTGAATATAAACCGTGCCTACTTCCGCCGTATCTACAATAATCGGCTGAACTACACGTAAATAAGTATCTTCAAATCGGGTTTTTTCAGCTTTAACTGATACAGGACATGTCCATTCCTGATCTCTGTTTTTCTGTAATTGCGCAAAAACAGCGTCTTGCGCATCATAAAGACAAGCCGCCTGCACATCCGGCAGGTTGTTAAATACAGCCAAATTTTCATTAGCCAAGTCCCTGTCCCCAAACATTAATGCAGCGGTGCTGCGATTACCTATGATTTGAGCCAGGATTGACAAATCATCCCGAGTATTTTTCTGGAACTCTGAGATCTCAAGCACTATCAAAAGCACACCGGCAAACAATAACGATGAAACACTGGAAAATAATAAAATTAGCAGCAATTTGTGGTTTATTGACAGATTACGAATAAATTTAATCATTGTTTTCTCCCTCAATAAGCTCAGCAACTTCCAATAATTTTGCGCTGATTTTTAAACCACTCTGTTGCAGCATTTTTAGATTAATTTGTAACTTTATTTTGTCCTGCCTGTTAACAAAGCCAATCATTCCGCCCTGAGCTGCAAACTCCTTACTTTCACCCACGGTTAACGATTTATTGGTATCGTGAACAGTTAGCATGCCTTTGAGCAACAAGTTATCTTTGATAGAGGCGCTGATAAAAAGAATATGGCAATGCTGCTCTTTATTGAGGCTATTAAACCTGAATAGTTTAATAGCTCGTCCAAAAGCTGATCGCTGTTCGATGGGGTCTATTAAATCGCCGAAAGGATCTTCACCCGCAATACAGAGATTAAAGGTTTCGCTGTTATCCTCAGGCCAAGTAATAAATTTGGTGAAATTGTATAAATAACCGGCTTTTACTTTATATTCGACATCGACATCATCAGCGATGACCTGCTGTGAAAGCAATAAGACTACGCCAAAAAAAACACCTGATAAGTTGATAATACTCATCTATTCCGGCGCGTAGGATAATTGGACAAGTATAGGCATTTTTGCTGTATTTGTTATTTTTCCATCTAAATCTTGTTCATTTACGACTTCAGTCATTTGTTGATGTGCTTTCATTTTTTCATTACTAAAGTAACTAGACATCTTTCCTAAATAGTTTGTGTAGGCAGGAATAAGACTACCCAAGCGTAGCGCGTGGTAGCGTTTCCGGCAAATTCCGGAGCGCCGGAAACACCGGTTCTCGCTATCGCTTGAACCGGCTTATTCCTGCCTACATACCTACGTAGCTGTATTTAGGAAAGATGTCTACTGAGTTAAAGCGTGTTGATTAGATATGAATCACGACTTAAATTTATATTAAAAAAAACCGAAGACACAAAATTTTACTTTCTTTCTTGAGGCTCTAGTTAGAGTCTTCGCGGCAAATCAAGCCACCTTAATCTTCCGAAACGTCAAATTAATCCGGGGCGTTTTCATTTTTTTGGTTTTAGGCACCGAATGCATCCAGTGGTGTTGCAAGGTGCCTGCCATCACTAACAAATCGCCGTGGCCTAAAACTATATCCAGCTTTTCTTGGCAGTTTTTATGATGCAGCTTGAATAAGCGCTGATCGCCCAGGCTCAATGATGCAATCACCGGATTTTGCCCCAGCTCTTTTTCATCATCGGCATGACATCCCATCGAGTCCTTACCGTCACGGTACAAATTGGCTAATACGCTATTGAAAGTACAGCGGCATTGCCGCTCCAGCTTCTCCCTGACTGCCTGTAACGCCGGAGTCCACGGCATCGGCTGATGATTAACGCCCGAATAGCTATAGCACGCATCGGGATCGCCGTACCAGCACATCAGGCGGGGCACCTTAACCCACCGACCATAAATAAAAATAGTTTCTTCCTGCCAAGCCAGATCGCCCTGCAATTGCGCGAACAGCAGATCGGACTCCGGCTGCCGGTAAAATTGTTGAACCCAATAAAGCTCGCCGTCAAAGGGGACTAGGTTGGGCATCATTAACGCGCTGCAAAAAACCGTTTCATCACCCTGATCATGTAATCATGATCCAGCACTCCGGCGCTTTCCCTGATGCTGTGCATCGCCCACATCGGGCTGCCGACATCGATTGAGCGTATGCCCAGTTTTGCGGCCGTAATCGGCCCGATGGTGCTTCCGCAAGGCATATCGCAACGGTGCGAATAGGTCTGGTACGGCACTTCGGCCTGTTCGCACCAGTCGGCAAACATCGCTGCCGAGACGCTTTCCGAGCTGTAGCTTTGATTGGCGTTGACTTTAATCACCGGGCCTTTATTGACGCCGACTTTATGGTCGGCATCGTAGGCATTGGGGAAATTAGGCTGATAGGCATGCGCCATATCCGCGCTGATCATGAAACTTTTCGCCAGCGCTCTGGCAACATCTTCGCTGCCTGCTGCGGTCGAAAGCGCTATGCGCTGGAGTACATCGGGCAGAAAACTGCCGTCCGCGCCTTTGTTGCTGCCACTACCGATTTCTTCATGATCGAAGAACGCACACACCAAGGTACTGTCCGACTGTAAAATGTCATGCTCCAGCAATGCCTGCAACGCGGCATGGCAGGAAGCCAGATTATCCAGTTGGCTGTCTGCATAAAACTCGTTTTCCGCGCCCCAGAAAGCGCCTTTCTGGGTGTCGTACACAGCCAAGTCCCAGGATAAAATACGCGCCGCCGCTATGCCTGTTTGCTGTTGCAGCAATGCTGAAAAACAAGCTTTAGGCAGTTGCTCTTCGGTCGATGCCGATAAGATCAACGGCAATTCGGTCTGCTTTTGCAGTTTTAGGCCGTCTTCATTAACCGTTCTGTTCATGTGTATTGCCAGATTAGGCAAACGCAGCAGCGGTTGATCGAATTTGACCAGCAGACTGGCTATGTCGCCCTGATCGTTTTTATAACTAATCCTTCCGGCAAGGCTTAAATCCCTGTCGGTAAAAGTCGCCAAAATGGGGGCGCCGTAAATCTCGACGCCCAGCCTTAACAAGCCATCCCCGCGACTTGCAGCATTCGGTTTTATCCTCAAGCCGGGGGAATCGGTATGTGCGCCGATAATTTTAAACCCGGTTTCAGCCAGCGGTTTTTGTCCCTGAACAAACAGGACGATAGACGAATCGTCGCGCACCACATAATAACGCCCGCCCGGCTGCAATGTCCATTTGGCGGTTTCGTCGAGACGCTCCCACGCCGGAGTTTGCGTCGCAAGCCGGGCTTCGATGGTGTTAACCGCATGCCAGGGACTGGGACTGGCATCGATAAAATCCAGTAAGTTTTGAACCTGTTGTCTAACGCTCATAATCTTTCTTTCAAGTCTAAGGCCGCAGAATTTATGCAGTAACGCAGACCTGTCGGTTGCGGGCCGTCTTCAAACACATGACCTAAATGCCCATCGCAGGACTGACAAGTCACTTCAACCCTGCGCATACCATGACTGGCGTCGACATGTTCAGCCACACTGTGTTCGGTCAATACATCCCAAAAACTCGGCCAACCTGAACCTGAATCATATTTAGTCGCCGAATCGAATAACGGATTGCCGCAGCAAATACACTGATAAATGCCGTCTTTTTTACAATCGGCGTATTTGCCGGTAAACGGCGGCTCGGTGGCTTTCAGGCGGCAAATAGTAAATTGCTCGGGCGTTAATTTGTCATGCCACTGTTTATTTTCGTCGCGTTCTTTATCTGTCATATTTTTACTCCTAATAACAACCATTTATAATGTGGGCGCGAATTTATTCGCGTTTTTAACCCACTGCGCGAATAAATTCGCACCCACAATCATATAACCAAAAGACTGCCTGCCAATTATCATCATGAAAAAACATCGATTAGTTATGATTTTTGCCTATGATACAATGCAATAGTTAAACATTTTAAAAACGTGATCAACCATGACAGAACTAATGACTAGCGGAATCGAATTAATGTTTGTCGGAATGGGCATCGTGTTCCTGTTTTTGACCATGCTGGTAGGCGCTATCAACCTGATGTCGGCCGTGGTACAGCGCTATTTCCCGGAAATACCGGTATCGCGGGCGGTACCCGGCATTAGCACCGACATCGATAAAAGCGTTGTTGCCGCGATAACGGCCGCCGTACACCAGTACCGTAAACAGCATAACTAACGACCACAAGGTCAATGATTAAATGCAATAGAACGCAGATGCCAAAAGTAAGCGCCTCTAGGTGACGCTGATTATTATGATTAAATAAGATTTTTCGAATTATCGGCGTCAATCATATTCATCTGCGTCATCAGCGTTCTATTTTTTCGAACTGCCAAATAATTACAAATCAAGGTTTCAGGAGAAACAACAAGCATGTCCACCGATATAAAGCAGCCCTTAGGCATCACCGAAGTCGTTCTGCGTGATGCTCATCAATCTATTTTAGCAACCCGGTTGCGCATCGAAGATATGCTGCCTATTTGCGAAAAACTCGACCGGATTGGTTACTGGTCTATTGAATCCTGGGGCGGCGCTACTTTTGATGCCTGTATCCGTTATCTGGGCGAAGATCCCTGGGAAAGGCTGCGTCTGCTGAAAGCCGCCATGCCTAACACGCCCCAGCAAATGCTGTTCCGCGGCCAGAATATCTTGGGCTACCGGCATTACGCCGACGATGTGGTGGACAAGTTCGTCGAGCGCTGCGTCATCAACGGTATCGATGTGTTTCGCATCTTCGATGCGATGAACGACATGCGCAACATCGAGCATGCGGTCAAAGCCGCACTCCGTACCGACGCCCATGCGCAAGGCGCCATCTCCTACACCACCAGTCCTGTACACACCATGGACTTATGGGTGAATCTGGGCAAACAGATCGAAGACATGGGCGCGCATTCCATTTGTATCAAAGACATGGCGGGACTGCTCAAACCTTACGACGCCTTTGAACTGGTCAGCCGGTTGAAATCCAGCACTAATATACCCATCCATTTGCATTGCCATGCAACCACCGGCTTGAGTGTCGCCAGCATTATCAAGGCCGTCGAAGCAGGCGCGGACAACGTCGATACCGCCATTTCATCGTTGAGCATGACTTACGGGCACAGCCCCACCGAGACCATCGTCGCCAGTCTGGAAGGCGCCGAACGCGATACCGGCCTGGATCTGGTCGAGCTGGAACATATCGCCACCTATTTCCGGGATATTCGCAAAAAATATGCGCAATACGAAGGCAGCTTAAAAGGTGTCGATAGTCGCATCCTGATTTCCCAAGTACCGGGCGGCATGCTGACCAATATGGAAAGCCAGCTGAAAGAACAAGGCGCTACCGACAAGTTCGACGAGGTCATGCTGGAAATTCCCCGGGTGCGTGAAGACTTGGGCTTTATCCCGCTGGTCACGCCGACTTCGCAAATCGTCGGCACCCAAGCCGTGATCAACGTGATGAACGGCGAACGCTACAAAAACATTACCAAAGAAACCGCCGGCGTTTTAAAAGGCGAATACGGCGCTACGCCCGCGCCGGTCAACAAAGCCTTGCAAGACAAAGTACTGAACGGCGCACAAGCGATTACCTGTCGTCCGGCCGATCTGATCGCACCGGAAATGGACAAACTGATTGCCGAAGTCCGGGAAAAAGCCCGGGCCGAAGGCGTAACCCTCGCCGCCAACATCGAAGAAGACGCGTTGATCAACGGCTTGTTTGCGCAAGTCGGCTGGAAATTCCTGGTTAACCGGGGCAATCCGGCCGCTTTTGAAGCAGCGCCGGAATGTGGGGGCGACTTTAGCCGTCCAGGGCGAATGAATTCGCCCCTACATTCCGCCAACGCCGCCAATTCAAACACCCCGCCGCAAACGGAAACCTATACGGTTAATGTCGACGGCAGAAATTTCAGCGTCATGGTCGGCCCCAACAACACCGCCTTGAGCATTCAACCGACCGCCAGCGCCCCCCATGCCGCACTGATAGCCAGCAGCGGTGCCACAGTTGAATCGCCGATGGCCGGTAATATTCTGAAAATCCTGGTCGATGTGGGCAGCATCGTTGCCGAAGGCGATGTCGTGGTCATCATGGAAGCCATTAAAATGGAGACCGAAGTACGCTCCAAAACGACCGGCATCGTCAGCACCATCTATGTCAAAGAAGGCAGCGCCATTGCCGGCGGGGATGTATTGATCTCCTTATAAAGAACAGCCACAAAGAGCGCAAAGAACCGTAGGGGCGACCGGCCGGTCGCCTGTGTCCGAACAAGGGCGACCCATCCGGTCGCCCCTACATGATTTAATTAAAGGGTCATCCCATGGAAAATCTCATTTTACTCTGGCATAGCACAGGTATATACAACTTTACCGGCGGCCAGGTGTTCATGATGCTGATCGGCTTTTTACTGCTGTTTCTGGCTATCAAAAAAGGCTTTGAACCCTTGCTGTTACTGCCGATAGGCTTTGGCGCAATACTCAGTAACATCCCGATTGCCGGTATCGCCGAAGAAGGCGGTATTTTGTACTACCTGTATTTCGGCATTAAAACCGGCCTGTTTCCGTTGCTGATATTTATGGGCGTGGGCGCAATGACCGATTTCGGCCCGATGCTGGCCAACCCTAAAACCTTGCTGCTGGGCGCTGCGGCGCAGTTCGGTATTTTTGCCTCACTGCTGGGGGCGCTGGCGCTCAATGCCATACCGGGACTGGAATTCACCTTAAAAGATGCCGCTGCAATCGGCATTATCGGCGGCGCGGACGGCCCGACTGCTATTTATGTCGCCTCGAAACTGGCGCCCGACTTGTTGGGCGCCATTGCGGTCGCGGCTTACTCTTACATGGCCTTAGTGCCGCTGATACAGCCGCCGATCATGCGCGCCTTAACTACTGAGGATGAACGTAAAATCGAGATGCAACAACTGCGGGTAGTGGGCAAGGCCGAAAAGATCGTGTTTCCGTTAATGCTGCTGGTTATTTGTACCTTGCTGTTACCGTCAGCCGCACCTTTAATCGGCATGTTCGCACTGGGTAATCTGATGAACGCGTGTGGCGTGGTAGAACGCTTGAGTCAAACCGCACAAAACGAACTGATCAATATCGTCACTATTTTCTTAGGGTTGGCGGTAGGTTCAAAGCTCAGCTCCGAAGCCTTTTTGCAAGTCAAGACGCTGGGCATCTTAGGCCTGGGAGCGATTGCTTTCAGCATCGGCACAGCCTCAGGAGTGATCATGGCGAAAATCATGAATAAATTCAGCAGCACCCCGATTAATCCGCTGATCGGTGCCGCCGGCGTCTCTGCAGTGCCGATGGCGGCGCGGGTAGTCAACAAAATCGGGCTGGAAAGCAACCCGCATAACTTCCTGTTGATGCATGCCATGGGACCTAATGTTGCCGGGGTAATTGGCTCTGCAGTGGCGGCGGGGATTTTATTGAGTTTGGTTAAGTAATCGCGGCAACAATCGCCGTCGACTTAAACCGTCGGTGATGAGTACAGGCGACCGAACCGGTCGCCTCGTCGTTTTTCAAATGCCCGCCATCCTTGAATAACAGGCGGCTATTAAGCCGCTTCTATGTTGCGCTTTCCATCCCAAAAGGGTGATTTTTTTATTGCGTCGACGGTATGAGCCAAACCCTGTTCCGCTCCGGATTTCAGCCGACCCATCAAACTTTTCAGTAGTAGATCTGCACTGGCACTCAGTTCCTTTCCGATAACGGGTAAAGCCTCAATTTTCTGCATGACCGGCTCCGCCAGCCATACTTGAAAAATGACCTGACTCTGCATCGGTAGTGCCTGCGCAACATCAACAATTCTGTCGTACCAGACCTTTCCCGGATAGATGATTTTTTGCACGACCAGATCCTGACCGGTTTTCACCTTGCTATCGACCATTCCAACTACTTCAGTGACCAATGATCTAGCCGGTTCAACAACCGTTCTTTCAAAATACCTTACCGCTTGATCAGGACATTGATGAACCAAATTTGAAGTTGCATTAATGTTTTCGTGAATCAGCACTTTTTTCTTGTTGATGAGATCTTTGGCTTCATAGACGATACCCTGAATAACCTCAATCTGCTGCTGAATTTGCGATAACACCGGATTGATGACTTTTTCGTCAATTCCGTTTTTAATTTGATTCCTGCACTGGTGAATTGTAAAAGTCGCTTTTTTCAACAGCGATTGTTGAGCGTATATCAATTTCGATTCTAATTCATGAATTTTTAAATCGCGTTCAGTTAACGATTTTTTCAGTAAAATTATTGTTTTCTTATTGGATTTCACCTGCTCAGAAAGCTTAGTTACCTCCGCTTCCAGCTGAGTTAGTTTTGCCAACTTGCCCGTTTTGGTGCCATTATCAGATACCATGCCCGTCCCCTCCTCTTAAGTAATTATTATATTTATTATTATTTTTTGCTAATAAGCAGGGTCATTGATAACAAACAAGCGCCGTAAAGTCAATCGAATCAACCCGACAGGTTGCAACTAAAAACACGGGGATTTTGTTATTTGCTTTGGCATAAAGCAGCATTGCTTAACTGTATTGTGCATGTTTCTTGGCATAGGACATGCCGCGTGCGCCAAAGGAAGGGATTAACGTTAAGCGGTGAAGGCGTGCACGACGGGTCATGCACTTTCCCGGATCATTTCGTTTCCTGCTCTACTTGCTGGCGCTGTTACGCCGCCGCAACCGGTACTTGAAACCAGCATCAAGACGCTGCCACTCTACTTATCTATTTCATCTACGTTTCCTCATGCTCTATCGGCACTTAAAATACCAGGAATCAGACTCAGGGTAATTGGCTCATTTCCGAAGCCTTACCGTAATCAACACCAACACTGATCACAAAACTGCTGGCCTCTTCGATATTCATTGCCGATTTAACTATTTTTGATTTATCGGCAATTACCGTAAAACCGGATGTCGGATTAGGCGACGTAGGAACAAATAACACATACTTGTCACCCAGCCTGTTGGTAACATACGCAGGCACCCAAATGCCTTCTTTTGGGTATTCGACATAAACCACTTCCTTGGCGATAGACTGATCATGGGTCGAAAACATATTGATCACTTTTTTAAGTACCCGATAAACCGTGTTCATTAATGGAATTCTGTCAATAACATGATCAAACGCGGCAATAACCCAAGAACGGCCTTCTCGGGCTAATTTGTGACCAATGTACACCAAAATAATAAAACTGACCGCGAACACCAAGCTGGTATAAAAATAACTATCCGCATAACCGTAAACCAATTGAAGCAAATCGGAAACCCGGTCTTTTACAAAAATCATAATTTGTAAAACAATAACAATAGGAATAACGGCAAGAATACCGATCAGGAAATAATTCAACAGCTTTTTAACCCACTCTTTCATTTCTCTCTCCAATTTTATAATGATTTCATAATTAACAAGAGGCCTGATGCAAACAAAAATACGGCAAATATTTTGCGGTATTTTGCTGTATCAATCCCGGTATAAAGCATTTCTTCAGTCAATAAGAACATCACCACAGCAACCTGAACAAAGCTCATTTTGTCTGCAAATGACACTGTAAACTCACTACCCATAAAAATAACGTTGCCAGCTGACACAAGGCAAGTGTCGCATAGCTCGCCGCCGCTGTCACACGCCGTTTTATTTTTTGGGTATTTTTTGCTATAAATCATCACTGTCACCATCAAACCGCCTAAGTTGCCGATAGCCCCGATCACCACCAGCCGGCAGGAGCTAACGGATAGCGACGCTTTAACGGTATAAAACGCTAGGCAGAACAACGCCATTAAGGCAAAATCAATATAACCCTGATCACAGGACAAGCCAAGCAGGCTGCCATCATTCTTATCGAGCACAACTTAATCGATATTCCCGACACCTCTTTACCAACCAGCAACGCCCAGGAGAGCAGCAATGAGTGAATTTTTCCATGAAGGTAACCGGCAACTGCAAGACCGCTTCGAGACGCGCCCCATGGCCGACCGTCTGGTCGAAGCGATAGTCAATGATCAGATCAGCCCGGAAGACCGGGTATTTATCGAAGAGCAGAACATGTTTTTTTTTGCCACCGTCGATAGAGAAGGCCGCCCTAACTGTTCTTACAAAGGCGGCAGCGTCGGACTAGTCAAGGTTATCGATGAACGCACGCTGGCTTTTCCAATCTACGACGGCAGCGGCATGTATCTATCGGCCGGTAACGTATTGGTTAACGAGCATGTCAGCTTGTTGTTCGTCGACTTTCAGCGGCAAGCGCGTCTTCGCTTAAACGGCAGCGCCTTCATACAGGACGATGATCCTTTAATGACTCACTGGCCGGAAGCGCAAATGGTGTTGCGGGTAAAACTGCGGGAAATGTTTCCCAACTGTCCGCGTTATATCCACAAAATGACCCTGGTCGAAGGGTCCGCATTCGTGCCCAAACAACATGGCGAAACGCCGGCACCGGCCTGGAAACGTCTGGAAGTTGTCGCAGACGTATTGCCGTCCCGCGACGCACATCTGGCCGGTAACGAGCAGGATGCCGCCGCTGCGTTAAACCGCAACTAGCGTCATGTATTGTAATAAGTCTCGCCGCCCTATTCGCTCTTTTTAACGCGTATCTTGTTACCGGCCACATCCTTGCCATTGAGGACACTTATCGCCGCCTTGGCCTCGCCCTGTTTTGGCATTTCGACAAAGCCGAAACCCTTGGATTTACCGGTGTCTTTGTCGATGACCAGTGTGCAGGACTGCACGGTGCCGTGAGCCGCGAACATAGCGCGAAGCTGTTCTTCTGTGGTGGTACGGGCGAGATTGCGTATCAGTAGTTTCATCGGATTACCGTGTTAGTGTAAATTGTATAAAGTATACAGCTTCTTAACAAACTTGGCTGGTTCAACGCCCTGATGCAATTCGGTAATGAGAGCGCTAAGGTTCAAAGCTAGCTTTGAACTCCGGCATCCACGCTTTCTGGAGTCCAAAGCCGGCTTTATGATTTAATAAGGCCTGAGTAATTACAAAAAATCATTCAATCCCCCTGCCCCATTGCCCCGCATAAAACCGTTCATTCAGCGCGGCCCTGGAACGAGCGGCTAACTCGGCTTCCTTAAAGTCATCATCCAGCACATCCACCTCGGCCTGATAGCCGACGGCCATCATCGCCATCGGCCTGCAATCGCCCGGAAGCTTAAAAACCTCGCGGGCTTTTTCAGCATCGAAGCCGCCCATTTGATGCACGCACAAGCCTAGCGCAGTAGCCTGAAAGCACATGCTGACGCTGGCGGCGCCGGTGTCGTACATCGCCCAGCGATTGGCTTGGCCGTTATGATTGAAACTGTCCATGGCGACGGCAAGCATCAGCACCGGCGCATTCTTGGCCCATCGCCTGTTTTTTTCAGCCAGGATTGAAAACGCATGCTGCCAGCCGGTTTCATCGGTGGCTTTATCGCAGACCACAAAACGCCAAGGCTGGTCATTAAAGCAAGACGGAGCCCAGTGGGCGGCTTCCAGCAGTGACAGCAAATCGTCATGACTCACCCGTTTGTCAGGGTCAAAGGCTCTGGGACTCCAACGCGCTTGAATAATATCGTGGATTTTTACACGGGTTATTGCCGGTTTGTGCTGCATATTTACATCCTTTATTTGATGAATAAAAACTGATTTAGTGTCAACACGCCTTGGAAAACATAGACCAAAACGGCATGTTGCGAGGCTACCGGAATATCCGGCTGTTGCTGCGGCTTAATCTCAATGACTCAGTTTTTCATATCGGCAGCCGCCAAGATTGATTAATCGTTCGTGAATGGTATTACAATCAGGCATTCTCGTTACAAAAATCCATAAGCCATGCCGACCAAAACAACATTCAAGCCCGCCTGGTGGTTATGCAATAGCCATTTACAAACGCTTTATCCGGCCTTATTAAGAAAAACGCCCAATCCGCCCGGTTATCGCCGCGAAAGATTAACGACGCCCGACCAGGACTTTATCGATATCGATTATTGCGGAACCGGCAGCCGACCGCTGATTATGCTGGTGCATGGCTTGACCGGCAGCTCGCAATCGGGTTATATCAAAGGCTTGCAAAGCGCCCTGCTCAAGCAAGGCTTTCGCAGCGCCGCGCTTAATTTTCGCGGCTGCAGCGGCTCATCCAATAACAAGGCGCGCAGTTATCATTCAGGCGAAACCGAGGACATTGATTTTCTCTATCAAACCTTGCGACTGCGCGAACCCGACACGCCTTTAGGCGTCGTAGGTTTTTCATTAGGCGGCAACGTGGTTTTAAAGTGGCTGGGCGAACAAGGCGATCAGGTAAATTTGTTTGCCGCTGTCGTCGTTTCCGTGCCGTTGCTGTTGGGAATTTGCGCGACAAAACTGGATAACGGTTTTTCAAAGTTCTACCGCGTCAATTTACTGCGGGAGTTAAAAGCCTATATGCACGCCAAACTGCACCATTTGGAACGCATAGGCCAAACCGAAGAAGCCGTGAAGATCAGAGCACTGGGCGATTTATCGAGCATCAATTCGTTCTGGCAATATGACGATCAAGTCGTAGCCAAGTTGCACGGTTTTAACGATGTACACGATTATTACCGGCGCGCAAGCTCCAGACAATACCTCAAGTCAATCTCGGTACCTACGCTGTTGCTTCAGGCGGTTGACGATCCGTTTATGACCACAGCAGTCCTGCCCGGCCTGAATGAGCTATCGCCGCAGGTACAATTGGAACTGACCCAGCACGGTGGGCATGTCGGTTTTATCTCGGGATCGATCCCTTTTAGACCGGAATATTGGCTGGAACAGCGTATCCCGGAGTTTTTGGTGGGCCACACCGTTTCATGACAAAGTTTGCCTTTTGGAACATGGCTTAAAAAATATCTATGGATGAACCGGCATTATCAGCGGTCGATAATTTCAAGGCAGGCGATCATCGTATGACGGACGATAAAAAGCGTCATCGCTATCGGGTAAAGCGTGTAATGGCGAGTGATCAGCAGACTAATCAGCACCAAGCCCACAAGCACACCGATATTGAAACGGGTATTTTTTTCCAGATAACGCAGCTGTACGATAGATTCATGATCGAAATATTCGCTTTTGTTGATCAGGGTTAGCGTGACGATTGAGGTCAACAGCGCGTAATACAGTGGGAAGAAAAAGAACATCGGCGCATTGTCGTTGAACTGCGGCATCCAGTAGCCATACCAAAGCAACAAACAGCCGGTTGCAAAGCCATCGTGCCAAGTAACGGCGGGGACTTTTTTCAAATAGCCGAGCAGCAGGCTGGCTGCCATGACCGTCAGCCCGATACCCAGGGCCGCAGGCGTGGCGAGTAGCTTCAGAAATTCGTTTTGCTTATGAACCAGAGCCGCCAGCGACAAGCTGCAAAGAATAAATCCGATCATGATCAAATGCCCTGTGAATTTCCTTAGACTATAATATTAGCAATCGGAGTCAATCATCCAAAGCCAGCTTTGGACTCCAGGACAACGTTACATTTAAAGAGCCTATGCCTGCCTGCACCCCGGTTGGTCTCACGTTAAGTTGGCAACCGAAAATCGCCACTACTCAGCAATCAGCAAAATAGACATAGTTTACCAAGTCCCGGTATTTTCCATAGAAATCCACGGCTCTGTCGGCGCAAGCGCCCCGCCTTTTTGCAAAAACTCGATAGAAATCTTATCCGGCGAGCGTATAAACGCCATATGCCCGTCACGCGGCGGACGGTTGATCAGCACACCGGCCTCCATCAGTTTTTGACAGGTTTGATAAATATTATCGACTTCAAAAGCCAGATGCCCGAAGTTGCGCCCGCCGCCGTAATCTTCGGTATCCCAATTGTAAGTCAGCTCCAGCAACGGCGCATACATCTTTTTGGCCTGATCGGCATCCAGCGGCGCATACAGATAAACCAGCGTAAAACGACCGGCTTTGCTGTCCAGTCTGTCGCATTCGACCAGACCCAGTTTGTTGCAATAAAAATCGAGGGATGCATTCAGGTCATGAACCCGAACCATGGTATGTAGATAACGCATAATATTTCTCCTTATGTTTCAATCCACACCCGACCTCATCCATCGAGTGACACCTGCCGACGGATAGAGGTCGGTGGAGAGTTCCTCCCCGTGAACGAGGAGGTTACCAAAAAGGATAACGATGCCGGTGCATCATTGTCAAACTCAAATAATCTCCCTGAAAGAGAAGGTTTCAGACCAGCAAGGAATTTGATGAATATTGGGTTTTAATTTCGGCATGCCGGTAACAATCGATGGTGTGATCGTTGACCATGCCGGTCGCCTGCATATAAGCATAACAAATGGTGCTGCCGACAAACTTAAAGCCGCGTTTTTTAAGATCCTTGCTGATCAGCTCGGAGGTTGGCGTAGAAGCGGGAATGTCGGCGGCATTTTTCCAGGCATTGTGCTGCGACCTGCCGTCAACGAATTGCCAGATATAGCCGTCGAAACTGCCGAAAGCCTGCCGAACTTTCAAATAAGCCTGAGCGTTGATCACGGCTGCATTAATCTTTAGCCTGTTTCTGACTATGGCCGGATTAGCCAGCAGTTCGCTGATTTTCTTGTCATCGTAACCTGTAATCGTTTCAGCATCAAAATTATCGAAGGCTAAGCGGTAGCCGTCGCGTTTGTTTAAAATGGTCGACCAGCTTAAACCCGCCTGAGCGCCTTCAAGAATAAGAAACTCGAACAGCAGCCGGTCGTCATGCACAGGAACGCCCCATTCGAGATCGTGATAGTGTTCTGTATTAGGACTGGACAGCGCCCATGTGCATTTTTTCATCGGTGTTCCTAATAATTCTCGCGAATGATGCGCTTCACTGCGTTCAGCACATCCTACAGTTATTGACAATACTCACCTCAAACCGCATCATCAATCCACATTATCTACCGGCTATTTTAAACCATGAGCAATGACAACCTGCAAATTCGCCGTATCGCTATCGATACTTATCATGAAAACGTCGCTTATCTGCATCGCGAATGCGGCATTTACCGGGCTGAAGGTTTTCAGGCGCTGTCTAAAATCCAGGTTAGTAATAACGGCTCCAAGGTACTCGCCGTCCTTAACGTAGTCGATGATAGTTCCATCGTACAGCCGGGAGAATTGGGGCTGTCCGAGCAGGCATTCCAGCAGCTCAATGTCGCTGAAGGCTCTCTGGTCACCGTCAATCATGCGGAAGCGCCCAAGTCTATGGATGCGGTGCGCCGCAAAATCAACGGCGAACGCCTCGATCAGGATGACTTCAACAGCATAACCAACGATATTGCTGAAGCGCGCTATTCAAAAATGGAAATGGCTGCCTTCCTGGTTGCGACCGGGCAAAACAATCTGGATCGCGACGAACTGTTCTTTCTTACCCGCGCGATGCTGCAATCCGGCGACACGATGAACTGGCATGAATCGCTGGTTGCCGATAAGCATTGCATCGGCGGCATTCCCGGCAACCGTACTTCGATGCTGGTCGTGCCTATCGTTGCCGCGCACGGCATGTTGATACCGAAAACCTCCAGCCGCGCGATCACCTCGCCGGCAGGCACGGCCGACACCATGGAAGTGCTGGCCGAGGTCAACCTGACGCCGGATCAACTGCACGACATCGTGCGCCAGGAGCGCGGCTGTTTGGCCTGGGGCGGCACGGCCAAACTCGCGCCGGTCGATGATATGCTGATTTCCGTTGAACGTCCGTTGGGCATCGATTCTCAGGGGCAAATGGTGGCGTCGATCCTGTCCAAAAAACTGGCCGCCGGTTCCACGCATCTGCTTATCGATATTCCGGTCGGCCCCACCGCCAAGGTGCGGCACATGAATCAGGCGCTGGCCTTGCGCAAGCTGTTTGAGTTTGTCGGCGACCGGCTCAACATTCATCTGGAAGTGATGATTACCGACGGCCGCCAGCCGATAGGTCGGGGCATAGGCCCGATACTGGAAGCTCGGGACATTATGCAGGTATTGCAAAACGACCCTGATGCGCCGTTCGATTTGCGCCAGAAGTCCTTGCAGCTGGCCGGCAGGATCATTGAATTCGATCCCGATGTGCGCGGCGGCCAAGGCTACGCGATTGCCAGAGACATACTCGAATCGGGCCGGGCCGGAGCTAAAATGAATGCATTGATTCAGGCGCAAGGCGCAAAAACGATAGACCTGCATCCGGGCAGTCTTTGTCATGAGGTTGTTGCCTGTTGCGACGGCGTAGTCACCAGTATCGACAACTTTCAAATGGCAAAAATAGCCCGACTTGCCGGTGCGCCGATGATGAAAAAAGCAGGCGTCGATTTGTTAAAGAAGCTGGGCAGTCCGGTAAAGGAAGGTGAAATCTTATACCGCATTTATGCCGAATTCCCGGCCGATTTTAAATTCTCTCAGGATTTGGCCGCCCACAATAACGGCTACACGATAGGCAGCGAAGAACAAATCATCAAACCGTTGATTGCCTTTTAACTTAGCCCATGATGATACTTGCCTTCCCCGACTATTTAAGCCAAGCACAACGCTTGGCTGCCCGTCTTAATGTGCCGCTGACCGAAGTCATCCTGCATCATTTTCCCGACGGCGAAAGTTTGATCCGCCTGCCGCCGCCATTGCCGGAACACGTTATTGTCTGCCGCAGCCTTAATCGGCCCAACGACAAGCTGATCGAACTATTACTGTGCGCCGCCACCGCACGGGAATTAGGCGCTAAACGACTCACCCTGGTCGCGCCTTATTTAAGTTATATGCGCCAGGACATCGCCAATCAGCCCGGCGAAGCGGTCAGCCAGCGCATCGTCGGCAAACTGCTGGCGAGCCTGTTTGACGATGTACTGACTGTCGATCCGCATTTGCACCGTATCTCGTTATTATCCCAAGCCATTCCGATAAAAAACGCGATCAGTCTTACCGCCGCCGATGAAATCGGAACTTTTTTAAAGGAACAATTCAACCATGCGCTGCTGTTGGGGCCGGACAGCGAATCGAAACAATGGGTCGCCGCTATCGCCGAAAACATCGGTTTCGATTACGCGATTGCCGATAAAAATCGGCTCGGCGACAAGCAGGTCGAGATGACCTTGCCGGATAGAGATTATTGCAAGCAAGCCGTGATCATCATCGACGACATGGCCAGCACCGGCAGGACGCTCGCCAAAGCAGCCGGACTGCTGCAAGCCGCAGGTTGCAAAGACATTTACGCCGTTGTCACTCATGCGCTGTTTTGCGACGATGCTTACGCCCATATCCTTAAATCCGGCGTCAAAACCCTCTGGAGTACCGACAGCATCGACCATCCGAGTTCCTGCATCGGCTTAGACAAACTGCTGGCAGACGCGATTAAGGCAATTACCTGATAAAGCGTTGACAGACACCAGGCCAGTTAATAGACTGAGCCTTTTTTACAGCAATGATAGCCAGCAAGCTTGCAGACCATTGTTCACCGATTTAACCACTTTAAGAGGACTTAATTTATGCGTATTAAAAACGGGCTAATTGCCGCCTTATGTCTTGTATCGCCGTCACTTTATGCACATACCGGCGGACATATCGACCACAGTTTGATCAGCGGTTTACTGCATCCTTTAACCGGTATCGATCACTTATTGGTCTTGATGGCGGTCGGCTGGATTGCGGCTAAACAGGGCGGCAAAGCTGTGTTTGCCTTTCCGGCTGTTTTTCTGGCATTGATGGCGGCTGGAGCCTTGCTTAATGTTTATGCGGTGCAAATACCGTTTGTTGAAGCATTCATCGCTTTATCGTTGGCGGCCTTCGGCTTGTTGGTCGCTATCAGCCAAAAACAACGGTCTAAAATACTTTTTTTGAGCGTCTCGTTTTTTGCCGTTTTCCACGGCTATGCCCATGCCGCAGAAATTCCAGCCGATTCCAGCGCCTTGCTGTATTTTTCCTCGTTAATGCTGATGAGTCTGGTTATTTGCCTGACCGGCGGCGTATTAGGTCTAAGCACAGGCAGGCGTATGAACTACCTGTTTTCATTAGCCTGCTTAAGCAGCGGCTTGTATTATTTAGCCGCTGTTTAGTCAGTCTGCGAGGATGGGAAACAGGAACATTCGGACGGGGCATGTTGCTCCGTCCGGCTTAGGAATACAGTGTGGGAGCGATGCCCTCGTCGCGATGAGGGCATCGCTCCCACAATAAAATAACATCAGTGTTATCAAATTTAAAATGCCTGTCCCGGCTTAAAATAGGAAGCCACTTAAAGGCAATGCCCCACCTTAGCCAATCTTAGCCTTTCAAAAACCGCAAGGTCTCATGCTCAACATCCACTTTTATGGTATCCCCGGCGACAAAGTCGCCTGCCAGTATCTGCTGAGCCAACGGGTTTTCAAGCTGTTGCTGAATAGCCCGTTTCATCGGCCTTGCGCCGTAAACCGGATCAAAACCCGCCTCGCCTAACAGATCCAGCGCTTCTTCCGTTATTTCAAAGCCGATTTCTCGATCCAGCAAACGTTTACGCAAGTATTCGATTTGAATGCCGGAAATGGCGCGAATCTGTCCGCGACCCAAGGAATGAAACACCACCGCTTCATCGATCCGGTTGATGAATTCGGGCCGGAACTTGGTGCCGACGATGTCCATGACCGCCGCTTTCATCACCGAATACAGCGCTTCGCCGGACAGCGATTGGATAATATCCGAGCCCAGGTTGGAGGTCATCACGATGATGGTATTCCTGAAATCAACGGTTCTGCCCTGTCCGTCGGTCAAGCGACCGTCGTCCAGCACCTGCAACAGGATGTTGAACACATCGGGATGGGCTTTTTCGATTTCATCCAGCAAAATGACCGAATACGGCTTGCGCCTGACCAGTTCGGTCAGATAACCGCCTTCTTCATAGCCGACATAACCCGGAGGCGCACCGATCAGCCGCGCCACCGAATGTTTTTCCATAAACTCGGACATGTCGATGCGCACCATCGCATCGGAGGTGTCGAACATAAACTCGGCCAGCGCCTTGCACAGCTCGGTTTTACCGACGCCGGTCGGCCCCAGAAACAGGAACGAACCGTTGGGACGGTTGGGGTCTGATAATCCGGCTCTGGAACGGCGGATCGCATTGCTGACCGCTTTCAGGGCTTCTTCCTGGCCGATCACCCGTTTGCTGAGCTGCTCTTCCATACGCAACAACTTGTCGCGTTCGCCTTCCATCATTTTCGACACCGGAATGCCGGTCCATTTCGACACCACTTCGGCGATTTCTTCTTCGGTGACCTTGTTGCGCAACAAGGTCATTTTCTTTGTTTCAGCCGGTACCGCTGATTGCAATTGTTTTTCCAGCGCCGGAATAATGCCGTACTGCAACTCGGACATCCGCGCCAGATCATTGGCTCGGCTGGCGGCTTCCAGTTCGGTTCTGGCCTGTTCCAGCTTTTCCTTGATCGATGCCGAACCCTGCAACGAAGCTTTTTCCGCTTTCCAGATTTCTTCCAGATCGGAATATTCTTTTTCCAGATCGGCGATTTCCTCTTCCAGAATTTCCAGACGTTTTTTGGAGGCGGCATCTTTTTCTTTTTTCAGCGCCACCTGCTCGATTTTTAACTGAATCAAACGCCGATACAGTTTGTCCATTTCCTCCGGTTTGGAGTCGATTTCCATACGGATACGGCTGGCCGCCTCGTCGATCAGATCGATGGCCTTGTCCGGCAACTGCCGGTCGGCGATGTAACGGTAGGACAGATTCGCCGCCGCAATAATGGCCGGGTCGGTAATATCGACGCCGTGATGCACCTCGTATTTTTCCTTCAAGCCGCGCAGGATAGCGATAGTGTCTTCAACCGACGGCTCATCGACCAACACCTTTTGGAAACGGCGCTCCAGGGCCGCATCTTTTTCGACATATTTGCGGTATTCATCCAGCGTGGTGGCGCCCACGCAATGCAATTCGCCGCGCGCCAGCGCCGGTTTCAGCATGTTGCCGGCATCCATTGCGCCTTCGGCCTTGCCCGCACCGACCATCGTGTGCAGCTCGTCGATAAACAAAATCACCTGGCCTTCCTGTTTGGCGAGATCGTTTAACACCGCTTTCAGACGCTCCTCGAATTCGCCGCGAAACTTGGCTCCGGCAATCAG
Source organism: Methylobacter sp. (assembly GCA_030655535.1). GTDB lineage: Bacteria > Pseudomonadota > Gammaproteobacteria > Methylococcales > Methylomonadaceae > Methylobacter_A. The sequence goes on along the minus strand of JAURVK010000174.1, from coordinate 16,882 downwards.
CGCCGCCATATCCAGCGCCAACACCTGCTTGCCCTTGATGCCTTCCGGCACTTCGCCGTTGACGATACGCTGCGCCAAGCCTTCGACAATCGCGGTCTTGCCCACGCCCGGTTCGCCGATCAGTACCGGATTGTTTTTGGTGCGCCGCTGTAAAACCTGGATCGTCCGGCGTATCTCGTCATCCCGTCCGATCACCGGGTCCAGCTTGCCCTGTTCTGCGCGCTCGGTCAGGTCGATGGTGTATTTTTTCAAGGCCTGGCGCTGCTCTTCGGCATTGGCATCATCGACCGGCTGACCGCCGCGCATCGCATCGATGGCTTTTTCCACCGCCTGTTTAGTGATCCCGGCTTTTTTAAACAGGTCCTGAAGCAGGCCTTTTTCTTCAAAAGCCGCCAACAAGAACAGCTCGCTGGAGATGAATTTGTCGTTGCGCTTTTGCGCCAATTTATCGGTTAAATTCAGCAGCCGCGATAATTCATTGGAAAGCTGCACGTCGCCGCCGGAACCGCTAACCGTTGCAATACGGCCCAGCTCCCTGACCAGCTCGGTGCGCAGCAACTGGGTGTTGACACCCATCTGGGTCAGCAACGGCCTGATGCTGCCGCCTTGCTGATCCAGCAATGCCAGCAGCACATGGGTCGGCTCGATGAATTGATGGTCTTTACCCAAAGCCATACTTTGTGCATCGGCCAACGCCGTTTGAAATAGGCTGGTCAATTTGTCCATACGCATAATATTTACCTTATCAAAGAGTTTTTTAAGTTACTGCTAACATGGGGGATAATCCGATTGTTTTCAAGCGGGCTGTTTAGGCTAGGTCAATAACAAACTGTTAAGCATAGCTGTGATTCAGATATAGCAGTTAACGACTCAAGACTGAGAATGGCTGGTTATTTTGCGTGATAGCAACAAAAGCTCTAAAAGTGCCCCCTGAAATCCGCACAATAGTTTAAGCTATGTGTAAAGGGAAAGCTCACAAAGCTTCTTTTTACCCCAACTATACAGGAGGAGCAATGACTCCAATCCATGATCGAAGCAAACAGGCTGTTGTCCGGCTAAATGACGTACGCACAGGCGTTATTAACAAGGAGTGCGCCTATCCTGAAGTCGGCCTGGAGGTCACGGATTGAGTCTGGACTACGCCACCCTTGACCTGCTGCGCCAGAACCACCCGGCCTGGCGGCTGCTGAATTCGCCGCATGCGCCGCTGGTGGCGAGCTTTCTGCAACGCGTGTTCATCGCGCCCAACGTCCGGGTAATGGCGCAAGCGGATTTAGCTGAAGCGCTGGAAGACGAACTGTTCGCCCTGCGCGAACGGTTGGGTGCAGAGGCATTCCCGAAAACGGCGCCGGACTACCTCAACGACTGGGCGGCCACCGACAAGGGTTGGCTGCGCAAGTTCTACGTCCACGGGTCGGACGAGCCGCATTTCGACCTGACCCCTTCCACCGAAAAGGCGATTGCCTGGCTGGGGACGCTCACCGAGCGCAGTTTCGTGGGCACCGAGTCGCGCCTGCTGACGCTGTTCGAGCTGCTCAAGCAGATGAGCGAAGGCAGCGAGACCGACCCGGAAACGCGTATTGCCGAATTGCACAAGCGGCGCGATGAAATCGATGCCGAGATTGCACGCGCACTGACCGGGGACATTCCGTTGCTGGAGGACACGGCGCTGAAAGACCGCTTTCAACAGTTCATTCAGCTCGCGCGCGAGCTGCTCAGCGATTTCCGGGAGGTGGAACACAACTTCCGCAGGCTGGACAGGCGCGTGCGGGAACGCATTGCGTTGTGGGAAGGCTCCAAAGGCGCATTGCTGGAAGACATCATGGGCGAGCGCGACGCCATTGCCGACTCCGACCAGGGCCGCAGTTTTCGCGCCTTTTGGGATTTCCTGATGTCCAGCAGCCGCCAGGAAGAACTCTCAAGTTTGCTTGACCGCGTATTGGCCCTGCCGCCGGTCGCCGAACTGGAGCCCGACGCCCGCACCCGGCGCGTGCATTACGACTGGCTGGAAGCCGGCGAACACACGCAGCGCACCGTGGCCCAGCTTTCGCAACAGTTGCGCCGCTTTCTGGACGACCAGGCCTGGCTGGAGAACCGCCGCATCATGGACATCCTGCACGGCATTGAGGCCAAGGCGCTTAACATGAGGGAATCGCAACCGCAGGGAATGGTTATGAGCATTGCGGACACCGCTGCCGATATCGAGTTGCCGATGGAACGGCCGCTCCACACGCCGACCATCAAACCGTTGATCGCCGATATAGAACTGGAATCGGGCGATGCCGATATGGATGCGGCAGCGCTGTACTCGCAAATCGTAATCGACAAGGCGCAATTGGGCAGGCATATCCGCCACGCCTTACAGGATCGCTCGCAAGTGACTCTGCATGAGCTGTGCAAGATGCAGCCGCTACAACATGGTCTGGCGGAACTGGTGGCGTACCTGCAACTCGCAGGCGATACTTTCAAGACAATGGTGGATGAAGATACAGCCGATACCATCGCCTGGAAACGCACAGGGGACGATGGCCTGGAACAGGCGAAACAGGCGCGTTTGCCGCGCGTGATCTTTATGAGGTAAGAATGACAGAACAAGAACTTGAACTTGAACCCCTCGCAGCAACGCATGACTTGTCGGCCCAGGTCATACTTTTACTCAAAGGCGTGATCTATCAGGAAGCGGACGTCGGCCTTTGGAATGCCTTGCTCAATCTGCAAGCGCGGGTGCGCGACTATGTGGCGGTACTGGGCCTGGAGCTGGTGCTTGACGAGGCTGAGGGCTATGCCTTCCTGCGCTCGCGTCAGGAAGCTGACGATGACGCAACGCCAAAGCTTCCGCGCCTGATTGCCAGACGTCCCCTGTCGTTTCCGGTAAGCCTGCTGCTGGCATTGCTGCGCAAGAAGCTGGCCGAGTTCGATGCAAGCGGCGGCGACACACGGCTGGTGCTGTCCCGGGATGAAATCGCCGAATTGGTCCGGGTGTTCCTGCCCGAAAGCAGCAACGAGGCCCGGCTGATCGACCAGATCGAGACCCATCTGAACAAGATCGTCGAACTGGGCTTCCTGCGCAAGCTTAAACCGGCCGCAGGACAAACTGCCGCATTCGAGGTGCGGCGCATCCTCAAGGCCTTTGTCGACGCGCAATGGCTGGCGGATTTCGATATGCGGCTGGCTGCATATCAGGCACAGCTCGGCATAACCTCGGGAAGTAATACTGATGACAAATCGGCAGGATGGCCGATTTGCATGGACGAAGGCCACCCGAAGGGTGGTGCACAAGGAAGTGCACCATGAATGATATGCAATTGAGCCTCGATTTCATGAACGATGATGCGCTTTCGGGCTTCCGCCTGCATCGCCTGGAAGTCTTCAACTGGGGCACCTTCGACGGCCGGGTGTGGACGCTCAATCCTGACGGGAAGAACGCCTTGCTGACCGGCGATATTGGCTCGGGCAAATCGACGCTGGTCGATGCAGTCACCACGCTGCTGGTGCCGGCGCACCGCATCGCCTACAACAAGGCCGCCGGTGCCGACAGCAAAGAGCGGTCGCTACGCTCCTATGTGCTGGGGCATTACAAGTCCGAGCGCAACGAGGTGAGCGGAACCGCCAAACCCGTAGCGCTACGCGACCACAACAACTATTCGGTGATACTGGGCGTTTTTCATAACGCGGGCTACGACCAAACGGTGACGTTGGCGCAGGTCTTCCGGATGAAAGATGCGCAAGGCCAACCTGCACGCTTCTTTGTCGGTGCGGAACGCGCCTTATCAATTGCGACAGACTTCGCACAGTTCGGCTCGGACATCGGCGGACTGCGCAAGAAACTGCGAGGCTTAGGCGCTGAGCTGTTTGACAGCTTTCCGCCCTACGGCGCCTGGTTCCGCCGCCGTTTCGGCATCGATAATGAACAGGCGCTGGAACTGTTTCATCAAACGGTGTCGATGAAGTCGGTCGGTAACCTGACCGACTTTGTCCGCAGCCATATGCTCGAACCTTTCGATGTTGCGCCGCGCATCGCGGCCTTGATCGGCCACTTCAATGACCTGAACCGGGCGCATGAGGCGGTGTTAAAGGCCAAGCGGCAAGTGGAATTGCTCACGCCGCTGGTTGCCGACTGCGGACATCATGCGTCCCTTGCGGCGCAAGTCGAAGAACTGCGCGCCTGCCGCGAGGCGCTGAGACCCTACTTCGCGAACCTGAAACTAGGGCTTCTGGAGAAACGCATCGCCGGCCTTGCCGATGAATGGAGAAAACAGGATGCCCAGGTCAAGCGCCTTGAACAGTTCCGTGACGCGCAACGCATCGAGGCGGACGAACTCAAACGCAGCATTGCCGATAACGGCGGCGACCGTCTTGAGCGGCTGACTGTCGATATTCGTAACTGATGTTACGCAAAGCCGACTGGCTTTCGCGCTGCCGCATTCATTATTGGGGCGATATCGACACCCACGGCTTCGCTATTCTCGATCAGCTCCGCAGCCGGTTCGACCCTGTGCAGTCGTTCCTGATGGATCGCGCCACCTTGCTGGCGTTCGAATCGCAATGGGGCGAGGAAGAGAAACAGACGCTGCGCGACTTGCCCAGGCTAAACCCTGCTGAGATGGCGCTTTATAATGATTTACGGGACAATCGGATAGGCAAAAATCTGCGTCTTGAGCAGGAAAGGATAGGCTTCGGTTGGATGGAATCCGCGTTATCGGCGCTTATGCAGTTTCATTCTATACCCGCTTATTCAGAGTCGGCCTCTCCACAAATCAATCTTCCTGCTATCGCCTCGAATTAAGCGTAGGGCAACTCGCAAAAAATAAACCGCCACATCCTACAATTTTAACTACTCAGCAGTTAGAAAAATGGAACGCAGATAACGCTGATAATTAAGATCAAATAAGATTTTTCTTGAATTATCTGCGTTCCATTGTATTTGATAATCAGATATTTTATTTATTGCGAGTTGCCTAGCACACCGGCTTGTCGTGCTAATTACATATTCGTTTAACCGGAAAATGACAACTGAAACAACTGCCCTTACCCAATTCACTGGTAATGTTTAACTTGGCATCATGCCGCATCAGCACATGTTTGACGATAGCCAAGCCTAGCCCGGTACCGCCCACTTTCTTGATGCGTTTGACTTCAGACCGGTAAAACCGTTCGGTAACACGAGGAATATCGACAGCCGCAATGCCTTCGCCATGATCCTCAATATCCAGCATGATAGTATCGTTGGATTGATACCAGCGCACTTTTACCACGGAGTTATCCGGCGAATATTTAAGTGCATTGCCCAACAGATTGGTAAAGGCACTACGCAACTCCTGCTCCTCACCCATTATATTCACGTCGTTTTCCAGGGTTAATTCGATCCGGCCCGGGAGATTGCCATGTATCGTCTCCGCTTCCTTGCAAATCTGACTTAATAAAGCCGGGACATTAACGCACTCGGTTTTCTTCTGCTGGGTTTCCAGGCGGGTCAGCAATAGCAAATCATCAACCAGATGCTGCATGCGCTCGGTCTGTCCCTGCATTTGCTGGAACGAGGTGGTCAATAAGGGTGACTCGCCGTCATCCATGTCCTGCAAGGTTTCCAGATAACCTTTCAATACGGTCAAAGGCGTTCTGAGTTCATGCGACACATTAGCGACAAAATCCTTGCGCATCCTTTCCATTTTTTTCAGCTGCGTAACGTCCTGAGCCAATAACAGGCGCAAGCCTGCGCCATAAGCGATAATCCGCACCGCCAGTGTGATACGATTGTTTACCGGGGAGGGTAATATGACAGACTCGCTATAATTTCTGGATTTAAGATAGCGAATAAATTCCGGGAAACGAATAAGATTGGGAATGCGTTGGCCTTTATCCGATTGCTGCAAGCCGAAAACTTCTCTGGCCGCTTTATTCGCCCATTCAATCTCGTCGTTGGCGCCCAAAACGATAGCTGCATCCGGTAACGCTTCCGTGGACTGGCGAAACTGGTCAACCATTTTTCCCAGTTTCTTTTTGCGTTTTTTTTCGTTCTTTTTAATGCGGTAGACATGGTAATAAATTTCTTCCCAAACGCCGGATGTCTTGGGATACTTGGCCCTGCCCCCTGTTCGTATCCATCTTTCAAATCGATTAACCTGGTACAGCTGGCGCATTAACATGCCCAGCGCCAACACCAACACCAAGGGCGTAAACAGCCCGGTCATTCCACCCGTTATCGATACCGCTAAAAACAGCAGCAATCCGGTAATGAGTTCTTTTTGCCAGACACCCATGTTTATTACAACGGCATGGATACAAAAACAGTTGACGAATTAGCCACGGAAAACCGGTAGCCGAAACCGCGCACGGTTTGAACTAAATCCTCCCGCCCATATTCTGCCAAAATTTTTCGTAACCGCCGTATATGTACGTCAACGGTTCGTTCTTCGATGTAGACACTACGCCCCCAGACCTGATCCAGTAATTGGGTGCGATTGAAGACTTTATCGGGATGGGTCATAAAAAACTGCATTAAACGGAATTCGGTCGGGCTTACATCCAGCTGTTTATCGCCGATACTGAGTCGGTGCTGTTCGGTATCAAGAACCAGATCGCCCACAGTAATTTGCGCCAGATCGTTTATTTTTCCGCTACGGCGTAAAACTGCGCGGATACGAGCCACTAACTCTTTGGGTGAAAAAGGTTTGGTCATATAATCGTCTGCGCCGATTTCCAAGCCTTTAACCTTATCTTCTTCCTCACCTCGCGCCGTCAATAAAATAATAGGCAGTTCCCGATACATGGGATCTTTTTTTAAGCGTCTGGCCCATTCGACACCACTGACTCCCGGCAACATCCAGTCCAATAAAATCAAGTCAGGCAAAACCTCATCCAGAACTTTTTGCGCGTCTTCCGAATCCGCTGCTGCAATCGACCTAAAGCCGGCCTGCTCAAGAACCATCATCAACATCTCCCTGATGGCATCTTCATCTTCAACAACGAGAATATTTAAACTAGACATATATCAAATAGCATCATAATAAACAGGATATTTTAACAAACCACATGTTACCCTTTTATGACAAAAAGGATTTGCTTATTATAATGACGAAGTTAAGACCCTCCCTGTAAAAAGGAGGTTCAAATAAATTCCAATACCCAACTATTACGGGTATCATTTTGTTCGCCTCGCCTACGTAATAATACCTATTTTGCAAATTAACGTAGCGTACCTTGACGACCGCTGCAGAGCTTCAACCTTATATAATGCTTGAAATTTTACGCCGATATAGCCTCATAACGCTGCTGTCGATCTTTAACTTTGCTGTTTTTGCTGACGCTCATCCCTTGGAAACCGTAGCGGATCAAGCCGAAACCGTCCAAATATCGAAAGATAATGCCGAACAACACCAAGAAACCGTCATCATCAAATGGTGGAAACTATTGTCGGATTTACCGTTGCTTGCGGGCTGGAACAAGCAGTCCGATGATATTTATAAACCCAGTTTCAGCGCACAAAGCAGATCTAAAGCACCTAAATATATAATAGCTATTCATCCCTTGCATAATCCCAAGTTACTGTTTGAAATTTACGGCCCCATCGTCGATTTTCTTAACGCAAATATTCCTGAAGCGGATTTTACCCTGGAAGCATCGCGCAATTATGAGGAGTTTGACAAAAAGCTCTACAACGGATACTTTGATTTTGCGATGCCTAATCCTTATCAAACCGTCAACTCGCTTAAACATGGCTATCGCGTATTCGGCAAGATGGCCGATGATGATGATTTTCGCGGCATTATTCTGGTGCGTCGCGACAGCGGCATTAACACCGTTGCCGACCTCAAGGGCAAAACGGTATCTTATCCTGCGCCAACTGCACTGGCTGCGACCATGATGCCCCAGTATTATCTGCATACCCACGGCATTGATATTAACCGCGACATCGAAAACCGCTATGTCGGTTCGCAGGAGTCTTCCATCATCAACGTATTGCGCGGACATGTCGCGGCGGCCGCAACCTGGCTGGTACCATGGAAAACATTCAGCAAGGAAAATCCCCAGCTAGCCGACCAGCTCGAAGTCAAATGGCGAACCGAGCCGTTGCAAAACAACGGCTGGGTGGTGCGCAAAAACCTGCCGACAGAGGTGACAAACAAGTTTGCTACGCTGCTGTTTAATCTCGACCGGCATCAGCAAGGTCGCGAAATGCTGGCGCGTATTCCGGTTAGCCGTTTTGAACCGGCTAATGATGACAGTTACGAACCGGTACAGACATTTATTGCAACCTTTATCAAAACAGTGCGACCTTTAGAATAAAATGACAACTACTCATAATCGAGACAAAGTGCAACGGTCTTTTTTAAACGGCTCCATTCGGTGTCAATTAGCGTGGTCATTCGGCGGTGTTGCGCTAATCATGATGCTAGGACTTGCAGGCCTGTTATACGACCGGCAACGCAGTTTTCTTTATAGCGCCGCCATACAGCAGAGTAAATCGCTCGCCACATCGTTAGCCGGCAGCAGCACGTCATGGGTATTAGCCAACGATATTGCCGGATTAAAGGAAGTGTTACAGGGCTTTGTCGGTCTACCCGATCTCGAACGGGCTTATATCTTATCGTTGCGCGGCGAAGTGCTGAGTTCCACACGGCCTGACGAGGCGGGGCTGTTTGTTACCGACGCGCCGAATCAAAAACTGTTAAGTTCCCCGCCAACAACTCAAGTATTGCTCGCCAATACTCATCAAATTGATGTTGCCGCACCGGTGATGGCTGGGGAGCGCCATGTGGGATGGGCGCGGGTAGAAATGACCATGAACGGGGTCAATGCCAACCTCCACTCCGTTATGGTCATGGGCATCAATTTTATAGTGTTTGCAGCGCTGACCGTATTGGCGGCCGCAATACTACTGGCGCGAAGACTCACCAGAAGATTGCATCACCTGCTACGGGTAGCCGCCGAAGTCGAGAGAGGAAACCTCGATGTGCGGGCGCATATTTCCGGCAATGACGAGGTTGGCATACTGGCGCACGGCTTTAATCAAATGCTCGATGCCCTGTCCAATTCCGAACGGCAGCGAGTGCGAATCAACCGCCTGTATGCGGCATGGACCCAGAGCGCCGACATCATTGTGCGCGAGTCGGACGAGGTTAAGTTACTGAACGAGGTGTGCCGGATCATAGTCAATCATGTTGACTTTAACTTGGTTTGGGTGGGCATGACCGAACCGGATGGCTGGGTGCGTGCAGTAGCAGCCAGTCATCCCGATTCTACCTACCTTCGGAATATCAAAGTCTCGGCGGATGAAGCATTGCCGGAGGGGCATGGACCGATGGGAACGGCAATCCGGGACGGCGCGCCGAAAATCTTCAACAACTTTCTCAATGCACCCAGTACGCTGCCCTGGCAACCCATGGCTGCTGCAGAAAACATTAAGGCCGCCGCCGCATTCCCGTTGATGCGTGGCGGTCGCTGTATTGGGGCTATTGCCGTTTACTCAGCTGAACAAGACTATTTTACCCCCGATCTGATTGACCTGATGCGCGGACTGACTGACGATCTTTCCTATGCGCTGGATAATTTCGACCACGAAAAGCTGCGACTCAAAGCCGAGCACGAGCTGCGCATTGCGGCGGCAGCGTTTGAATCCCAGGAAGGCATACTGGTCACCGATGCCAACAATAATATTTTGCGCGTCAACAAGTCGTTTACCGCACTAACCGGTTACAGTGCGGATGAGGTTATCGGTAAATCCGCAGGCATACTCAAATCCGGTCGGCAAGACAGTGAATTCTATGCGGCTATGTGGGCAAGCATCAATCGCAATAAATACTGGCAAGGCGAAATCTGGAATAAAAGAAAAAATGGTGAGATCTATCCTGAATGGCTGTGCATAACCGCTATTTCTAACCCTGAAGGCCTGATTACCAACTATGTCTGCACCTTCACCGATATTAGCCAGCGCAAGGCCGATGAAGAGCGCATCAAAGATCTGGCTTACTACGATTCCCTGACCAAACTCCCTAACCGGACGCTACTGTTCGATCGACTCAATCTGGCGCTCAACACCAGCCATCGTAACAAGACCCACGGAGCGTTAATGTTCCTTGACCTTGATAATTTTAAAACGCTTAACGATACGCTGGGGCATGACCGGGGCGATCAATTGCTGATCGAAGTGGGACAACGATTAAAAAACAGTGTACGCGAAGTTGATACCGTTGCCCGCCTTGGCGGTGATGAGTTTGTGATTATGCTGGAGTTTCTCGATAAACAAGAGATTGAGGCATCCATCCAGGCCCACATTATTGCAGAAAAAATTCGTAACAATCTGGCTGAATTCTACCTATTGAAAACTAATCTCGATCGCGTCGATTCCCTCGGCAACCGCTCCATGCGTTGCTCTACCTCCTGCATCCCTGCAGTCGTACCGACTGCGACACTTCTGACCTCCACGGATGGAGGGAATGCCGAAGACTGCCGGGAGCAGTCGCGGCCGCCATCCCTGGCAGCCGATCGCGCCGGTTCCCTACCGACTGCGACACTTCCGCCATCCCTGGCAGTCGATAATAAACTACAGCCTTTTGTCGAACACTATTCCACGGGCAGTATTGGTTTTGTGCTGTTTTTTGGCCACGAAACCAGCAGCGAAGAACTGCTTAAGCGTGCCGATCTAGCCATGTATCAGGCCAAACAAGCCGGACGAAATGCGGTACGCGCGTTTACTCCTGAAATGCAAGAGACTTTAAATTCGCGGACAGCTTTGGAAACCGATTTGCGCAATGCACTAGGCCGCAACGAATTGAGTTTACATTACCAAGTACAGGTCGACGTATCTGGACAGCCGACTGGTGCAGAGGCGCTGATACGCTGGAATCAGGCCGAGCGCGGTATGATTTCTCCTGCCGAATTTATTCCGCTTGCCGAAGAAACCGGTCTGATTTTGCCTATCGGTCATTGGATATTGAAACAAGGCTGCGAAACCTTGGTGGATTGGGCAAAATACCCTGAAACCCGCGAGCTGAAATTGGCGGTCAATATCAGCAGTCGACAGCTCAATCAGCCTGATTTTATTGAGCAAGTGCGTACGATACTGGCAGAAACCGGCGCCAACCCCGCCTTGCTCAAACTGGAAATTACCGAGTCCGTGATTCTGGATAATATGGAAGACACCATTGCTACAATGCATGCTGTCAGGGATTTGGGAGTCAGTTTTTCGTTGGATGATTTCGGTACCGGTTATTCGTCGCTGTCTTATCTGCAAAAACTCCCCTTGGCGCAGCTAAAAATAGACCAATCATTCGTCAGAAATATGGCGTTTAACAATCATGACTCCGCCATTATCAGAACCATTCTGGCACTGGGAAAAAACCTTGACCTTAACGTTATTGCCGAAGGGGTAGAAACGGAGATTCAACGCGAATATCTGACAAATTACGGATGTCTGGTATTTCAAGGGTATCTGTTTGGCAGACCGGTTCCTGCGGAACAATTCAAACAGAGCCTGTTAGGGCTGAACAGACGGAAACACCGTCATTGTAGTGCGTAGCCGAGCTGGAACGGCAGGGTGTTGATTTCAGGGAATGTCATTTGTTTTTACCATGAAGAGCATGAAAGGCTTGAAGAATTCACTGTATTGACTTGCTGCGTTTCCTATAGAGATGATTGTATAAAACAAAACTTTTTAGTTCTGCTTTAATAGCTTTACAGTAAAGTTGATTAGAAAGCCTTATTCGACAAATCGCCCAATTCCATTATCTTCATGTCCTTCATGGCAATAAAAACAAGCTATAAACCGGATAAAGGATCAATGAGACATTGTTACGCATCAGCACCCCCTACTAGGTATTTTAACCTATTGAAATACAATCAAATACACCTAGAATGACAGATGTTATTTTCCGTCCGTCAATAACACAATCTTTTTATTTCTTCAGAACGTTGATCGCACATACAATTAACCCTTAACCTAATCAACCCAACCAAGGTGATCCCGATGAAACATCTCTATAAATCAACTGCTGTGCTATTACTGTTGCTGCCCATAAGCATGATGAGTTCCGCCGCAGATCCGAAAAAAACCGATATGCCAATGAAAGAAATGGGCATGCATCAAGGAATGGGCATGATGAGCGGCATGACCGAAGAACAAAAAAATGAACATATGCGCTCCATGCAGGAACATATGCTGCAGATGCATGACCTCTCAAATCAGATTTTGTCAGAGAAAGACGCCGCCAAAAAAGAAACGTTAAAAAATCAGCAATTGGAGCTGATGAAAGCGCACCACGCTCAAATGATGGAGCACCGCCAACAAAAGATGGAACAGCATCAACAAAAGAAACAAGAGCTTAAAAAATAACCGGAGTGGAGAGGGGAGTGCTCAGTCAACTTTATTCTGACGGTCAAGCAACTGGATGTGGGGGCGACGCAAGCCGCCCCCACAGTTACAGGAACCCGTTATTTCTAAATTGACTAAGTAGGAGTACTTAAGTTCTCACTGTCAAGCCAAGGAAAACCCGAGCTGTCCACCCACTCGTCCCCAGAATTTCTATCTGGGGACTCGGGCCAAAAATCACCTCGCCGGTACCGTCAAAAAATGAAGGAGTCGATTATGGGCATGTTACAAGAATTCAAAGAATTCGCCATCAAGGGCAATGCTATAGACATGGCCGTGGGCATCATTGTCGGCGCCGCGTTCGGCAAAATCATTTCTTCCCTGGTTGCCGATGTATTTATGCCGCCGATTGGCGTATTGATCGGCGGCGTAGACTTTACCAAGCTGGCATACACTCTAAAAGACGCCGCTGAAAACGCGCCTGCCGTGACCCTTAATTACGGCAATTTTATTCAAAGCATGGTTGATTTTACGATTATTGCCTTTGCTATTTTTATGGCCGTAAAGTTCCTCAATAGCCTTAAAAAAACAGAAGCGGCGGTTCCTACAGCAGCTCCGGAACCTTCCAAGGAAGAGCTCTTATTGACCGAAATTCGAGATTTACTCAAAGACAGAAAATAATAGTTACCCTCTGCCGGATGGGCATGTTGCCCCATCCGAAATGCTTTACGTTGGCTAGATGTAGCCTCTTGTCCAGGCAGCGAAAAAACGTTAAGGAATGAAATTACAGCGTTTTCAAATTCAGTTGATGACTCAATATAGGCGCACTGGGAGTGCAAACTTTGCTTGCCAGAGCAGGCGAAGCCTGCACTCCAGCGACAATATTATGTTGATTGCTAACCAACATTGAAACCGCTGTAAATAACTCATGCCTTTACGCAATGGTCGACCGGCCGGTCGCCCCTACAATTTATCTTAAACTTCCATATTATGAGCAATACCGTGCAATGAGCAAATCAGCAATACTCCCATAGCAATCAGGCTGATCTGTTGCAACGAGGTCTTCATGTCGGTCTTTTTATGCAATGACGGGATCAAGTCGGCTACCGCGATATAAATAAAGCTTGAGGCCGCCAACGCCAGGAAATACGGCAAGCTGTCGTGCAAGCCTTCCAAGCCGAAATACGCCAACACGCCACCCAAAACAGTGGTTAAACTGGCGAGCATATTGTAAAAAAGCGCTTTCTTTTTGGAATAACCGCTGTGCAGCAAAATCGCAAAATCGCCGACTTCCTGAGGAATTTCGTGCGCTGCAACCGCCAGACTGGTCACTATCCCCAAATGCACATCGGTCAAAAACGCTGCCGCGATTAAAACCCCATCGACAAAATTGTGGATACCGTCACCGAGAATAATCAACGCCCCGGCTGACTTAGCCATGCCATGACTGTGACTATGCGCGTGTTCGTGATCGTCTTCTTCGCCGTGCGCCTCACAACTGCCGGAATGACAATGCCGCCAAATCAGCAATTTTTCCAATACGAAAAAACCGAGTATACCCGCTAAAATTGTCCCGGATAAGGCTTGAAACTGCTCAGGTTTAACTTGCCCAAATGCCTCGGGAATCAATCCCCAAAAGGCAACCGCCAATAATGCGCCAATCGCAAAACTGATCCCGTGCGGCAACACCGCATTCCTGCGATGATCGGGCAACAACAAGAAAACGGCGGCTGCCATAACGCTTAATACGCCGCCAACCGCTGTAAAGATGATAATTAATATCAATAAATCCACTAGTTTATGCTCTCCAAATTAGCGTAGCCATACGCCCTGTTTGTTTATCCCTGCGATAGGAATAAAAACGGTCATGTTCGGTGCCGGTACAAAAACCGCCGCCGTAAACCTTATCTATACCCAACATGCCCAGATCGATTCGGGCCAGTTGATAAATATCTGCCAGCCACTTGCCGTTGCTTTGCTGTTTAAAAGCCGATAGGAATGCTGCCGATTTTTCCAAAAAAGCATCCCTGACTTCAGCGCCGACTTCAAAGCAGCCTGGGCCGATTGCAGGCCCTAGCCAAACCAGTAAATCGCTATCTTGCATGGCACTGACGGTATTGCCGATCACGCCTGTCAGCAAGCCCCGCCATCCTCCATGAATGGCCGCCACTTGGCTTCCGTCAGTCGAGCAAATCAACAACGGCAAACAGTCCGCCGTCATCACCGCACAGACAATTCCAGACTCAGCGGTATAGCTGGCATCGGCTTGTTGCAAGGGTTCGGTTGTTACCGCCTGCACTGCCCGATTGCTGTGTATTTGATCCAGCCAAACCGGATCGCCAGGCAATCCCAACAAATCTTTAATAATCTGCCGGTTTTGCTTGACGAGGTCAGTGTCATCGCCCACATGCATGGCCGGATTAAGGCTACTGTATACGCCGCAACTCACCCCGCCGACACGCAAGGTAGTCGCCGCATGAATATTTGCAGGTGCGGGCCATTCCGGGGTCAGCCATTGTTTAATCCCGCTCATTTTTCGCTAATGCGTCCAGCAGTCGGGTCATATCATCGGGCAGCGGTTGCTCCCACTCGATATATTCATCGGTAACGGGATGCTGTAAACCCAATTTTGCCGCATGCAAGGCCTGCCGCTTGAAGCTGCGTAATTCTTTTTCCAGCTGCTCACTGCAATCCGGCGGCATTTGAAAGCGCCCGCCATAAACCTGATCGCCCAACAACGGAAAACGGATATACGCCATATGAACCCGAATCTGATGAGTACGACCGGTTTCCAGCTTAACCTGAACCAGGGTATGGCGAGTAAAGCGCTGACCGACCCGGTAATGGGTCACGGCATGTTTTCCATTCTCCCTGACCGTATAGCGTTTGCGGTCGGCAGGATCCCTGCCGATCGGCTCATCCACCGTACCTCCGGCGGTCATACGGCCTCGGGTAATAGCCTGATATTCACGGGTAATTGTCCTGTCTTGTAGCTGCTGCGTCAGACTGTTATGGGCTTGCAAGGTTTTTGCGATCATCAACAGCCCGGTGGTGTCCTTATCAATCCTGTGCACGATACCGCCTCTGGGCAAGGTTTCCAGATGAGCATCATGATTCAGCAGGGCATTTAACAGCGTACCGTTCCAGTTTCCTACCGCAGGATGTACCACCAAGCCTGCCGGTTTATTCACAATGAGCAGGCTGTCATCTTCAAAAACAATTTCCAATGGAATTGGCTCCGGTGCGGCGGTTATCACTATTTCCGCCTCGGCATCCAGCTCTATCGTTTCTCCTCCGACCAGTTTGTCTTTGGGCTTGAGTGTAAGCCCGTTGACCTGCACCCGACCGGCTTTAACCCAAGTTTGCAGTTTGCTGCGCGAATAATCGGTAAATAGTTCCGCCAGCACCTGATCTAATCGCATGCCGGCCATTTCGAATGGCACTTCTTCCTTCAATCTTGTCATAACAAGTTCTTCTGATTAACCCATTGTTAAGTTATACTCGCGGGACACTTCCAGCCATTTCAAGTATCGCAGTTATTTCCAGCGAGAAAACCCACAATATTACAACGTGTCGTTAACACTATGCGATTAATTTTAATTAAATTTTTATTTATCTGTTGTTTAGGCCTGTCTCTTCAAGGTTGTGAGACGCTTAAAAGCCTTGGCACCAGTGATTCCGAAACCGAAGACGAATACGCCGACTGGAATGCCGAAAAGTTTCGCAACCAGGCCAAGACGGCGCTGGATAACGGCAATTATGACAAAGCCATCAAGCTCTACGAAGCGCTTGAATCGCGCTATCCATTCGGCGATGAATCCGCTCAAACCCAGCTGGATATTGCTTACGCCTATTACAAAAATGCTGATCCCGAGGCCGCAATCGCCGCCGCAGACCGTTTCATCAAAATCAACCCACGCAGCTCCAGCGTCGATTATGCTTACTATTTAAAAGGTCTGGTTAATTACAATCGCGGCATTGGCTTTATCGATCGCTTCCTGCCCACCGATACCTCGCAACGCGACCCTGGGACTGCGCGTGATGCTTATGACAATTTTTCCGAACTGCTGCGCAGATTCCCAAACAGCAAATATGTAGCCGATGCCCAGCTACGCATGATTGCGCTTAAAAACAATCTGGCGATGCATGAAGTCCACGTCGCCCGTTTTTACATGAAGCGCAAAGCGTATGTTGCCGCTATCAACAGGGCGTCTACCGTCGTTGACAAATACCAGCGCACCCCGGCAGTGCCTTATGCCTTGCAAATTATGCAGGAGGCGTACACTAAACTTGAACTGCCGGATCTTGCCAAAGATACTGCCCGGGTCTATGAGCTAAACTATCCGAATGGTCCGCCGGTGCCCGAACATAAAGACGCAACCCTTTCGCATAAGGTTTGGGATTTTATCGGCTTGGAAAAGTAGACGATCTGCATTCCCACGCGGGAGAGACTGTGAAAGTATTATCCAAATCGGGCTGAAAAAATGTTTTACCACAGAGAACACGAAGGACACGGAGAAAATAACAACGTTAATTCAAGGCATTAAAAACTTCGTGCTCTCCATGTTCTTCGTG